>JBBSGM010000078.1:0-19508 GCA_038254065.1 Mycobacteriales bacterium | reverse complement strand
CGGATCCGCCGCTCGGCCTCGCGATAGCGGGAACCGGGGGCAAGAACCGCCCGCGCAATCTCGCACGCAGCGCAGGAGTTCCACAACTCGTGCGACCGTTGGCGCGACCTGTACGCAACGGTCGCCGCCGAGTTGGAGACCGCTCAGCAGCAGGCCCGCGACGCGTCGGCGCGAAAGCGCGACCGGGAGGACGCCGATCATCGGTTCCGCGAGGCGCGCCAACGCATGGAGCTGCTGCTCAACGAGTCCGACGAGTCCCGGCAGAGTGACTTCTACACCTACCGGTACTTCGCGAGCGAGGGCTTCCTGCCGGGGTACTCGTTCCCGCGATTGCCACTGGCGGCCTACATTCCGGGCACGAGGGGTCGGGGCAACACCTGGTTGCAACGGCCGCGTTTCCTCGCTGTCGCCGAGTTCGGTCCCGGCGCCTTGATTTATCACGAGGGTGCGCAGTACCAGGTCAGCCGGATCAACCTGCCCCGCGGACGGGACGGTCACGCCGCGGGTGACGTCGTGCTCACCGAGGCCCGGGTCTGCGGCGATTGCGGTTACCACCACCCGCGCGACGCCGGCACCAATGTCTGCGAGAACTGTGAGGCCCCGCTCGGCAAGCCGCTGGCGAAGCTGCTCCAGATGCAGTCGGTGATGACCCGCCGCCGGGAGCGGATCAACGCTGACGAGGAGGAACGCAACCGGGTCGGCTTCGAGCTGAGCACCTCCTACCGGTTCGTGCCGCGCGCAGGGAAGCCAGGCAAGGTCGACTCCACGGTCGTCGCTGGGGACGACGTTCTGGCCACGCTGACCTACGGTGACTCGAGATCCGGGTAACCAACCTCGGGCGCAGGCGTCGGGCGAACCCGAATGCGTACGGGTTCCCGCTCGACCTGATCAAGGGACGATGGCTCACCGAGAAGCAGAACGCCGAGAAGGACGAGGAACGCGACGATCTCGAAGCGGGCGCCGAGGACGTCGTCCGAAAGGCGACGGTCATCCCCTTCGTTGAGGACCGTCGCAACGTGCTGGTCCTGCGCTGGGCCGGCCGGGTCGGGGAGTCGGAGGCGGTGACGCTCCAGTTCGCCGTCGAGCGTGGGATGGAGGCGGTGTTCCAGCTCGAGGACAGCGAGCTGACGAGCCAGCTCCTCCCGGACGCCGACGAGCGTGGCCGCACTATGTTCGTCGAGGCTGCGGAGGGCGGCGCAGGCGTGCTGCGGCGGCTGCAGGGCGAACCGGACCAGCTCGCTGCCGTCGCCACCGAGGCCTTGAAGATCATGCACGTCGATCCCGAGTCCGGTGCGGATATCGACGGGGCGTGTGTTCGTGGCTGCTACCGCTGTCTGCTCTCCTACAGCAACCAGACCGTCCACGAGTCGATCGACCGCCGCATGGTGATCGACCGGCTCCTGGAACTGACCTCCGGCCGCGTCGAACCAGCCGGTCCGACAGCCCCGCCGGACAAGGCCGACCTCGATCTCGGCAGCCTCGGAGAGCGCGCACGCGCACTCGTCGACCTGCTGTCGTCCCGGAACCTGCGCGGACCGGACGACGTCGGTGTGCGGGTTGCGGGCTACGACTCACGGATCGACCTCGTCTACCGGGTGAACGGACTCCACACCGCCGTCGTGATCGACGGCCCGCACCGGCATCCCGATCCGGGGGTCCTGGCCTTCTACGGATGGAATGTCGTGCACGTACGTCTCGACGACAACCTCGACACCGTCGTGTCGAGCCACCCGGCGGTGTTCGGAATGGAGATGCAGTGACCTCGGCGGCAACGGCGGACTTCGCGATCGGATCACTGGTTCGAGCACGTGGTCGGGAGTGGGTGGTGCTGCCGGCCAGCACCGACGACTTCCTCGTCCTCCGCCCGCTCGGTGGCGGCGATGCGGACATCGCCGGCGTGCTGCGCGGCGTCGAACCCGTCGAACCCGCCACGTTCGCCCCGCCGCGTGCCGACGATCTGGGCGACGACCGCAGCGCCCGACTGCTCCGTGACGCGTTGCGCATCGGGTTCCGCTCCAGCGGCGGCCCGTTCCGCAGCCTGGCCGGCCTGTCGGTCGACCCTCGTCCCTACCAGCTCGTGCCACTCCTCCTGGCGCTGCGCCAGGACCTCGTCCGCCTGCTGATCGCTGACGACGTCGGTATCGGCAAGACGATCGAGGCCGGCCTGGTGGCTGCCGAGCTGCTGGCCCAGGGCAGCGCCAGCGGATTGACGGTGCTCTGCCCTCCCTCGCTGGCCGAGCAGTGGCAGTCGGAGCTACGTACGAAGTTCAACCTGGACGCCGAGCTGGTCCTGCCCGGCACCGCGACCCGACTGGAGCGAGGCCTGGAGTACGGGCAATCGCTGTTCGAGCGGTACCCGATCACCGTGGTGTCGGCCGACTACATCAAGGCCGACCGGCGACGCGACGACTTCCTGCGCGCAGCCCCCGACCTCATTATCGTCGACGAAGCCCACTCATGCGTCTCCGACGGCACCGGTGGGGCGAGCCGCGGACGCACCCAGCGATTCCGGCTGCTGCAAGACCTCGCCGCCGACGACAAGCGGCACCTGGTTCTGGTCACCGCGACCCCGCACAGCGGCAAGAACGAGGCGTTCCGCAACCTCATCGCCCTGCTCAATCCCGACCTGCGCGACGCGGATCTCGGCTCGACCAGGACGCGGGAGATCCTCGCGGAGCACATGGTCCAGCGCCGCCGCGCCGACATCCGGGCCTTTCTCGGCGACACTCGCTTCCCAAAGGACCGGACGAGCCAGGAACTCGCCTACCGCCTGTCCCCCGCCTATCGCGCCCTCTTCGACGACGTCCTCGACTACGTGCGCGGCCGGGTCCAGGACCAGAGCGGCACGAAGCTCCAGCAGCGGGTGCGCTGGTGGTCGGCGCTGTCACTGCTGCGGGCGCTCGCGTCCTCCCCCGCGGCAGCGGCGGCCACACTCAACACCCGCGCGGCGTCCACCGAGGCGAGCACCGTGCAGGCCGCCGACGACCTGGGCCGGGCCACCGTCCTCGATCCGGTGGAGGACGAGGCGATCGACAGCGCCGACATCGCCCCCGGCGCGGTCGTCGACGACGTCCCGACGAGCCGCGAGGCCCGCGCGCTGCGGGCGTTCCGGCAGCGCGCGCTCGACCTGCCCGCCGAGGACGACGTCAAACTGACGATGCTGACCACGCTGATCCGCAGGCTGCACAAGGACCACTACCAGCCGATCGTCTTCTGCCGGTTCATCCAGACCGCGCACTACGTGGCCGAGCACTTGCGTACCGCGCTCACACGCACCGCGGTCGAGGTCGTCACCGGTGAACTGGCCCCGGAGGACCGCGCCGAGCGGGTCCGCGGGCTGGGTGGCGTGGTGACCGAGAAGAAGGTGCTGGTCGCAACCGACTGTCTGTCCGAGGGCGTGAACCTGCAGGACGACTTCCAGGCCGTCGTGCACTACGACCTGGCGTGGAACCCCACCCGCCACGAACAGCGCGAGGGCCGCGTCGACCGGTTCGGCCAGCCCGCCGAGGTCGTCCGCACAGCCACGATCTACGGCGAGGACAACGGCATCGATGGGATCGTGCTCAACGTCCTGATCCGCAAGCACGAGGAGATCAACAAGACGCTCGGTATCCGGGTGCCGGTGCCGAGCCAGAGCGATCGGGTCCTCTCTGCGCTGGTCGAAGGTGTGCTGCTGCGAGGCAAGGACGAGCAGCTCACCCTCGACTTCGAAGCCGACGCTGAACGGGCCGACCTGCACACCGAGTGGGAGAGCAGCGCCGCCGCCGAGAAGCTGTCCCGTACCCGCTACGCGCAGCGCAGCATCCGTGACGAGGACGTCATCCGCGAGCTGGACGCCGCCAGCACGGCGCTGGGCAGCCCGGAGGACGTCGCCGCATTCACGCGCTCGGCGCTCGAGGAGTGCGGAGCGCAGGTGCTCCCCGAGGAGTTCGGCTTCACCGCCGAGCTCGAAGCGCTCCCGATCGGAATGCGGGACGCGCTCGGCAGGCCGAGCAAGCCCCTCGCGTTCCACCGGGACCTTCCCGCGCCCCGTGGTGCCGCGGTCCTGCAACGAGCGGACGCCCGCGTCGCCGCCGTGGCGCGGTATGTACTCGACGCCGCGCTCGACCCCGAGCTGCCGGCATCGGCGCGGCCTGCCCGGCGCTGTGGCGTCGTTCGAACGGCTGGGGTCTCGGCGCCGACCACCGTGCTGCTCACGCGCTACCGGTTCCACCTGACGCTGCCAGGCCGCGACGACACCCAGCGCCAGGTCGCGGAGGAGGCGCGGGCGCTGGCGTTCACCGGGCCACCGACGCAGCCGCAGTGGCTGCCGTCTGAGGACGTGGAACGTCTTCTCGAAGCCCGCGCCGGCGCGAACATGCCGGCGGAGATCGCCCACAACATGGCCGACGCGGTGCTCACCCGCCTCGACGCGCTCACCCCCCGGCTGGAGTCCACCGCGGTGGAGCTGGCCGAATCGCTGCGGGAAGCCCACGTGCGCGTCCGCCGCGCCGCGCGTGGGCGCCAGGCGGGTGTGCTCGGAGTCGCCGGCCTGACCGTGACGCCGCAGCTTCCCGTCGACGTCCTGGGCGTATACGTCTACCTGCCGATCGGAGGTCAGCAGTGAGCGGCCCCGGGTTGCAGGCAGTGCGTGTCGTCGGCGGACTGATCCCGCCCGGCCTGTTCGCCAAGATCCAGACACGGGACGTCCGCGCTCCCGAGAGCCTGACTGCGAGCTCGTATCACCTGTCGGGTCGCGAGACCATCCCAGATGCCGCGAACCGCTCGTGGACCTACCTGCGCGGCGCCTGGCAGGACTGGCGCGCGTTCGTCGCCGCCCAGCCGCTTGGCACGCCGGGCACCGGTCCGGCGCGCGAGCGCTGGCTGCTGGTGCTGATGCGGGAGCTCGGTTACGGCCAGCTTCCGGCCCTGCGCGGCGGCATCAACGTCGACGGCGTCGAGTACCCGGTCTCGCACGAGTGGCAGAACGTCCCGGTACATCTGCTCGGCCCGGGCGTGGACCTGGACCGGCGCAATCCTGGTGTCGCGGGCGCCGCCCGCGCGCCGCAGGCGATGGTGCAGGAACTGCTCAACCGGAGCGAGCCGCACCTGTGGGCGGTGCTGTCCAACGGCCAACGACTGCGGCTGCTGCGCGACTCGACCTCCCTGGCCGGATCGGCATACGTCGAGTTCGATCTCGAATCGATCTTCGACGGCGAACTGTTCGCCGAGTTCCTGCTGCTGTGGCAGCTGTGCCACGTCTCACGGATGGAGAAGCGCGGCGGGCCCGACGCGCCCGCGGCCGCCTGCTGGATCGAGGCCTGGCGCGGTGAGGCCGTCGAGGGCGGGACAAGGGCCCTCAACCAGCTGCGCGACGGCGTCGAGACGGCCCTGACCTCGCTCGGTTCCGGCTTCCTGGCGCACAAGGACAACGGATGGCTGCTCGACGCGTTGCGTACCGGAGAGCTGAGCACGGCCGCGTACCACCGAGCGCTGCTGCGGCTGGTGTATCGGCTGCTGTTTCTCTCCGTCGCCGAGGACCGGGGCGTGCTTCTCTATGATGCGTCGCCCGAGACCGCCGACCGCTACGCGCGCTACTTCTCAGTCGGGCGGCTGCGCCGGCTCTCCCGCATACGAGCTGGCGGGCCACACGGCGACCTGTGGCAAGCGTTGACGGTCGTGCTGCGTGGCCTGGGCGGGGACGGCCTGCCCGCACTCGGCTTGCCCGCACTCGCCGGCCTGTTCGACCCCGACGACCAGCCTCTCGACGAGCCGGGTGGCGCGAAGGTCGACCACCTGCTGGCCTGCTCGCTCGCCAACAACGCCCTGCTTCCCGCGATGCGCCAGCTCGGATGGATCTACGGCAAGGCCGACCGCATGCAGCCGGTGGACTACCGCAACCTCGGGGCGGAGGAGCTGGGCAGCGTCTACGAATCGTTGCTGGAGCTGGTGCCCCGGCTCGACCTCACCGGGCGTGCCTTTGCCCTCGAACATGTCGCGGGCAACGAGCGCAAGACGACGGGTTCCTGCTACACCCCGGCGAGCCTGGTCAGCGCGCTGCTGGACTCAGCCCTCGACCCGCTGCTGGACGACGCGCAGAAGAACGCGGTGGACAACGCCCACGCCGTGCAGCGCCTGCTGTCCCTGACGGTGTGCGACCCCGCCTGCGGCTCGGGTCATTTACTGGTGGCCGCTGCCCGCCGGATCGCCCGCCGGGTCGCCCAGCTGCGCTCCGGTGACGAGGAACCGACGCCGTCGGAGGTGCAGCACGCGCTGCGCGAGGTGGTCGGAAGCTGCATCTACGGCGTCGACGTCAACCCGTTCGCCGCCGAGCTGGCCAAGGTGTCACTGTGGATGGAGGCGCTGGAGCCGGGCAAGCCGCTCGGCTTTCTCGACGCCCGCATCCGCGTCGGCAACAGCCTGCTCGGCACCACCCCGGCGTTGCTGGCCGGTGATGTGCCGGACGAGGCGTTCAAGGAGTTGGAGGGCGACGATAAGAAGATCGCCGCCGCCACCCGGAAGCTGAACAAAGAGGAGCGGCAGGGCCAGATCGGACTGTGGGAGAACGAGCTCGTCCTGTCCAACGCCGAGTTGGCGCAACAGCGAGCCGGGCTCGTCGCGCTCGCGGACGGTCCGACCGAGGTCAGGACCCAGGCCCAGGCCTGGCAGCGATACGACTCCGACGACCGGCAACTGACGATCCAGCGGACCCAAGCCGACGCATGGTGCGCGGCGTTCGTCTGGCGGCTGTCGCCGGACGGCCCCGAGGCCCCAACATCCTCGATCGTTCGCGGGTTCGCCAGCGACCCCAACTCACAGTCGGCGAACATCCGCGCCGAGATCGCCCGCTTGGCAGCGGAGTACCGCTTCTTCCACTGGCACCTGGAGTTCCCGGAGATCCTCAAGGTGAAGCCAGGTGATCCGTCCCAACGTTCGCCCCACGGCTGGACCGGTGGATTCTCGTGTTTCCTTGGCAACCCCCCCTGGGAGCGGGTCAAGCTGCAGGAGCCGGAGTTCTTCGCGGCCCGCAGTCCCGAGATTGCCCGGGAGCGCAAGGCCGTGCGTCAGCGAATGATTCGCGCACTTCAAGATAGCAATTCACCCATCGACCGAGAACTCCACAAAGAGTTCGTCGAGGCGAAGCATTTCTCGGAGGCCGAGAGCTCCTTCCTGCGCACCTCCGACAGATTCCCGTTCACCGGTCGCGGGGACGTGAACACCTACGCAGTATTCGCCGAGACCTTCCGGGACCTCACCGCGCAAGACGGCCGCGCAGGCATCATTATCCCAACCGGGATAGCAACGGACGAGAACTCGCAGTTCTTTTTCGGAAACCTAGTCGAACAGCACTCACTCGTTTCACTGTTCGATTTTAGGAACAAGGGATTCTTCGTTGACGCTGCCAGCGCTCAGGGGAATCGGTTCTGCCTGCTGACCATTAAGCGAGACTCGTTGATCGCTCCGATCTCCATCGCTTTCCGATGCGAGACTCTGAACGATACAATGAACCCTGACCGAAAGCTTGAACTCACACCCGATGAGATCATGCTACTGAACCCGAACACAAAGACTTGCCCGATCTTCAAGAGTCGGAGGGACGCAGATCTGACACTACAGATATATTCGAACTCAGTCGTCCTGCTGCGCGACGAGACGGAAGATCGTCACGACGCCAATCCCTACAGCGTGCGCTTGAAGAGAATGTTCGACATGTCTACAGATGCGGACCTGTTCGTGGAGCGCGAACAGATCGAGGAGCGAAGCTACCTACGCCGCGGAAATCGCGTTGATCGGGGAGAAGACGTCCTGGTTCCGCTATACGAGGGCAAGATGCTCCATCATTATGACCACAGATTCGGAGACTACGCCGCATTCACTGCGCGCCAGGGAAGATCTGCACGAGCCCTGCCCACACCGAGTGACAGGCAGCATGATGACCCAAGTTTTTGCGTGACGCCGAAGTACTGGATCGCCGAATCCGAAGTCACGGACTGGTTTCGCCGTCATGGTCGTGGTCCGCACGGCTGGATCCTGGGATGGCGCAAGATAGCCAGCGGCCTTGATGAGCGGATAACTATCGCGAGCGCATTTCCGAAGGTTGCTGTGGGCGACTCAGAGCTCCTGATCCTCACGCCGAATGCCGCAATACTCCAAGCGATCCTTTCAAGTTTCGTGCTCGACTACGTGGCGAGACAGAAGGTAGGCGGCACTAACTTTACATACAACTATTTCAAACAGCTCGCTGTGCCACCGCTCGGCGTATTCAAGGAAAGGTGCAGCTGGGAGGCCGATCACTCCGTGAGCGCCTGGCTGCTTCCCCGCCTGCTCGAGCTGAACTACACCTCCTTTGAAATGGCCGAATACGCTGCGGAATTAACGGATTCAGGCGAACCGTTTCGATGGAACATGGAGCGACGTGAGCCACTAATGCGAGAACTCGATGCCGCCCTATTCCACATCTTTGGGATCGACCGGAGTGACACCTCGTACATCCTAGACACTTTCCCCACAACAAAGGCGAACGATGAGGCAGATCACGGCGAGTACCGCACGAAACGCCTTATCCTCGAGATGTACGACCGCATGGCCGAGGCGATTCGAAGCGGCGAGCCGTACAAGACCCCTCTCGATCCACCCCCCGGCCACGGCCCTCGGCACCCGACGAAGCAGGAAGGCCAGTAAGTGCAGGCCAAGGAGATGACCCTCGAACCCCTTCTCGAGGGCCAGAAGCAGTACCTCGTCCCCCTCTACCAGCGCACCTACGCTTGGCAGCGCGACCAGCTCGACCGCCTCTGGACCGACATCCTCGCTCAGGCCGATGCGCTACGCGACGGGACCACGAGTCCCGGGCACTTCATCGGATCGCTGGTCCTCGCCCCGGCACCCAACGTGGTGGCCGGAGGGGTCGCGCGCTGGCTCGTCGTCGATGGCCAGCAGCGCTTGACCACGCTCCTGCTCGCCCTCGCGGCGCTGCGCGACCACGTCCGGGCCGAGAGCCCGCAGGACGCCGACCGCATCCACCGGCAGTGCCTGGTCAACGAGTGGCAGACCGGCAACGACCACCTCAAGCTGCTGCCCACGCAGACCGACCGGCCCGCGTTCGAGGCCGGTATGACAGGCACGCACAAGCCCGGCGGTGGCAACATCGCCGCGGCCTACCGGTTCTTTCGCGAGCAGCTCGCGGCCGCCGATGACCCCGACGACCCGCACGACATCCGGCGTATCGAGCGGGTGATCCGCAGCCGGCTCGACCTCGTGTCGGTCACGGCCGATCACGACGACAACGTGCACCGTATCTTCGAGTCGCTCAACAACACGGGGATGAAGCTGACGCTGGGCGACTTGCTGCGCAACTACCTGTTCATGCTCCTGCCCACCCGCGCCGAGGCCGTATACACCACGGTGTGGTCCCCGATGCAGGACATGTTGGGCGCCGAGCATGTCGAGACGCTCGCCTACCTC
Source organism: Mycobacteriales bacterium (assembly GCA_038254065.1). GTDB lineage: Bacteria > Actinomycetota > Actinomycetes > Mycobacteriales > Pseudonocardiaceae > Pseudonocardia. The sequence continues at coordinate 10,067 of JBBSGM010000078.1, read as the reverse complement.
GATCTGCAGCTGAGGGGCCATCCCGAGACCCGGCGCAGCGACACCTACCAGGAGCAGCAGCGCCGGTTCCGGCCCATCGAACACGACGAGGCCGCTGTGGAGGCCGAGATCGTGGAGCTGGCTCGTCGGGCCGGGCACCTGCACGCCATCCTCGAACCGGCAACCGTCGTCGATGATCCCGGCGTCGCGGCCGGACTGCGGCTCAAGGACTGGGGCACTGAAGCCGTTCAGCCGATCCTCATGGTGCTGCTCGACCGGCGAGAGCGAGGAGCCGGCACGCCGGTCGAGACCGTGACCGCGATGCTGTATCTCGAGTCGTACCTGGTGCGGCGGATGCTCTGCGGACGGACCGCCGCAGGGATCAATCGGGCCCTCGCCCAGGCCGCAATGCATATCGCCAACAAGGCCGATGCCAGCGAGGCGCTACGCGAGTTCCTCTCCCAGCCGCGTCGCCTCTGGCCCGACGACGAACAACTCGCGATGGGGATCGCCGGGCTCAACTTCTACTGGATCGGCAAGGCATCACAGCGCCTGTTCGTGCTCCGCCGGCTGGAGGAGAGCTATGGCCACAAGGAGCTGATCAGCTGGGACAACACCAAGTTCCAGATCGAGCACGTCCTGCCACAGACCCCGACATCCGAATGGCTCGACGACCTCGAACCGGATGTCGAACCGGGCGAGACCACGACCGATCTCCACGAGCGGATCGTGCATCGGCTCGGCAATCTCACGGTCACCGGATACAACCCCGACCTCAGCAACAAGCCGTTCGCCGCGAAGCGGGCGCTGTTGGACAAGAGCAACTTCTCGATGTCGCGGGAAGTTGCCGAACAGGAGGCATGGGGCCTGCAGCAGATCGAGGCCCGCGGCCAGGCGATGGCTTGTCGGGCAGCCACGGTCTGGCCCGGACCTGCCACGAACAGGGCCGCGGCGCCGCAGGACCAGTGGCGGGTCGTCCGCCAGGTCTGCGCGTCCCTTCCGGAAGGGACCTGGACGGCCTACGGCGACGTGTCGGCGGTGACCGGCATCCACCCGAAACCGCTCGGCAACTACCTCGCCGCCAATCCGGTGGCGAACGCGTGGCGGGTGCTGCGGGCCGATGGATCGGTCGCGCCGGAGTTTCGATGGTCCGACCCCGCGTGCATCGATCTACCCCGTGATGTCCTGGCGGCAGAGGACGTCCAGTTCGACGACAAGGGCCGGGCCGTCGCCTCGCAACGGCTGTCCCCGCGAGAGATCGCCACCCTGCTGGGCCTGGACGTGCCCGAGGACGCCGCGGGGCCTGGCGGTGGGGATGTGGGTCACGAGCAGCGGTTCTGGATACAGCTACGTGCGAGCCAACCGGCCGAAACGGTCGACGCCATCGAACGTCTCCTCGATGACTGGCGGAGCCGAGGTGGCTATCTCGACTGGGGCAACGGCGCCCAGGCCGTCGCGTTCCCGTCGGTGCGGGCCGGCGGCGAGCAGTACTGGCCGTGGACAATCCGGCCGACCGCGGGCAGCGTCGAGGTCGTGTTCCAGCACCTGCTCACCCGCCCGCCGTTCGGCGACACGGGCCTTCGCGACGAACTGCGCCAGCGGATCAATCGCATCCCGGGCGTCAACCTGCCGATGTCCCGGCTGGAGCTTCGGCCGTCCTTCCCCGTCGAGCGACTCGTCGGCGACGAAGGCCTGCACGCCGCCATCGAGGCTCACGCCTGGTTCCTCGAACAACTACCGACTACGGACGCCGCGACGTGAACCGGCCGATCCCCGGGCCGGACGGTTGGGGCAACCCGGAGATCGAGGCTGCCGTCCGGCGACTCCTTGACGCCGGACTCGGCGATGGCAGATCGACGATCGAACCCGCGACCGCGGCCTGGACACCTGCGGTCGCCGCGGACCTGAGGCACCGGATCATCGACAACGCCGACGCTGGTTCCGGTGGCTTCATCCAGAAGCTCCAGGCACAGCTCACCGGTGCCTCGCGAGCGACCTACCTGCTCGCCGCCGAACTGCTCTACGTGCAGGTGGCGCCCCTGTCGAACATCACGGCGAGAACGAAAATCGACCGGATCTCCACCGTGCTGTCCTGGCTGGACCCCCCGCCGCAGCTCCCCACTGACCTTGCCACCACGATCGGCCTTCCTGGCGTGCTGAACGGCGGCGTCGGATTCAACGTCCAGATCTGGCAACAACTCGGGTGGCTGTTGTCGTTCATCGAACACTGGTGGCAGCTCCCACAGACCGACCGGCAACGGGCCCTTCGCGATCCCTGGGATTTCTGGACCGTTGTGGCCGAGGTGCCCACAGGGCAGGTCGGCATACGAAACTCGCTGCTCTACCTGATGTTCCCGGGGACGTTCTCCCCCATCGTCAATCAGGTCCACAAGCGCGACATCCGCAACGCGTTCGCCGAGCTTGTGGGCGGCCCCAGCGGCAACGACGCCATCTCCATCGACCGTGACCTTCTCGCCATCCGGGAACGGCACCAGAAGGACTTCGGCCAGATCGTCGACTGGTACCACGAGCCGTTCGGATCCCAGTGGCAGAAGTTGACCGACGAAGGTCAGCGGGCTTGGCTGGTGCGGCCCCGGCCCGGGGGCGGCGAGCTCGTCGCGAAGTGGCAGAACGACGGATGCGTGTCGCTAGCGGCGAATCACCTCGGCGAGGTTCCAGCTGGGGCGGACCGTAACGCGGTCCGCGCCGCTGTGGAGAACGGCTACCAGCACCTCGACTACTCCCAGCGGCTCTCTCTCGCGACGGAGTATCACTCGTTCCTCTCCACGATGAAGGATGACGACCTCGTCGCCACGGTGGTGGACGATCACCTCTACGTCGGCGTCGTCACCGGGCCACCGGAGTACACCGGCCTTGCCGATGCACGACTGCGTCGATCCGTCGCATGGGCTGGGGCCCCGCCGATATCGCTCGGGGATCTGCCGGCACCGCTTCCGGAGGGGCTCGCCCAGCAGGGCACGGTCGTCGATCTGACCGAAGCCCTTCCGGTGCTGTCCCAGCTGGTCAGCCGGGAAGCCGACCTGCCGACCGACGGACGCGTCGTGCCGGATCCGCCGCCAATCGTCGGCCCGCTGACACTCCGGCCCGCTACAGCATCGCTCGGTGCTGCTGTGCACGCCGATGTCACGTGGCTCCAGGAGATCATCGACCTGCTCGGAGCCCGCCGGCAGATCGTGCTCTACGGGCCGCCCGGCACCGGAAAGACTTACGTCGCCCGCGCGTTGGCGAATCACCTGACCGAGCCGGACGCCGTGCGCCTCGTCCAGTTCCACCCGTCATATGCCTACGAGGACTTCTTCGAGGGATTCCGACCGACGAAGGCCCCGGACGGTTCGGTCGGCTTCGCACTGCACCCGGGACCGATGCGGGCGCTCGCGGCGGAGGCACGCACCGACCGGGCGCGGCCCTACATCCTCATCATCGACGAGATCAACCGGGCGAACCTCGCGAAGGTGTTCGGCGAGCTCTACTTCCTGCTGGAGTACCGCGGCGACTCCGTGCTCCTGCAGTACTCCCCGGAGGACTCCTTCTCGTTGCCGCCCAACGTCTTCCTCATCGGAACAATGAACACAGCCGACCGGTCGATCGCGCTCGTCGACTCGGCCATGCGTCGGCGCTTCGCGTTCGTCGAGATGCACCCGGAGGAGGAGCCGGTCAGCGGGCTACTGCCGCGCTGGCTTGCCGCCAACGGCAAGTCGGATGACGAACGGGCCGGGCTGCTCGCCGCGCTCAATGCCGAGATCGGCGAGGAGGACCGCGACTACAAGATCGGCCCTTCGTACCTGATGACGCCGGACGTCGAGGCATCTGGCGGGCTCGAGCGGGTGTGGGCGTACTCGATCCTTCCGCTGCTCGAGGAGCACTACTACGGCCGACTCACCCGCGCACAGATCAGAGAACGGTTCGGGCTCGCTGCCGTCCGCCGGCGGGCTGTAGCGCAGGAACCCGCCGGGCCGTGACGCGTCCCTCCGCGATCGTTCTCGCCGAGGACGACAGACGGGACGTCCGGGTGGAGCTCGACGGACTCCGGGCGGCCGCTCTGGAATCGACCGGCCTGGTGCACGTCCGTCCGACGGGGAACGGAGTCTGGAACCTGCTCCCGCGGGGTCGGGTTGGCGCCATACGGATCGACGACGTCGACGTCGTCGTGACACCCAAGGTCGGGATCGCGCGGCTGCTGTTCCTGCTGGGCTACGCAGCCGACCCCGGCTTCCGACCCGAGGACGTTGACGGCGTACCTGACGACGACCTGTGGCCGGCCATCGCCGAGACGCTGTGCCGCCATGCGGAGCGAGCCGTGATGCGTGGGATCCTCCAGGGCTACGTGACACGGGAGGAAGCGCTGCCGCTGGTGCGCGGGCGTATCCGCATCGCCGACCAGCTCGCCCGGCGACCGGGCATGCTCCTCCCGATCGAGGTGCGCTATGACGAGTATGACGTCGACATCGCGGAGAACCGGATCCTCCGCTCCGCGCTGCGTCGGATGCTCACTGTGCCCCGGGTCGCGCCACCCGTCCGTTCCCGGCTCGCCCACCTTGACGGCCGGCTTGACGGAGCCACGCCCCTGATCGCGGGTACACCGAGTCCTCAGTGGCGTCCGAACCGGCTGAACAGGCAGTACCACGCAGCGCTGCGGCTGTCCGAGATCGTGCTGCGGCACCAGTCCTTCGAGGTCGGGCAGGGCGGATTGTCCGTCGCGGCCTTCGTGGTGGACATGGCGAGGGTCTTCGAGGACTTCGTTGCGACTGCGCTGCGCGAGGCGTGGCTCGCCCGCCCCGGCCGGACGTGGCCCCAGTACCCAGCGAGCCTCGACACGGACGACAGCATTCGAATGAAGGTCGATGTCGTGCATCTGGTCGATGGCGAGCCGCGCATCGTCGCTGACGCCAAGTACAAGCTCGAGTCGTCGGCCGGCGGGTACCCGAACGCGGACCAATACCAGGTGTTGGCCTACTGCACGGCGCTGCACGTGCCGGTCGGGTGGCTGGTCTACGCAGAAGGTTCGCGCGGCGCGGTAATGCGGCGGGTGCGGAACACCGGCATCTCGATCGTCGAGTACCCACTCAATCTTGCGGCGTCCCCCCTCGATTTGTTGGAGCAGGTTGCCGCTCTCGCTGCCGCGGCATGGAGCGGCGGCGACCTCGACGACTGATCCCGCCCCGGGCGCCGTCGCCTTGTTCTCACACCTGCTGCGAGAGAACCGGCCTTCGAGCGGGACCGGTTGGCTGGTTCGGGCCTTGGGTTGACGGGGCCAGACGCCGTGGTCGAGCCGTTGCCTCCGTTCGGTGGGATCGACGCTCCGGACGTACTGATCGCAGCTCCTCAGCGCACAGACGAATCAGCTCCGATGCATCCCGGGCAGCCGTGCCTTGGTGGACATGCCCACGCTCCGAGCGCCACGCCCCGATCTCGTGCACGACCGCAGCAAGCGCGATCAGCACACTGAACAGTGCGAGCATGTCCGACTGGCTGCCAGTTGTCCTGCCGTCGCGGATCAGCTGCCGCGCGAGTGATCGCAGCTCGAATCCGGTGGGACCGCTGGGCGGAACGGGCAGGAACGGGGCGCGCGCCGCACGGTCGTAACGGTCCACAGCCTCGTCCATCGTGCCACCGGAGGCGACGCCGACGGCTGTGAACACGTCACCGAGGGCGTGTGCGATGCCATCCGCACTCTCCGTGGCGTGGTCGTGCCGGGACCGGTGCACGACCTCCTTCGCTCGTTCCAACGACTCGCGTGTCTTGCGCAGCACGATCCTCGTCGGCGACGATTCGGCGTCGGGCAGCTCGGCGATCGACGCCCAGCGAGCGATCAGCTTCGGCATCGACAGGTCGGGGGCGAGCTTCCCGCCACTGAACCAGACCGGCGCAGCCGCCTTGCGAGCGATCTTGTATCCAATCGGATCACCGGACGGCAGCAGGCGCAGCTCCACGAGGTAGCCATGCCTCCGCAGCTCACCGGCGAACCCCTGCGGCGTGGTCGTTGCCGTCGCTGCCTGACGGACCGCGCGGCCGAGTTCGGTCCGGGCGGGCTCGACTCCCTGCCTGGCGGCGATCTCCAGCTCGGCACGTTGTGGATGGCGGGCTGCGGTCCGATCAGCGGATGCAGTCGGGGCGAGGCCCAGCTCGGCCTCCAGCTCCTGCGCGGTGCGACGCAGCCCGCGGTAGTCGTGGTGCGGCCAGAACCGGCGGCCGGTGTCCTCCCTGACGAGCACTGCGGCGCTGTGGATGTGGTCGTCGGCGTGCCGGACGGCGATCCACCGCGGCCCGCCGAGGTCGTCGGTCGTGGCGATACCGGCACCGCCGAGCAGCCGCCTGGCCACTCCGGCCCACTCCCGGTCCGACAAAGTTCGATCCTCCGCGCTCAGCCGGGCTGAGCAGTGCCAGACGTAGCCCCGTCCCGACGGGGCCTGCCCGCTGACCGGCAGCCCCGCCCGTGTGGCAGGAACGTGCAGCGCACCAATCAGCGGTCCGAGCCGGAAGTCGAAGTCGCCGTCCGGCCCGATCTCGGGCTGCCAGCCAGCGTCGAGACCGTCCCAGCTTGCGATCACCCGCGGGCGGGCATGCTCCTCCGCGGTGCCCGGGCCCATCAGGTAGGCGACGAGCCCGCCGGGGCGCCAGCCGTGGGTGACCTTTGTGATCATCGGGCCGAGCGGGCCGCGTTGGCGGCGGTATCGGTGATCGCGTCGACCCGGGCCAGGATCCGTCTCGCCGTCACGCCGTCATGCGCCCCGGCCGCTCCGAGGAGTCGAACCACCTGAGCGATGTCCTGGCGGCATCGGACCAGATCCTCGACGAGATCGAGCCAGCGGGACGGGATCGGGTCCGCGGTCCCGGCGGCAACCCGCACTCCGAGCTCGCCCAACCAAGCCCCGGGCACCATCCCCTCGCGATCGGTGACTACGCGGATGGCGGCGAACTCGGCAGCGGACAGCCGGACGACGATCTGGTGCGTCCGTGGTCCTTCGGCGTGCGGACGGCGCCGGAGCCCGCGGCCACCACTGCCCGCTTCCGGGACTGCGGCACGCTCGCCTGCGCTGTCCGACACCATCGCCCCAACGTCCTCGGACCGGTGCCCGCCAGCGTGGTCAGCCGTTCCCCACGGTCTCGGTGTGGTGACCACGCGGTGGTCACGCCGTGGTCAGTGACCGGCTCGCCCCCGAGCCGCTACCAGCGGGCCGTCCCCAGCGGCGGCGAAGTCGCATGCGACGCGCATATCTTGCTCCGCTGGGGCATCCATCACGACTGGCCGGCGAGCTCCACCCGCCTGAACGTTGTCCGCGTCGCGACGTAGATGAACGGGCCCGGCTCGCCGAGGCAGCTCTCGATCGCCCGCCACCGGGACATGAATACCTCCTCCAGCTGGTCGAACGTCCCCCGCGCATCCTGACTGCCCAGCGCCACCATCTTCGCTCCGCTGTCGCGGACGGCGCCAATCTCGGCGCGATGCTCCTGGATCCGCGAGTCCCGGGTGACGATCAACCAGCCCAGCGCGGTCACCTGCGGAATCCAGACGTGGTCCTTCGTGGCCGGACTCGTGATCGGACATGGCGCGCGCAGCCGCTTCATCACGACGCCGCCGGGATCGCCGGGATAGGTGACGTCCGGGCGGAGGCCGGCGATCACGTGGGCGAGGCCGAGCACGTCGGCGTCGAAGTAGAAGCGGACGGTTGCGGGCTTGTACTGCCTGCCGGGCACCGCCGGCCGAACGGGCACGGTCAGGCGGCCCGGATCGACGTCTCGTAGGCCAGAGCCCAGCGGACCTGGTCGACCGTCAGGCCGAAGTCCTCGGCGATGTCGTCAGGATCCTCGCCAGCCTCCTCATGCTCCCGGATCACGGCCGTGCTGATCCCCCCGACCGCCGGCCGGCCGTGGCGCAGGTCCGGATCGATCTGCACGGGAGACGCAGGGTCGTCGTGCGGCCGCCACCCCACAGCCGCGTCGCCGTCCCAGGTCACCGTCCGCACGAACGCGTCCGAGGCCGGCAGCAGCAACAGCTGGCCCCGCACCGGGGCGACCAGCCAGAAGTCCGGATCGAGCGCAGACTCCTCCTGGGCCCGCAGCACCAGCTCGCGACCCGACACGAACGGGCGGCGGTCGGCCAACGGGTAGGGCACCTGGTAGCGCTGCCGCAGCAGGTCGATGAAGGCCCGCAGCTCGGCCATCGGAATACCGGTCCTGCGGTAGCTGCGCAGCAACCCGGCCTCGATGAACTCCGCCCATGTGACCGGCGCGTGCCGGCCTGTCGGCTCCGGTCGGATCACCGGCGCGTACACCTTCGACCGGCGCTCGCCGCCCTCCAGCCAGTAGTGCAGCGTGCTCTGCGGCACGCGGAGATAGCGGGCCGCCTCGGCCTCGCTGTACATCTCCCGATCGAGCACGCTCACCGCTGCCATGTCCGGCAGTCTGCCCGCCCGGCTGCGCCGACGCGAGCGACCACGCCCGTTGTCGGCCGTTGTCGGCCGTGGTCACCGCGTGGTCGATGCGTGGTCACCGGTGACATCCGCGTGGCCACACTGTGGTCACCCTCTGATCGTCGAGCCGTCGCGAGCAGGGAACGGGCGACCACGAGTCGGACCATTGCCGACCACTCCGTCGGCTACCTCGATGTGGAGGATCGTTCCCGGTCGTCGCCCGGCGGCCAGCACTAGGGACGGAAGGTGATCACCATGACTGAGCGGACCGATCGGCTCTGGAGCGTGCAGGACGTCGCCGAGTACCTCGGCATCCCCCGCAAGACGCTCTACCAATGGTGACACCACGGAGTCGGCCCGCGGGCACGCAGGGTCGGGCGCTACCTGCGCTACGACGAGCAGGACGTCCGCGACTGGTTCACCACGCTCGACGACGGCGTGGCGTAGGCGACCGCGATGCCTCGCCTACCCATCCCCGTCGGATCGTTCGGCGCCATCACCCGCCTCCAGCTACCCGATGGGTCCTGGTCCGCCCGCACCTACGTCCGTGACCTCGACGGCGAACGCCGGCTGGTCTCACGTCGCGGCCGGTCCGGCGCCGCCGCGGAACGTGCCCTCAAGGCGGCCCTGGCCGAACGCACCGCGCCCAGTCGCAACGCGCTCGGCCCGACAACCCGGCTGAGCGACGTGGCAGAACTCTGGTACGCCGGGATCCAGGCCGAGGTCGACGCCGACGACAAGTCCCCCAACACCGCGCGCCTCTACCGCCACTACCTCGACCGCCACATCCTTCCCGGTGTCGGCGCACTGCGGCTGGGCGAGGCGGGCGTCGCCCGGCTCGACGAGTTCATCTCGGCCGTACACACCCGCAGCGGCTCCGCCGCGGCGAAAGCCTGCCGCAGCGCGCTGTCGGGAATCATGGGCCACGCTGCCCGCCACGGCGCAATCCCCGCGAACCCGGTCCGCGACATCGGACGCGTGCCCGGCGCCCGACGCGGTGTCAAGGCCCGCAGCCTCAGCCTGGCTGAGTGCCGACGGTGGATCGCCCAGCTCGAGACCGACCCGACCGCGGTGCGACGCGACCTGCCCGACCTCACCCGCTGGTTCCTCGCCACCGGTGTCCGGATCGGCGAAGCGATTGCCGTCGACTGGAGCGTGATCGACATGGACCGCGCCACCGTCGAGATCGACTACAAGATCATCCAGGTGAAGGGTGCCGGGCTGCTTCGAACCCGCCGGACGAAATCCGACGCCGGGCACCGCACGCTGCCGCTGCCGCTGTTCGCGATACGGATGCTCGAACGCCGCATCGTCGCCTCAGGAGCCGGCCCGTTGTTCCCGGACTCCGTCGGCGGCTGGCGGGACCCGTCGAACCTGTCCCGGGAACTGCGGGAAGCGCGTGGCAGCGGCGAGTTCGCCTGGGTCACGAGCCATGTGTTCCGCAAGACCTGCGCGACCCTGCTCGACGAGGGCGAGCTGTCCGCGCGTCAGATCGCTGACCAGCTCGGCCACGCCAAGGTGTCCATGACCCAGGACAACTACCTGGGCCGTCGCCTCACCAGCCGCCGCACCGCTCAGACCCTCGACGCGGCGATCGGCAGAACCCTCGGGTAGGCAAAGTCATGCCAAAGTCATGTCTTGATGTTGAAGAGGGGG
>JBBSGM010000077.1:0-19557 GCA_038254065.1 Mycobacteriales bacterium | reverse complement strand
CCGATCGGGTGAGTCAGCCGAGCGTGAACGGCTCGCGGGTGCCTCGGCCTCGTCGGCCGCTTCCTGCACGTCATCGTCGCGCCCTCGGCGCGGGCGGTCTTCAGGTACCTGAGCGCCTTCTCGTACTGCGGCACGTTGGCCACCGGGCCCATCTCGGTCTCGGGGTCGTTCGGGTCGCCCAGCTTGATCTGCGCGGACTTGCCGCCTAGGTCCAGGGTGACCTTCACCGGTACCACTTACCGCGCACGACTAGGTCACCGCCACCCGCAGCACCGTGCCACCCGGCGGGGGACCGGACAGCGACATAATCGGGCCCCGATTCGGAACGCTAATCGTAGAAGAAACTTACCAGATCGTCGACAGCCTTTCGGAGCGCTACACGTTGATCGATCGCTCCTTCCTTCTCGCTGATCCGTCGGCTCAACATCTCAAGCATCCCACGGACGACAGTGCCCTGGTCTTGCATCTGTTCGGTGTACGGATGCGCGACGACATCGAGGTACTCACCGAGCAGGACGGCAAGCTCCGCATCGTCCGGAGCCACTGGTGGATATTCCCAAGATTGAACCAAGAAACGCGCCGGCTCAGCCAGTAGCCAGCCGCAAAGCCGATTGTCGGCGAAAAGCAGGTCGACGTTGTGGGCAACTCTGAGTCGCAGTCTCTGCTCGGAGCACCGAGGAACGGACTGCACACACACCAACAACTCGTCGCGTCCTGAGTACCAGCGCTCACCTGTCGGCCTCAGCTCGAAGTAGGCCTCGCTGACCAGGCGCAGGCCTCCGATGACGGGTGGCAGGCCCGTCCAATGAGACATGTCAGGATCGTCGCGCACGTTGACTTCTGGTACATGGCACCAGAGACTCTCAAGCAGACCATCTTCCGAGTTGAAACGAAGCTCGTCGTACTCTGACCTGTACCAACCTCCACTACCCTTCGTCTCGAGAACGTGCTTCTCGTGTTCCTCGCCACTGGCGTACGGCCCAACCATGAGCGACAGGCCAGAGATCGCCACACGAGGTCTCCATGGCAGAGCGTCACCGAGGACCACGTCGGCCAGAACCTCGTCCTGCAGTACAAGAGACATCGTCCCGGGCCTCACGGAAGTATCTGAGTACCGGGTGGAATGTTGCCGCCACCGGGCGTCGGAATAGTACCGTTAACGATCATGTCGTGCGTGATCGGTAGTCCCGGATCGGTTGGTGCGCCGCCGTGAACTGCTACACCACTCGCTCCGCGCGGTCCGGAGGGGCCATAACTCGTCACGATCTGCCCCGCGCGGCTCCCCGTACCTTCGGCGACGACGACGTCTCCACCCTGGTGGAAGATGAAACGACCACCTGTACCGGTAGACCTGTAGATGCCCTCCGGGGATGACAAGATTTCCTGTTCTCGTGCCGCCGGAACCCTTCCGTGATACCCGGGAGACCTCCTGAGGTTACCGCTTTGTGCCCGCGTACTGATTCTGTCGGCAAGTTTCTTGGCTCGCTCACAGTCCATCAACCCCAGCGGGTCAGACTGGCGAGTTGGATTGACGACATAGCAATAAGAGTTCGGCCCAGCTGCAAGGCTGAGAGGATCACTATTTTGATATCGGCCGTCGGCCGGGTCATAGTAGCGGTGGTAGTTGTAGTTGAGGCCTGTTTCGGGGTCGTGGTACTGGCCGGGGAAGCGCAGTGGGCAGGAGGCGCCGCCCGAACTCGGGGCGGCGGCGGTGCCCCACAGGGTGGTGTGCGCCCGCCAGACCAGCGTCCCGTCGGGCTCGACGAGCTCGGTGGGAGTGCCGACCAGGTCGGTGACGATGGCGTAGAACTGCTGGTCGACCCAGTCCTGGGAGGCGTCCAGCGGGACGCGTTCGGTCTGCGTGACCGGGCGGAAACTGCCGGGCTCCCACTCCCAGGTAGTGATGCGATCGTCGGGACGGCCAGGACCGGTTTGGGTCTGTTCGGCCAGGATGGTGCCGTCCCAGCTGAACGATACGTGCTCGACCACGTTCGCGCCGTCGGCTGCGAGGCGGTGTTTGGCGATCCGGCGGCCGAGCGCGTCGTAGGAGTAACGCCACTGCTGCCCATCCGGCGTGACCACAGCAACCAGACGATCGTCGGCGTCCCAGGTGTAGTGCCAGGTGCGGGGTTTGGCCGAAAGCCGTTTCTGCTGGCGCAGGGTGACCCGGCCCTGGGCGTCATGCTCGTAACGGACGTTACCGGCCCGCCGGATCAGCGTGCCGGTGTAGGCACGTTCGCCCCGCGCGTCCACGTCCGGGGAACCGGCCTGCGGCGGCGGCCAGGCGGCCTCGGTGACGTTGCCGGCCGGGTCGTAGGCGTAGCGCTCGCTCCAGCCGCTACCGTGCACCGCCGTGACCCGCCCGGCCACGTCGAGGTCGAACCGACGGGGTCCGCCCAGGTGGTCCTCGATGGCAGTGACATACCCGTCGGACCGATAGTTGTAGGACCGGCTCTGCACCAGGCGAACCTGCCGGGCGGTGAGTCCAGGCGCGGTGAGGGTCTGCGAGTTCAGCCGGTGGTTGACGTCCCAGGACTGCGCGAGCACTGCACCGGTACCGAGACGCCGCTCGATCTCCCGACCAGCGGCGTCGTAACCGAAACCGATCGTGTGCCCGGCGGTCTGCAAGGTGACCGGCTGGTCGTCCGTACCGTATTCCCACACGCTCTGCGCCCCCGACGGCGTCCGCCGAGTCACCCGCCGACCGAGCACATCGAAAGACGAGGCGACGATGCGACCGTTGCAGCTCTCGGCCACCACCCGCCCCAACAGGTCACGGTCGAAGACCACCTCGGCGTCGGCGTTGACCGCACGCACCATCCAACCCACAGCGTCATAACCGAAAGTCGCGACCGCCTCACCGGACCGCTGCTCGACCACATTGCCCAACAGGTCCCGGGAATACCGGACGGCTTGCCCGACGCCGTTGACCCGCTCCATCAACTGCCCGGCGCCGTCACGGGAATAGCCCAGCACGCGGCCGTTGAAGTCGGTCTCCCGTACCAGGTTTCCCGCCGCGTCATAGTCGTAGCGCCACACCAGACCCTGTGGGTTGGTCACCGCGGTCAGACGCAGCTCGGTGTCGTAGGCGAACCCCAACCGCGCCCCATCCGGCCCGATCTGCGCAGCGGGCAGGTCGAAATGGGTGAACTCGGTGCGGGTGACCTGGCCCAGCGCGTCGACGTGCTCGACCAAGTTGCCCTCCCCGTCATAGGACCACTGCTCGGTCGCCCCATCCGGCGATACCTGCCAGGCCGGCTTGCCCTCGACCGTCCAGCCGAACCGGGTCACCCCGCCCACCGGGTCGATGATCTCTGATACCCGCCCGAAGCCGTCCCGGGCATACCGGGTCGTGGCTCCCAGCGGATCGGTTACCGAGGTCACCAACCCAGCGAAGTCGGTCTGCACCCGACGAACCTGACCCAGCGCGTCAGTCACCGCCACCACGTGCCCCCGTCCGTCATAACCGAAGCGGGTGGTCACACCGGCCGGGTCGGTCACCGCAGTCAGGTTGCCCCGCTCGTCGTAGGTCCGCCGCCACCGCGCCCCGCCGGGATCGGTGACCATGACCGGCAACCCCAACGCGTTGTACTCCGCGACGGCCTGGCTGCCATCCGGGCGGGTCACCGCGATCAGATCGCCGGCCTGGTCATACCCGTAACGGGTCACCCGCCCCAACGGGTCGACGCGCCCCAGTAGTCGGTCATAACGATCCCACTCCGACACCGTGGCCCCCCCGAGCGGGTCGATCTCGCGGATCACCTGGTTCGCTTCGTTGAGGTGGAACGTCGTCTTATGGCCCAGAGAGTTGGTGTACACCGTCACCAGCAGGTCCCGGTCATAGACGAAGGAGCCGTCCATGAACCCATCCGAGCCCGAGGTGGCCACACAGCGACCCGCCTCGTCATAGGTGTAGTGATACGACACCCCGTTGCGGTCCCGCCAACCGACGATCCGACCCTCGGCGTCATACTCCAACCTCAACGGCTGGCCTGAAGAGTTGACCACCTCGGTGAGCCGGCGCGCGACGTCGTAGCCGTACCGCATCAGTGTAACGTCTCCGCCGCCGGCAGCGGCGCGGAGCAAACTCAGCGCGGTGATCAGCCCATCGGCAGTTTCCACACCGATCCGGTAACCCCCGGTGTGCCGAACCTCGGTGAGCATGCCCTCGGCGTTGTAGTCAAGATCGATGCGATGTCCATCGCGGTCACTGATCGCCTGCAACGGCAGCACGCTCGGCGAAGTACCGTCGACTGGCGCGAAATGCAGCGTGCGGCCCAGGCCGGGATCGTGCAGCGAGAACCCGCCGCCGTCGGTGCGGGACAGCGGCCAGCGTGGGCCCTCCACCGGCAGCACCGTCACCCCGACCTCCGGTGTCGGGTAGACCAGCAGCATCCCGTCCTCGGCCGCGTAACACACCCCGTCGTCGTCGACCTCGAGGCGCTGATCCAACGTCGAGGCCCACGACTCACCGAACCAGCGACCCACTCGATACGACGACAGGTGGACCCGGGACAACACCAGCGCCAGCGCCCCGTCCAACTCCACATCGATCTGGGGCAGCACCATCTCCCCGGTCGCCACATCGACCGGGTCGGTCTTGCACGTCCGTTTGAACATCTGCAGCGCCTTGTCCCGCAAGCCGCCGAGCTTGGATCCCATGGTCTCTGCGAGGCCACCCAGTCTCGATCCCACGGCACCGCGGATACTCTTGAACGCCTTTCCCGCCATACCCAGCCTGGCGAGCTTGCCCACCCCGGGTAGAAGGTTGAGTCCGACGTCGATCAGGATCGACTTGAGATCACCCTCACCGGTAGCGGCGTAGACCGAAGCGTCGATCGCCGAAGCGGCCAACGCCGTACCGATCGCCAGCGGCGCCATCACCGGGGCCAGGATGGGGATGAACGACAACACCCCCGCCACCAACGACACGACCTTCAACGCACCCGACAGATGCTGCAACAGGTCCTTGTTGTCCCGCACGAAGTCGGTGAACTGCCCGCCCAGGTCATACCACTTCGGAGGATCCTTGAACCGCGTCGCCGCAGCGTCGTCGACGACCCGCTTACACGCACCGACCGCATCGCCCATCGCCGACCGCAACCTGTCCGCCACGCCCAGGCACTCCTGCCAGGCCCGCTGCGCCCCCGACAACGCACTGCCCGCTGCCCCCGCCTGAGACCGGTAGGTGTCCGGGGTCGACCGCTGCTCGGGTGGCAGCGCGGCGACCTGCCGGGCATGCGCCCGGTCATCAGACTGCGCCTGCGACAACGCACCCTGAGCGTGGCGCACCGCCTCCCACAACCCCGGCGCCCGCACCGCCAACGGCCGCATCTGATCCTGCAACCCCGACAGCGCCCCGGCGAAGACGTTCAGCGCGTCCGCGACCCGGGTGAACGCATCCCCGGTGACCCGAAGGTGATCCGGGAGCTTGGCGTCCAACCCGTCCCGGAACTGGTCCCCCTCCGGACCCACGAACTGCGAGGTGTCCAACGCGGTGATCTGCCCACCAGCCTGCGTGGCCGTGGAGCCGAACGACGACCACTTCCCCGCCGACGCCCTGATCGCCCCCGGATCCCCCCGCATCCGAAACCGCTCCGCCGGAAAGTCACCCACCCGCTACTCCCCCGATCAACCCGCCCGCAGCGCTCAGGTCAGCCCTGCAGCGCCCCACGCACCTGCCCGCGCATCTCCTGCACCGAGGACGTGGTCTGGCCCAACGCCTCCCGCACCGAACCCAGGATCTGCCGCACCGTGTCCGCGGCGTTGTTCCACTGCACCTGGATCCCGTCGTACATCTCCATCTCGTCGCCCTCCCAGTTGGCCTTGACCCGGTTCACGAACCCGGTCAGCTCATCCAGGCTGGCCTGCACACCGTTGGCCACCGACGAGATGTCCCCATGCGCGGTGCCCGCGACCGCCTCGTCGTAGCTGAACACGTCACTCATGATCGCCCGCCTTCTCCCCGCCCGCCCCGGTCAACCACGGAACTTCGCGCCGTCCCAGTTCGCCGAGCCCATGGTCGAGTCCAGCTGGCTGGTCTGCTCCGCGTGGTAGCTGTCGTACAGCCCGCCGGCGTTGCCGACCCGGGCCTTGATCTGGTCCAACGACTTGTTGAGGTCCGACATCGCCTGGTTCCACGCCGCCGTCAACTGATCCCAGCTGCCGTACGCCGAACCCTTCCACACCGAGGGCAACGGCTCGATCGCCGCGATGAACGCGGCAGCCTGGCTGTTCAACGCCCCCACTGACGAATCCAGATTCGTCGCATGCGTGTTGACCGAGTTGTCCGTGATCGAAAACTTCGTCCCCATCCAGTCCTCCCCCGAAACGGGCCACCAGCAGGCCGCTGACCAACCCCCCCGGCCGATTCCCGACAGAGGGACGAATCGACGGCACCCTACACCCGGTCGACGCGTTCCCCCACCGACTTCTCGATGCGGCCGACGACGCAGGCCGCCGCGAGCGCGAGCGCGGCCGAGCGGGTGCGGTCGCTCAACATCGTCCAGTCCAGCGGTACCGGCGAAGCCAGGTGGTCATCGGGGGGCAGGGCGTGAACCGGCAGTCCCAACACTGCTCGCGCCCGGCCCGAGCTCAGCCGCGAACCCCGTCCCCGAGCCACGAGCACGCACGTCGTCCCGGCGAGAAGGTCATCCGAGCCGGCGGCGGCCAGCCACTCCAGTGTGTCCCGCAATGTGGCGAGACCGGACTCGTCTGCCGTACCCACCGCGAGGACGCGACGTGCACCCCGGATGACCCCTGGAAGGACCTCGGCTGTCGGACCCACTGGGGTGTCGGTGACGATGGCGCGGTACCAGCGTCCCAGCCGGCTCACCGTCGCTGCGTAGTGCCCCGCGGGAAACGGTCGTCCCCGCTCATTCGCAGCCGCCGCGAGCACAGCGAGCCCGCCGTCACTCGCGAGGTGCTGGCTCACCCAGCGGAAGCTCGGCGGGCCGGGTGGCAGCCGCAGCTGCCCCGGCGGTTCCAGCCGCAGCCCGGCGAACACCGCGTGCAGCGAACCGGCCGGGCCGACGCCGAGGCGCTCGCGCAGCCCCGTCCCGTTCGTGCCCGCGTCGACTGCCAACACTCTGGTACGGCCGAGCACTGCCAGCAGGTGGGCCAGGAGCGCGGCCACGGTCGTGCGGCCGGCTTGGGGCTGCGAGCCGACCACGGCGATCGACGTCCCGTGGCGCAGCGGGTGGGCGAGGTCGTCGAACATCCGTCGCTCGATGACCAGGCGGTCGGTCAGCCGCGGATCGAGGGCGCGCGCGAGCAGCCGTCCCACCTGACGGGCCGACGGCGCGACCCCCGGACCAGCCGGATCCTGCTGCACAGCATTCACTCTTCCGGACCCCACTTTCTCGGACAGCCTGACGGCCAAACCGGTGGAAGACGGTCGCGGTTATGGTGCATCATGTCTTCCGAATGGACGAGCCGGAGGGGACACCGTGACCTACGTCCAGTACCCGTACACAACATTGATCAGCCTGGGCAACAACCTGACGGCGCTGGGGGAGCGGCTCAACGACGCGCAGCGCGGCGCCGAGGACGTCGACGGCCTGACCGATGACCAGAGCCACCTCCAGGGCGCGATCGATGACTTTCAAAGCGAGTGGAAGTCCAGCCTGCTGGACCTGCAGGCGCACATCAGCAAATGGGCCGGACTGTCCACGACGATCGGCCAGGTGGTGCACGACTTCGACGACCATCTCGCCACCGCCCTGCGTCCCGGCACCCCCCAACCGTGACCGGGCCCCAGCCGTGACCGAGTTCCTGCCGTGACCCAGCCGCCGCCGGCCGAGCAGCTGAGCCTGAACCCCGATGTCACCCATCCGCCCTTTCCCTGGTTGATCGACATTCCGTCGACCTGGGCACTGCTGGACACCACCCCCGCATCCTGGCAACGCAGCGCGTCCCGGCTGGTGGACGAACGGTTCGCCGGCCGATCGCTCACGGCCGCGCAGCGACGGGGTGTGCGGGGGTTCCTGGAACAGCTGATCGCGGACTGCCAGCGGGCAGGCGCAACGCTGAGCATGATCCAGCTGGGCCGGATGTCGACCGGCGCGATCGGCAGCGCCGGCCTGCACCTGGCGTGGTTCGACTCGCGCACCGAACCCGCGAGCTTGGCCCTGGTGCGCCAGATCCTCCCGCGCAGCGGCGTCGTGGAGGAGGTCGGGACCCCGTCCGGGCCGGGGCTGCTGCACACCGACCAAGCCTCGAGCGTGCCGCCCGGCGCGGCCGCCCGGGTCCGCTCGCAGGTGTGGCAGTTCTTCCTGCCGCTGCCGGCATCCACCTGGACCGCCCTGGTGAGCGCGGCCACCCCGCATCCCGAGATGGAGACCATGCTGCGCGAGCTCGTCGTCGCGGTGGCAAGCAGCATCCAGCGCGCGGACCTGGCCGAGGGTTCCGACGGCTCGTCGCCGCAACCAGGCGGCGGTCAGCCCTTCGAGCCGGCACCGAAGACAGGTGGTCCGGGGATCGAGAGAGGCTTCGGGACGATGCTGCGGCGCCAGGTCGACGGTAGCGGCGAGGCGCACGACGGCCCTGGCAACGGGCGACGTGGCTGATCAGCGCAGCAAGGTGGTGCTCGAGGAGCACACCCTGCGGTCGGCCACCGCGACCGCCGTGCTGTTGCACGGTTCGCGCCGGACCCCGCGCGAGCTTCGCCGGCCCTTCGGTGCCCTGATCGGCGGTGTCGTCCTCGCGGTGGTGCTGCTGGTCGGGGTCGCCGCGACGACCCTGATCGGCGACGCGCTCGCGCAGCGGGCCGCCAAGGCGACGTCCGGAAGCTCCCGTTCGGGCGACCCCGTGCCGGTGGCAGTGACCACGCCGGTGCCGGGCGTCGCGCCGCCGCAACAAGCTCCTGCTCCTGTGCCCGGGCCGGTGCAGGGTCCCGCCGCGACTCCTGGGCCGACGGCGCCATCGCCACCTGCCGGCGCCACCGCCGTGCTCCCTCCTGCCGGTCCGACGAGGCCGACAGGCGGCGAGGTGCCGTCCGCTCCGCCGACGACCTCGGCGTCGGCTGCGCCGACGACCACCACCACGGCACCGACCGAGCCCACCACCTCGCCGTCCGCGCCGACGACCACCACGGCGCCGACCGAGCCGACGACCACCGCACCGACGACACCCGAACCCACAGCCGAAGCCACACCCGCACCGACGACCGCGGCCGGGTGACCCTCGTCGAGGCTCAGCTCACGAAATGACGCACCCACCCATAGGTATGGAACACTGCCAGCACCAGCGGCAGCACCGCGATGACCGCAACCACCTCCAGGACGTCGAACACCCGACGCAGCCGCGCGGCGGCGACGTCCCCGAGCTGTCCGACCCCCAGGCCCACGATCGCCACGCCCACCAGCAGCAGCCCGATGCCCGTGGTCCACACCGCGGCCCGTCCGGACAGCTGGACCTTCGCGGGCAGCGTCACCGCGGTGGTGGTCGCGGCCGCAGCGAGGACCGCGAGCATCGGCAGCACCTGGGCGGAGCGGGTGAACGCACGGGACCGCAAGGCGAACACCAGGCCACTCACGGCGCCCAGCGCGGGCCCCGCGACACCGCCGGACGCCAGCAGGACCGCCACCGCGATGGCCGCGACGAGAGCGTTGCCGGGCACCACCCCGGTCAGGACGACCTGACCCCGCCGGACCACATCCACCAGCGTGCTGCGGGTCACTCGGGTGCCCCGCTCGGCGGTGCGCAGCAGCGGCACCAACCCGGCGTTGGCGACAGCGAGCTGCGGAGCGACGCCCGCCACGACGAGCGCGACGACCACCATGACCGCTGCCACCCGGTCGGCGGGCAGCACCACGTCCAGCAGCGCCGCCAGCAAGGCCGGCGGGGCGAGCGCGAGACCTGCTGCCCCGAGGCTGTGCCAGCGCCGTCCGGCCAACCAGAAGGTGACCAGCCCGATGCCGGCACCTGCCGCCGTCGTCCAGCCACGGAACGCGGCGACCTCGGTGAACGCGACGCCCTGCTCGCCCACTGCCCGATCTCCCAGGGCCAAACCCCCCAGGGTCCAGCCGGCGAGCGTCCACGCCAGTGCGCCGGCTCCCGCGAGCCAGGCCGCTCCCCGGTCCCGCAACGGCCGGCCCAGCGCGGCCGCGAGCAGCCCCACAGCCACCAGCGCCGCGGCGGCGGACGCCCGGTCGAGTGCGGGGAGAGCCAACAGCCACGCCAGCCCGGCCAGCACCGCGGCACCCAGCGCGGCACAACCGACGACCCGCGACGTCCCCTTCCACTCGACGCCCTCGGACAACCGCGAGGCGTTGTCCAGCTGCGCGCCCACCTCGTCGACGACGTCCTCGACGAACGGAGGTTCGGGTGCCTCCGCCGGGGGCGCCAGGTAGAGCACATCGGCGTCGGTGATGCCGGCGTCATCCAGGGTGCGGCGCGGGTCGAGGATGCCGCCGGCGATCGTGGCCACCGTCCACGGGCTGCCCGGACGCTCCGCGCGCAGCGAGAGCAGCGAGCAGAGCTGCGGCACGAGCGTCAGCACCGGCTGCTGGGCGGGCAGGCTGACGTCGACCTGCCGTTCGTCGCCCACCACGGTGACCCTGGTGAACCGAGTGGCCATCTCCGGTGTCCGCTCCTGTCGCTGTCGGTGCCCGCCGCTAACCTAACCGATCAACGATTATCCCGATGGAGGCGACCGTGACCCAGCGAGTGGTGCATCGGCCGGCCCGTGCTCAACCACCACCGACCGAGCTCACGACCGTCGACGTGGTCGCGCCGCCCGCCGTGCCCGACGCCGGCGGCGGGTTCGCGGGTTCGATGCAGATCCTGCTGCCGATCCTGGGCGGCGGCGGGTCGCTGCTGATGATCGTCGCCAACCAGAACCCGATCATGCTGGTGGCCGGCACCGCACTGCTCGGGGTCACCGTGATCGGCGGCGTGGCGGCCTTCATCGCGCAGCGCACCGGGTCGGCCCGGCGGTTCGGCGTGGCGCGCCGCCGCTACCTGGACCACCTGGACGGGGTGGCGACCCTGCTGCGCGAGTCGGGTACCCAGCAGCGGAACACCGCCGCGCATCGCCACCCGAGCCCGGAGGCGCTGCCCGACCTCGTCACCGACCCGCACCGGCTGTGGGAACGCCGCCCTTCCGACCCCGACTTCCTCGTCCTGCGAGTCGGGCTGGGGCCGGACCCACTCTGGCGCAGGGTCACCGTGGCCGCCAGCGACAACCCCATGATCGAGCTGGATCCGGTCACCGAGGCCGCGGCGCAGCTGGTCACCCAGCGCAGTCGGATGTTGGAGGACATGCCGGTCGCGGTCCCACTGGACGGTGTGGTGTCCGTGGTCGGCCCGCCGGCGCAGACCCGCAACCTGGTCCGCGCGCTGACCGCCCAGCTGGCCACCCTGCATGCGCCCGACGACGTCCGCATCGCGTGGTGCTTCGGCTCCAGCGCCCGCCCTGAGCTGGACTGGGTGAAGTGGCTGCCACACAGCCTCGACCCGGTCGAGTTCGACGGTCCCGCCCCACGGCGGATGGCGGCCGCGGACCGCGCCGAGCTGGCCGGGCTGTTGCACGACGAGATCAGCCACCGGGCGGGCGAGGTCGCCGCCGCGCGGCAGTTCGGCGCCGGCCGGGTCCGGCTCCGGCGCAGCCGGCTCGTCGTGGTGGTGGACCAGTTCTCCGCGGGCGCCGCCGACCCGGTCGCGGACCTCGCGTCCGGCAGCTCGCCTCGGGACCTCGGGATCTGCTCCGTGGTACTGGTGACCGACCGGCGCCAGGAGCCGTCGCAGGTGGACGTGCGGGTGACCTGCGACGGCGATGCGGTCACCGTCGAGGACCTGCGCTCGTTCGGCCCGCTCGACGATGCCGCCGCGGCCGCGCAGCGTCGTCAGGTCGCCGGAGCGCCCACCGGTCGCGTCGACACGGTATCGGTGCCGGCGATGACCAGTCTGGCGCGACAGCTCTCCCCGTTGCGGCTGGTGGCAGAGCGCTCCGAGGACGCCCCGCTGGAGACGACGGTCGACCTGCGCGGCCTGCTGAGCATCACCGACGAGGCCGGCTACGACATCGATGCAATGTGGGCGCCCCGCCCGCCCGGCCGGTTCCTCAAGGTGCCGTTCGCGGTGGGGTCCGGCGGCCAGCCGGTTGAGCTGGACGTCAAGGAGGCAGCGCTGTCCGGGATGGGGCCGCACGGCCTCTGCGTCGGGGCCACCGGCTCGGGGAAGTCGGAGGTGCTGCGCACCCTGGTGCTCACCCTGGCGATGACCCACCCTCCGGAACGGCTCGCGCTGGTGCTGGTCGACTACAAGGGTGGCGCCACCTTCGCCGGGCTGGAGACGCTGCCGCACACCTCGGCGATGATCTCCAACCTGTCCGACGACACCGGGCTGGTCGACCGGCTGAACGACGCGGTGTACGGCGAGATGAAGCGCCGCCAGCAGCTTCTGCTCGACGCCGGCAACCTGCCGAACGTCACCGAGTACAACCGGCGCCGGGACGCAGGCGAGCCCCTCGACCCGTTGCCGAACATGATGGTGATCATCGACGAGTTCAGCGAGCTGCTCACCGCCAAGCCCGACTTCATCGAGCTGTTCCTCGCCATCGGCCGGATCGGCCGCTCCATCGGGGTGCACCTGCTGCTGGCCTCCCAGCGCCTCGAGGAGGGAAAGCTGCGCGGGCTGGAGTCGTTCCTGTCCTACCGGATCGGCCTGCGCACCTTCAACGAGCAGGAGTCGCGCACCGTGCTCGGCGTTCCCGACGCCTACACGCTGCCCGCGCTTCCCGGCTCCGGTTACCTCAAGGTCGACACCACCCTGTTCGAGCGGTTCAAGGCCGCCTACGTCTCGGGCACCTACCGACCTCCCGCCGGGCAGGAGGTGGTGGATGTGCCGCCCACCCCCGCGCCCTTCCCGCTCTACAACCACACCCAGCGATGGCTCGACCAGCACCGCTCGCCCGACGCGCCGGTCAACGACGACGACACCGACGGCGTGGGACAGCCGTCCACCTTGGACGTCGTGGTGGCCCGGCTGCGGCGCAAGGGCGTGCAGGCGCACCGGATCTGGCTGCCCCCGCTGCCCACGGCGCTGTCCCTCGACGCGACTCTCGGGGAGCTGGTCAGTGACCCCGCCTACGGGTTGACCGTCGCCGACCCTGCGGACCGGGGCACCCTGCGGATCCCGCTCGGGCTGCTCGACCGGCCGGCCGAGCAGCGTCAGGAACCGCTCACCGTCGACCTGTCCGGCAGCGGCGGTCACCTGTGCGTGATGGGCGCGCCACAGACCGGCAAGTCGACGTTGCTGCGCGCGCTGATCGCCGGCGCCGCCCTCACCCACACCCCGGCCGACCTCGCCTTCTACTGCGTCGACCTCGGCGGAGCGCTGGGCCCGATCAGCCGGCTCCCGCACGTCGGTGGCGTCGCCGGGCGCCTCGACGTCGACCGCATCCGCCGGACCATCACCGAGGTGGCTGCGCAGCTCGACGAGCGCGAGCGGCTGTTCGCGGCCCGTGGGATCGACTCCGCCGAGTCGCTGCGTGAGCTGCACCGCGCCGGGCGGCTGCCCGAGCTGACCACCGCCGACATCGTGCTCGTCGTCGACAACTACCGGGTGCTCAAGAGCGACTACGAGGACCTCGCCGACATCGTGCACGACATCGCCGCGCGCGGCCTCGGCTACGGCGTGCACCTCGTCCTGACCACCGGTCGCTGGGCCGACCTGCGGATGCAGCTCCAGGCCGCCATCGGATCGAAGATCGAGCTGCGGCTCAACGACCCGCTGGACTCCGCCATCAAGCGCAAGGCGGCCGAGAACCTGCGCGCCGACACGCCGGGCCGCTGCCTGACCCAGGAGGAGTTGATCGGGCACGTCGCGCTGCCGCGGATCGACGGCAGCGCGGATCTTGCCACGATGGGAGCCGGGACCGCCGACCTGGTCAGTCGCGTCGATGCCGCCTGGACCGGCTCCGGTGCCCCGCAGATCCGCCTGCTGCCCACCCTGGTGACCTACCGGCAGGCGACCCAGGACGCCGCGGACGACCTGCGGGTCCGGCTGGGTGTCGACGAGGCGGAGCTGCGCCCGGTGCTGCTGGACCTCCTCGGCGCCGAGGGGCACCTGCTGGTGCTCGGCGACGCCCGATCCGGCAAGACCAGCCTGCTGCGGCTGCTCGTGCACGACCTGTGCACCCGCCTCACCGACGAGCAGGTGGTCTTCGCGGTCATCGACACCCGCCGCACCCTGCTCGACGTCGTGCCGGAGGACTACCTCGGCGCCTACGCCGGCACCGCAAAGGTCGCCGCGGGACTCGCCCAGACCCTGGCGAACGAGCTGCGCAACCGGCTGCCCCCCGACGACGTCACGGCAGCCCAGCTGCGCGCCCGGTCGTGGTGGAAGGGTCCGGAGATCGTGCTCCTCTGCGACGACTACGACCTGCTCGCCGCCGGTGGGCCCGGCCCGCTCGCGCCGTTCCTGGAGTTCCTGTCCCAGTCCCGCGACCTCGGGTTCCACCTCGTGCTGGCCCGGCGCAGCGGCGGGGCAGGCCGGGCCCTGCACGAGCCGGTGCTGCAACGGATGAAGGAGGTCGGCTGCGCCGGCCTGCTGCTGTCCGGGGAACGGCAGGAGGGCCAGATCTGGCCACAGGCCTACCTGTCCATCCACCCGCCCGGCCGCGGTCTCCTGGTTCGCAAGGGGCGCAAGCCGGTCCTCATCCAGACGGCCTACCTCGACCCGGACGCACCGCCTTGACCCACGTCGCGACGCTTCCGGGCGCCGCTACTCGACGCCGACGAAGGAGGCCAGGTTCCGCAGCTCACGCCGGTTGCGTCGGTCGCGGTGCAGCATCCGGCGGGTCATCGCGTGCACCCGGTTGGTGAACATCAGCTGCTCCGGGGCCGCCTGCTGCGCCGCCAGCAACGCCGCCAGCGCCTCGCCGTCGTGGCGGCGCAGGTGGTGCGACCAGGCCAGCGTGATCAGGTGGGAGGCCGCTCGTTCCGCCAGCTCAGCGGGCAGCGAGGTGTGGTCCACCTCTCCGGCCCGGGCGATGGCCCCGATCGGGTCACCCATCTCCAGCTCCAGCCACACCCGGTGGATGGCGACGTTCGTGGGACCGAAGGCGAACCAGAAGTCGTTGCGGCCCTGGCCGATGAACGCTGCGGCTCGGTGGCACTCGGCGAGGTGGTCCCGGACCGCACCATGATCGCCCAGACTCGCCGCTCCGACCGCGCCCTTGAGCATGAGCGACCCGTACACCGACGCGTGAGCGGGACTGGCCAGCGCATCCCTGCGCAACGCGTCCGCTGCCGCCAGCGGCACTTCCGTCGACTCCGCCAGCCGGCCGCTGTGCCGTAGCACCACCGCCAGCCGCCACGCGGCGCCGGCGATGAGCAGGGGGTCCTCGCTGCGCTCCGCTGCGGCCAGGTCCCGCTCCGCTGCGATCCACGGCAGGTCCGGCTCACCGATCCGGTCGAGCATCCCGGAGGTGACCCGGTAGACCAGCGACAACAGACCGAACCCGCGGCGCTGCTCGTCGCCGCTGCGGGTGTGGGCGGCGCGCCACCCATCGGCGATCAGGTCCGGCAGCAGCGGTCCCAGCTCCGACCAGCGCTCGGTCTGCGAGCACCGGAAGGCATGGTCGACGCGGCGGTACAGCTCGGCCAGGTCGACCGGCGGACGGTCGGGCACACCGACGAGAGCGGCCATCCCGTCGTAGCGGAACATCGCCGACTTGATCGCCGGCACGGTGTCCGGGGCGGTGCCGATCACCGAGTCGTTGAGCGTGAGCCGGCGGGGCCGCGAGGTGAAGTGGCGGGGCAGCAGCCGCACGGGCTCGACTCCCAGAGCGTCGGCGACGTCGACGACCGTGGACAGCTTGTTGACGTCGCGGTGCCCCCGCTCGATCTGGGACAGCCACTCCACGGTCCGCCCCAGCAGGCCGGACAGCACTTCCTGCGTCATTCCTCGACGACGCCGGTAGAACGCGATCCGCTCGCCCACCGTCGGCTCGCCATCGAGACCCATGATCCCGATGCTACGGACGACACCCCCGAACAAGCTGTTGGGGCCGGCGGCCCACGCCACTCCTATCGTCCCCTGCATGAGCGTCACCTCGGCAGGTCGGGAGTCAGCCGGGCGGCCCCCATGGACGGCTGACCGGCCGGTGCCGCGCCCCCCAGCCGCCGGCCGGTCAGTCTTCGGCGCGTTTCGCGCGCTACTGCGCCACCGTCCCGGTGGCCGACACCGCCCTGGGCGCAACCCGCCTCCCAGCTTCACGCTGCACCGTCCGGAACCGCCCGGCCGCGGAAGGGGCGTCCGGTGACCGGGCGCCCCTTCGGTGACGTGGCCGCCGATCCGGTGGCCGATCGCCCCGGGATCGATCGTGAGCGGGTCCGGGTACTCCCGGTTGCTCAGCGGTCGACGTCGATCACGACGCGGTTGGGGGCGGTGAGGGTGGACACGTGGACGGCGGTGGCGCGCCGCTCCCCGACCCCGATGGACAGCACATCCTCGAAGTCACCGGTGATCGCGACGGCCACGACGTTGTCCAGGTTGCGGGTCCGGAACTTCGCCGGGCCGGGGTAGCTGCCCTGGTTGTGCGCGCCGTGCACGACCACCTCGGTGAACGTCACCCCGGTCAGCCATTCGACCTGCCCGGACGGGTCCGCGACGAGCTCGTCGACCCGGCGCTGGGTGACAGTCGGTGTGCTACCGGCCGACAGGTCGAGCACGATCCGATCGAACCCCGGGTGCGCGCCGGTGCGGATGCCGGTGAGTGCGGGAGTGGCAGGTGCCGTGGGGGTAGTGGCGAGGGCGACCGCGGGTACGCCGGCGGCCACCACGAACAGTGCGGCGGAAAGGGCCGCCGCGGCCCGTCGAATTGTCGTCATACGGACAAGACGCCCATCTTGGCCAGTCGTGGTCTCGACTCTGTCACGATTCGATTGCCGTTCAGCCTCGACCTCGCCGGCGGCGACCAGCGGATCGCGTCGCGGCCGACCCACGCGGAGGGCGGGCGGGGCCCGCGTCGGTTGTCGGCACTCCGCGCGCCGTTCGTGGTCCTCGCAGAGTGCACGGGCCCTGCGCGGACCACAAAGAGCGCGCGGGGACATCGTCAACGCCCGGCGCGGGGTCGCCATGGATGAGTGAGCACCGCCTCCCAGGCCACGTGCCACGGGAACAGGTGGATGTAACGCTCGCCTGTTCCGGGTTCGTGCTGCTTGTAGACGTCGTCACCGACCAACACGATGACACCCCACTCGCTGAGTGTGGCGATAGCGTCCTGTACCGCCGGGAAGCTGATCTGTGCCCAGTTGGAGAAGGGCATCGCGACGACGGGCTGCCGTTTGCCGACCGCTTCGACCAACAGACCGAGGGGGAGGGTGTCGGAGATTCCGGCAGCCCATTTCGCCAACGAGTTGCATGTGATCGGCGCGACGATTACGGCGTCGGCCGGAGGCAGAATATCCGGCGCGTCCGGCTCCTTGTAGTGGCTGCGCACCGCGTGCCCGGTCTGCGCAGCGATCGCGTCGATGTCGACGAAGCGGCGGCCATCCGGGGACGTGATCACGCACACGTCCCAACCCGCTGACTGGGCCAGACCGACCAATGTCCCGATGTCGCGGGCCGCGGGGGATCCGGTGGCAATCGCGTAGAGAACCAGTTGACCGTGCTCGTTCACAGAAGCACACCTCATACTCAGTGTCGGATGGCGCACCAGGCGGCAAAGTGGGCGAGGCTGCTGGTGGAACGCGAGTTGCGCGCGGCAAGTGCGTGGACCGTCTCGTGGACCTGCGGGTGGTAGCGGGTCAGCTGAGGGGCGATCCGGCGTGCGGTCTGCAACGAGGTGAGTGCACGGTTCCGGTCGCCGTGCAGAAGCCAGCCGCGGGCCAGGTCGATCCAGTAGTGCCCGGCTCGGCTCGGCGCGGTGCCACTGGGCAAGTGGACCGCCGCGGCTCGACTGACGGCAGTTGTTCCGTCGAACAGTTCGACCGGCACCGCGATGCGGTGAATGTCAACGTTGGCGATGCCGAACTTCGTGCCGTAGTGGTTGGCTTCCTCCTGACCAGGCGCAACGAGTGTGCGGGCCTGTGCCAGATGAGATTCGGCCAGCTCGGTATCAGAGCTCCGGGCAGCAAGGACGGCCGCCCGCAGGTGTGCGGCCCCTCGGACCGCCGTGGTGGCCGGGTTGTCCGGCGCCTGATCAGTGAGCGCGAACGCGCGGTCGATACTGCGCAGGCCCGCCGCATAAGACCCGTCGAAGAGCAGGATGAGCGCATGGTTCCACTCAGTTACCGCTGCCCGCAGCGAGTCCCCGCCACGCGCCGCGACAGCCCGGGCTCGCTCGTCCGCGAGGTGAGAGAGATCGAGGTGCCCAAGCCGGTAGAGGGACACCATGGCATACGAGTAGGCTGCGGCCAGTAACTCATACACCTGTGGGCGTTGCTCTACCGGAAGTTCCTCGCTGGCACGGTGCAGATGACGCAGCAAGTCCGGCAGCATCCGAACGGCTTCGGCGTGCTTGGTCCGGCGATCCCACTCTTTGATCTCGGCGACCGCCGTCCGTAGCTCGGACACCGTCCTCGGGTTCCCGTCGATGTCTGGATCGTTGCCCTCCACGAGTGCCTGACGCAGAGCAGGCACCCCGGACTGCTCGGACGACGGGCTGGCATTCCGCGCGAAGAACGGCTGCTCGGTGATGTCGGTGACGTTGACCGACAACGCCCGCGCGACCGCCGAGACGAAGGCATGGCTGGCGGGGCGCTCGCCGCGTTCGACCTTGCGTAGCAGCGAGGATGAGACATTCGCGCGCATCGCCAGTGCGCGCTGGGTCGCGCCGTGAATCTTGCGCAGCTCGGCGATGCGTACGCCGATCCGGGTGGGTTGTTCATCGGTCATGCGGTGCTCGCCTCGTCGTTGATGGTGCCCCAGCAAAGCCTCCTGACCACCGGAAGATCAATCCGCCGGAGCCCGTTGTGGCGCAGATGTGGCACTTCCCGTACCGCGCGGGCTGCATCGTCACACCGTACGCGACAGCTCGAACACGAACGGCGCGCCAAACATGAACAGGAAACATGGACCTGACCGTCCCATCATGTGGGTCACCTCGACCTCTGATGGCCTCGACCACGCACTGGCCGAAGATGCCGGCGCGGTCACCGGCCTCGGTAGTTGCCCTGCGTTATGCGGCGCTGCAATAACACCGGCCCCGATGGTGCAGCCCCCCAGCCTGCGGTGCCACAACTGCGTCCTGACCCTGCGCGTCCACCTGACCGGACGTGGCGCCGATCGGCCGGCCGCGCAAGGCGATGCCGGTTGGTGGTCCGGTCGCATCAGGCTTTGGCGCCGTCACCGAACGCCGGCAGGCGCGGGTAGCCTCTCCCCCGACGCCCCCGCGTCTGCCGGTTTGCCTGCCGCGGAGAGACATACGTGAGGATCTTCAGCTATTCGCGGCTCCGGGGGCTGGTCCACTAGGGCGTGTCTGCGGGATCTTGATGTTCGGGTGCGGTAGATCTTGCTCATGCATGCTCGTCATGATCTGACTGATGTTGAGTGGGCGCGTCTGGAGCCGTTGTTGCCGGATCGCACGCCGTGTCGGGGTGGGCGGTG
>JBBSGM010000076.1:0-19880 GCA_038254065.1 Mycobacteriales bacterium | reverse complement strand
GTAGAGCGGAGCTGGACGACCGTGCGGCGGCCCCGTGCCGAAGGGTGGCACGGGGACGGGACGGCTGTTGCAGGGCGGCGTTTCCGACGGTTCGCCCCGCCGCGGTGGCACCGGTGGCCGGCCGGGCACTCCCGGACGATTCGGTACCGACTGATCGACCGGACCGAAACGGCGGGATTGCGCCTGCCGGTCGTCGGGGAACTCGGGAAGCGCCACGCTTACGAGGTTACGTCACGTCACATGCCGGTCAGGACGCGCTCGGTGTCGTCTCCCGCTTCTCCTTGATCTTTGCCGCCTTGCCGCGCAGCTCACGGAGGTAGTAGAGCTTCGCCCGCCGGACATCTCCCCGGGTGAACACTTCGATCTTGTCGAGGTTCGGGGAGTGCACGGGGAAGGTGCGTTCGACGCCGACGCCGAAGGACACCTTGCGGACCGTGAATGTCTCGCGAGCACCCGCGCCCTGCCGGCGGATGACCACGCCTTGGAACACCTGAACCCGGGAGCGCGAGCCCTCGATGACCTTCACGTGCACCTTGAGCGTGTCACCCGGCCGGAAAGCTGGGATGTCGGAGCGCAGCAGCTGTGCGTCCAGGGCGTCCAGGGTGTTCATCGCGCAGGTCCGTCCTCGTCTGATTGCGATCATACAGAGCGGCCCCGCTGTCGACGGGGTGCGCCCGAGCGCCCGACACAGCTGTCGGGCGCTGGCAACCCGTCCATAATGCCAGACAGGACCGGTCGAGGCGAAACGGGCCGGTCGGAAGCCGACTCGGTCACCGACCCCGGTATATCTCGCTGCGGTGGCCGACCTCGATGACCAACACGAGCAGGCGACCGTCATCGATGTCGACCAGGATCCGGTAGTCACCAACCCGGTAGCGCCAGTACGGCACGCCGACAACGGTCCCACCGACGAGCCTCGGGTCATCGAGTGTTCTTGCCCGGTCCCGCAGGAACCTCTGGATGCGGATCGCGACCTGGCGATTCGTCGAGGCTGTCGAGCAGCGCAAGGTCGGCGGCGTCCAGCGCGTCGGGTGGGAGTGCGGCGAGCAGGTCGGGTCGACGTTGTGCGGTGCGTTCGAGCGCACGGTCACGCCGCCACCGGGCGATGTCGGCGTGGTTGCCCCCGCGCAGCACCTCGGGGACCGACCGTCCCCGCCAGGTCTGCGGGCGGGTGTAGGCGGGACCTTCGAGCAACCCGTCGGAGAACGAGTCCTCCTGCGCCGAGCGCGGGTTGCCGAGCACCCCGGGCAGTAGCCGGACCACCGCCTCGACCATCGCCAGCACCGCGACCTCCCCGCCCACCAGCACGTAGTCTCCGATGCTCACCTCGTCGACGGGCATTCGGTCCGCCGCATCGTCGATCACCCGCTGGTCGATGCCCTCGTAGCGGCCGCAGGCGAACACCAGCCGTTCCTCGGTCGCGTAGACCTGCGCGGTGTCCTGGGTGAACGGCCGACCGGCCGGCGTCGGGACGACCAACCGGGCCGGGCGAGGGTCGGCAGCGAGCACCGCGTCCAGCGCCTCGCCCCAGACCTGGGCGCGCATCACCATCCCCGGGCCGCCCCCGTACGGCGCGTCGTCGACGGCCTGGTGCACGTCATAGGTCCAGCTGCGCAGGTCGTGCACGGCCAGGATGATCAGCCCGGCATCGATCGCCCGGCCCAGCAGCGCCTCGCGGAGCGGGGCAAGATAGCCGGGAAAGATGGTCACGACGTCGATCCGCACCGGCGGATCCTCGCAGAACCGCCGCATGGAGGTGGCCGACGGCCGTGACCGGGCCGGACCCGGCCGGCGTCCGTAGCGCGGCAACGGGTCCCGACGAGTGCCCAGGCCGGACGACGTTCAGCCGCTCGCCGCGCCGCGGCCCAGAGCTGCGACTGCGGCGCGCACCTGCTCGAGGGTGACCCCGCGCGCGGCCAGCAGTCGCTGCGCGGCACCAGTCTCGGTGTGCAGCAGCCCGAGCAGCAGGTGCTCGGTGCCGATGTAGTCGTGCCGCAGCCGGAGCGCCTCGCGCAACGACAGTTCCAGCACCTTCTTCGCGGTCGCGTGGAACGGGATGTGGCCCCACCGCCGGCCACCACCCGTACCGCGGGCCGCCCGGGTGCGGTCCAGCGCACCGGGCCCGAATGCCTCGTCGGCCTGCCGACGCACCTCGTCGAGGTCGATGCCCAGGGCCGCCAGCGCTTCCGCATCGGACTCCGGGCCCACCGGGCGCAGCCGGTCGACGTCGGCCTCCACTGTTGCCCGGTCGACCCCGAACGCCGCCAGCAGCTCGGCCGCCGCCGCGTCCGGAGCGCTGAGCAGGCTGAGCAGCAGGTGTTCGGTGCGGATCATGTCGTCACCTCGATCACGGGCGTACTCCTGGGCCAGCACCACTGACCGCCGCGCCTTGTCGCTGAACCGTTCGAACATCTCTTCCCCTCAGAACCCGAACCGCCGGTACTTTTTGTGGACCGCCTGCCTGCTGACCCGCAGCACCTCGGCAATCTGCTGCCACGACCATCCCTGGCTGCGCGCGCTGCGGACCTGCAGCTCCTCGAGCGACTCCAGCAGCCCCCGCAGGGACGCGACCGCCGCCAACCCGACGGCCGGGTCCCTGTTGGACGCCGCCGCCGCGACCTTCGTCGCATCTGCCATGTCGTCAACCTACGTTGACATGAGACCCGTGTCAACCGGAGTTGACAGACGCACCGGCGACTCGGCTCGGCCGTCCGGGCTCAGTGGGTGTCGAGTCACTCTCGGGCGGGTCGAGCACGGCCCGGATCGCGCACCCCCGGCGCCGGCGACCGGCCCAGGCGCTCTCCAGGCACGCGGCCGCGGGCGTGCGCAGGGGGTTGGCTGACCGCCGCCGAGCGACCGTCACGCGCTGACGCCACCGCCGCAACGCGGATCACGCGCGCTCACTCCGGGTCGAGCAGGCCCTCGGGCGGATCGAGCACGACCCGGCCGACGTCGAGGTCGACGGTGGGGACGATTGCGGTGACGAACGGGACCAGCGCGTCGGGCCGGTCGGGGCGGGCGAGCACGAGCAGCTCGCCACCGGGACCGTGCACGACCGCCCGGACGGTGCCGACGACAGCACCGTCCAGGAGCTCGGCGCGCAGGCCCTCGAGCTGGTGGACGTGGAACTCGTCGGGATCGTGGGTGGGTGGCAGGTCGGCGGTCGTGATGAGCAGACGGGTGCCGCGCAGCGCCTGCGCCCGATCGAGGTCGGGCGCCTCCGCGAAACGGACGAGCAGCCGACCGGAGTGCGGGCGGGCCGACTCGACCGTCAACGACGAGTCGGACGAGCCGTCCCGGCGCGCGCCGAGCACCGCACCGGGGACGAACCGCTCCTGCGGCGAGTCGGTCCGGACCGCGACGACGAGCTCGCCGCCCAAGCCGTGCGGGCGGACGACGATACCGACCAGGAGCTCGGCGCCGTCGCCGGAACGGGGGCTAGCGATCGGTGTCGATGACATCGACCCGCACACCCCGGCCGCCGATGCCCCCGATGATGGTGCGCAGCGCAGTGGCGGTGCGACCGCCACGGCCGATCACCTTGCCGAGATCCTCGGGATGCACCCGGACCTCGAGGGTGCGACCGCGCCGGTTCGTCACCAGTTCGACGTGCACGTCGTCCGGGTGATCGACAATCCCCCGGACGAGATGCTCCAGCGCGTCCGCAAGGACGCTCACGACCCGGTCGGCGCAACCTCGCCGGCCGCCGGCTCGTCGACAGAGTCAGGCTTCGGCCGACGATCCGCCCGCTTCCTCGGCGTGGTGGCCTCGGTGTGCGGCTCTTCGCCCGCAGCGGCCAGCGCCGCCTGGAAGCGAGCGCGCTTGTCGACCTTCTCGGGCTGTGGTTTGAGGGTGCCCTCAGCGCCCGGCAGCCCCTTGAACTTCTGCCAGTCACCGGTGATCTTCAGCAGGCCCTGGACCGGGTCGGTGGGCTGCGCGCCGACGCCCAGCCAATACTGGGCCCGCTGCGAGTCGATCTCGATCAGGCTCGGCTCGTTCTTCGGGTGGTACTTGCCGATCGTCTCGATCGCCCGACCGCTGCGCCGGGTACGGGCGTCGGCGACGACGACGCGATAGTATGGCTGGCGGATCTTGCCCAGCCTCATCAGCTTGATCTTGACGGCCACGCTTCTTACTGCTCCCTCGCCCGTAGAGAATGTCACCTGGGACTGCTGTGCTGAGTGAGCACCGCTCGCGTGGGGGTACGGGCTGTGCTCACTCGACGTCCATGGCCGCGGCACGGTGAGAGGGCCGGCCGCGGGACCGATCCACCATTGTGCCAGACGGCCCTGCGTCAGACGAACGGAGCCGGGGTGAGGCCCGCCGCGGCCAGCGCGGCACGTACCGCGCGGGCCATCGCGACCGCCCCCGGGGTGTCCCCGTGCACGCACAGCGACCGGACCTGTACCCGGAGCACACTGCCGTCCGCGGCGACGAGCTCGGCTGACTCCGCGAGCCGCACCGCCCGCTCGGCGACGGCGGCGGGATCGTCGAGCAGCGCACCGGGCTCGGACCGCGGCACCAGGGTCCCCTCCGGGGTATAGCCGCGATCCGCGAACGCCTCGCCTACCGCGTCCAGGCCCGCGCGCTCCGCCGCGGCCAGCAGCTCCGAGCCGGGCAGACCCAGCACCGGAAGGGCGCCGAAGGCCCGTACCGCGTCGACCACCGCGCGGGCCTGCCCGGCGTTATGGACCGCGGCGTGATAGAGCGCGCCGTGCGGTTTGACGTATGCCACCCGGGTGCCGGCCGCCCGGGCGAAAGCGTCCAGGGCGCCGATCTGGTAGAGCACCTCGTCGGCGAGCTCCGCCGGGGAGACGTCGACGAACCGGCGGCCGAACCCGGCGAGGTCGCGGTAGGACACCTGAGCACCGACCGACACCCCGCGCCGGGCTGCCGTCGCGCATACCGCCCGCATCGTCGAAGGGTCTCCGGCGTGGAACCCGCACGCGACGTTCGCGCTGGTCACGACCTCGAGCAGGGCATCGTCGTCGCCGAGGCGCCAGACCCCGAAGCCCTCACCGAGGTCGCTGTTCAGGTCGAGCACCCGCTCGTCTCCGATCCGCCCACTCACAGGGGAACGGCCCTGGTCAGCGCGAACAGCAGCACCAGGCCCGGCAGCAGGTTGTTCACCTGGTGGGCGACGATGCTCGCGGGCAACCGGCCGGTGTAGACCCTGGCCAGCCCGATCGGGATCGCGACGACCAGCAGCAGCGGGGTGCGAGTGAGCTCGAAGTGCGCCAGCGCGAACAGCAACGTGGTGAGCGCGAACGCCGGCCAGCGCCCGGCGCCGTGCTTCTCCACCGCCCCCCACAACAGGCCGCGGTAGACGATCTCCTCGCAGACCGGCGCGACGAACACCACGACCACGAACACGAACAGCGCCATCAGCAACCCGACATGCTGGCCGGAGAACACCTGCCCGACCGCGGACGTCGCCTGGTCGGGTCCGACCACGAAGGCATAGACAAGCGATGCGGGGATGGTGAGCGCGAGGCTGCCCAGCCCGAGCGCAAGCCCGACCCCGAGATCGCGCCGTGACCAGGTCAGTCCGAGGTCCACTCGGGGCCCGTTGCCCCGCAGTGCCGTGATCAGCACCGCGGTGCCGGCCGCGAGCAGGGTGGGCACCGCGAGGCCGACGACCAGTATTCCGACCGACGGGGCGGCGTCCCCGATGAAGAGATACCCGATCACCACTGACACGGCGAGGAACAGCGCCTCCACCAGCACGTAGGCCCCGAACCCCCAGCGGTGCGGCGAACCGGTCGGGGGCCGGGCATCCGGCGGGCCGTCGGGTGGCGGACCCCAGCCGGGGCCGGGTGGCAGCTGCGGTACCGGGCTCCCGGTCGGTCCGATCATCTCACCGGCCGCTGCCGCGCGCTGCTCCCCCTCGGCTGATCCCACCTCGCCGACGCTACCCGTCAGCGACCCGCGGTACCTGCGGCGATCCAGGCCGGGATCGGGATCGCCCACCTGGCGCGGGCTCCCGCAACGCGCCGAGGTCGGTACGCGTCGGACGCGGATCAGCGCGGCTTCTTGCCGAAGTTCAGCTTCGACGGATCGAATCCGGGCGGCAACTGATCGAGCCCGAACCCGCGCGGGAGCTCGGGGCGACCGGGCGGCAGCGACGAGATGTCAGGGACGCCGGTGCCCTGGCGCGCGGCCGTGGGACCCCGGCGGCCCTTGGCGCCCTTCTTGCCCTTGCGGGTCTTGGACTGCCGCCGTGTCCCACCGCCGAAGCCGAACTGGCCGGCCATCTGCTTCATCATCTTGCGGGCTTCGAAGAAGCGGTTGACCAGGTCGTTGACCTCGCTGACCGTCACCCCGGAGCCGTTGGCGATCCGCAGCCGCCGGGAACCGTTGATGATCTTCGGATCGGCCCGCTCGGCCGGGGTCATGCCACGGATGATGGCCTGCACCGTGTCCAGGGACCTGTCGTCGACCTGGGCCAGCGCGTCCTTCAGCTGTCCGGCACCGGGCAGCATGCCCAGGAGGTTGCCGATCGGGCCCATCTTGCGGATGGCGAGCATCTGTTCCAGGAAGTCCTCGAGGGTGAGCTCACCACTCGTGATCTTCTGCGCCGACGCTTCGGCCTGCTCGGCGTCGAACACCTGCTCGGCCTGCTCGATGAGGGTGAGCATGTCGCCCATGCCAAGGATGCGGCCGGCCATCCGGTCGGGATGGAAGACGTCGAACTCGGCGAGCCCCTCGCCGTTGGAGGCGAACAGGATCGGCTGCCCGGTGACCTCGCGGACGCTCAACGCGGCACCCCCGCGCGCGTCGCCGTCGAGCTTGGTGAGCACCACGCCGGTGAAGCCGACACCGTCCCGGAACGCCTCCGCCGTGGCCACCGCATCCTGGCCGATCATCGCGTCGACGACGAAGAGCGTTTCGTCCGGCGCGACCGCGTCGCGGATGTCGGCGGCCTGGCGCATCAGCACCTCGTCGACGCCGAGCCGGCCCGCGGTGTCGACGATGACGACGTCGTACATCTTCTCGCGGGCGTGCTGCACACCGCGGCGGGCGACGTCGACGGGGTCGCCGGCACCGAAGCGTTGGGCCGCCCGGGCGGTCACCGATCCGCTCGGCTCCGTCGGGTTGTCGGCCGCCGACGCGCCCGGGTGGGGCGCGAACGTCGCGACCCCGGCCCGCTGACCGACGATCTGCAGCTGGTTGACCGCGTTCGGGCGCTGCAGGTCGGCCGCGACGAGCAGCGGGGTGTGCCCCTGCTTCGTGAGCCAGTACGCGAGCTTGCCCGCCAGTGTGGTCTTGCCGGAGCCCTGCAGGCCGGCGAGCATGATCACGCTCGGCGGTTCCTTGGCCAGCGCGAGCCGGCGGGTCTCGCCGCCGAGGATGTCGATGAGCTCCTCGTTGACGATCTTGATGACCTGCTGCGCCGGGTTCAGTGCCTGGGAGACCTCAGACCCCTTTGCCCGTTCCTTGACCTTGGCGATGAAGGATCGGACGACCGGCAGCGCGACGTCGGCCTCGAGCAGCGCGATACGGATCTCCCGCGCGGTGGCATCGATGTCGGCGTCGGACAGGCGTCCCTTGCCGCGCAAATTCTGAAGCGTCCCGGTGAGACGCTCGGAGAGGGAGTCGAACACCCTTACCAGCGTACTGAACAGCAGGGTGGCTCCGAAGTGCGGTCATCGGCGGCCGCTGGACAGCAGGATGGCTCCGAAGTGCGACTCGGTGCAACGCTCAGAGGGCGTCGGGGCCGCGCTCGCCGGTGCGGACTCGTACGATCGTCTCCACCGGGGTGGTCCACACCTTGCCGTCACCGATCTTGCCGGTGCGGGCGGCCAGCACGACCGCGTCGATCACCTTGTCGGCCAGGGCGTCCTCCACCACGACCTCGATGCGCACCTTCGGCACGAAGTCCACCGCATACTCCGCGCCCCGGTAGACCTCGGTGTGCCCCTTCTGCCGGCCGTATCCCTGCACCTCGCTGACCGTCATCCCCAGCGCGCCGAGGCGTTCCAGTGCCACCTTGACGTCGCCCAGCGCGAACGGCTTGACGATCGCGGTCACCAGCATCATCGCGCGCTCTCCTCGTGGGTCAACGGGCTGGTGGGCAGCCCGACACTGCGGCTCGTCGTGCTCAACGGCGAGAAATCGTAGGCGCTCTCCGCATGCTCGGCCTCGTCGATGCCCTCGGCCTCGGCGTCGGCGTCGATGCGGAATCCGAGCGTGGCACGGACCAGCCAGGCCAACCCGAGGCTGACGGTGAAGGCGTACCCGCCGGCCACCAGCACCGCCAGCGCCTGCTTGCCGAGCTGGCTGCCGCCGCCACCGTAGAACAGCCCGTCGGCGCCCGCGGAGTTGACCGCCGAGGTGGCGAAGAAACCCATCAGCAGCATCCCGACCACGCCCCCCGCGCCGTGGATGGCGACGACGTCGAGCGAGTCGTCATAGCCCCACCGGTACTTGAGCCGGATCGCGAGCTGGCAGACCACCCCGCAGGCCGCCCCGATGACCAGTGCCCCGAACGTGTCGACGTAACCGCAGGCCGGCGTGATGCCGACGAGCCCGGCGACCGCGGCCGATGCCGCGCCGAGGCTGGTGGGGCGTCCGTCGATGTGGTGCTCGAGGATGAGCCAGACGAGCACCGCGGCCGCCGGGGCGACCATCGTGGTGACGAACGCGTTGGCCGCCACCGCGCCCGCCGACAGCGCCGAGCCTGCGTTGAACCCGAACCAGCCGAACCACAGCAGCCCGGCGCCGAGCAGCGTCGCGGGTAGGTTGTGCGGGCGCATCGGCTCGCGCGGCCAGCCCCGGCGCCGGCCCAGCACCAGCGCCAGCGCGAGCGCCGACGCCCCAGAGTTGATCTCGACGGCGGTGCCGCCCGCGAAATCCAGCGCGCCAAGCCTGTTGGCCAGCCAGCCACCGTGCGTGCCGACGAACCCGTCGAAGGCGAAGACCCAGTGGGCCAACGGCACGTAGACGACCACGGTCCACAGCCCGACGAACACCGTCCAGGACCAGAACTTGGCCCGGTCGGCGATCGCCCCGGACAGCAGCGCGCCGGTGACGATCGCGAACATCAGCTGGAACATGGCGAAGGCCTGCAGCGGGATGCCATCCCCTACCACCGCGGTGGAGTCGCGCAGCCCGACGTGCGCGAAGCCGCCGATCAGCCCGCCGTGCGAGTCGCCGAAGGCCAGCGAGAAGCCGAACAGCACCCACACCAGCCCGACGACGCCGAGCGTCACGACGCTCATCATCATCATGTTGAGCGCACTGCGCGCGCGCACCATGCCGGAATAGAAGAACGCGAGGCCCGGTGTCATGAGCATCACCAGCGCCGCGCACACCAGCACGAACGCCGTGTTCCCGGTGTTCATCCCCGGATGATCGGGGGCGGGTGTTACAGACGTGCAGCGTCATGTTACCAACCGGTGAAGGAGCCCCCCGCCGTGTTACGGCGACGTTTCCCGGGGATCTCGCCAGTCTGCGGATTCGCGTCTCGGCGGTCAGCCCGGTGGTGTGATCAGCTGCATGGTGCAGCGTGGCCCAGGGGCCTGAGCAAGACGACGGTCGGCCGTGCAGAGCGGCCAGGCGAGGGCCTCGGCGAGGGCGACATAGCACGCGTCGTAGGCGGTGACGTTCGCGCGAAGCTCGAAGGCTCGATGCATCAGCCGACGTGTCGGGAACCTGGCAAGGGGGACCTCCGCGAGATCCTCGACGGCTTGCCCGAATCGTTCGTCGGTGAGGGTGCCGGCCAGCCAGCGTCGCCGGAGCACAGCGGTGGTCTCGACATCAACAAGATCAGGTGCCGCGAGTTCTCGGTGCACGCGGAGCAGGTCACGAGCCTGCCGACCGGATGCCTCGTCGTCTCCGACAGCGTTGGCCAGCACGGAGGCGTCGATGACGATCACCCGCGGGAACGTTCATCGGTCAGGTCTGCTGCCGCCTGAGCGAGGCCGACCCGGCCGCCACGGCGAGTGTCGACACGCCGGAGGACATCCTCCAGGGTGGGCGAGCCGGCGAGCCGGGTCAACTCGGCAGCAAGGTACTGCTGCAACGACTGCCCGCGCTCTTCTGCCCGGCGCAGAAGCTCTCGGTGCGTCTCCTCGGGAAGGTCACGGACGAGCACATTGGTCATGCTTGCATTATACTATCGGTCAGCGTGGTCCTGCGCTTCGCCACGCCAGACGTGGCTGTTCAACCGGCCGCCGCGAGCACCGCCTGCTCCACCGCGTGGCGATCCGCCGGGGACAGGGCCCC
Source organism: Mycobacteriales bacterium (assembly GCA_038254065.1). Classification (GTDB taxonomy): domain Bacteria; phylum Actinomycetota; class Actinomycetes; order Mycobacteriales; family Pseudonocardiaceae; genus Pseudonocardia. Next base: position 9,653 of record JBBSGM010000076.1, on the reverse strand, counting down.
GTCCGGGGTCGGCCCGCGCACCCCGAATGAGTCCACGACGGAGGTCCCCAGCGTGGCGACCCTGGCCCACCGCACGTCGATCCCGCAGCCCTCCAGCGCCGCGGCGACGCGGTGCAGCAGCCCGATCCGGTCGGTGGCGCGCAGCTCCAGCACGACCGCGTGGCTGGCCTCGTCGTCGAACCACAGCACCCGCGGGGGCGCCATGGCGTCGGCGAACGCGCTGGCCGGGGCGTAGTCGCGTTCCTTGCGGGCCAGCGCGTCGGCCAACACCAGCGAGCCATCGAGCACCCTGACCAGGTCGGCCCGGATCAGCGCCGGATCGGGTGGACCACCGAAACGCGGGGTCACGGTGAACTCATTGACCGCGACCTTGCCCGCGGTGGCGAGCTCGGCGGCGTGCACCTCCAGCGAGTGCAGCGCCAGCACCCCGGCCGCCGCGGACAGCGAGCCCGGCCGGTCCGGCACCGCGACGACGACGGTGGCCGGCGTGTTGCCGTCCAGCCGCACCTGCGGCCGGTCCTCGGTCAGCGCGGCGGCCACCAACTGACGACTCGTGTCGCCGAGCGGGGACGGCCCCGGCAGCGGGTCACCCGCGATGAGCCTGCGGCAGCGCGCGGTCAGCTCGCGGATCAACGTCTCCTTCCACGGGCTCCACACCCCCGGGCCGGTGGCCAGCGCGTCGGCCTCGGCGAGCGCGTCGAGCAGGTCGAGCACCAGCCCGTTGCCCTCGAGGGTCTCCACCACCCGGCGCACGGTGGCCGGGTCGTCCAGGTCCCGGCGGGTGGCGGTGTCCGGGAGCAGCAGGTGGTGGCGCACCACCGCCGCCAGCACCGCCACGTCCGCGTCGCACAGGCCGAGCCGGTGTCCGATCTGGCGCGCGAGCAGCTCCCCGACCACCGAGTGGTCATCGCAGCGGCCCTTGCCGATGTCGTGCAGCAGCGCGCCGAGGAGCAGCAGATCCGGCCGGGCCACCCGGGTGGTCAGCCGGGCGGCCAGCGCGGCGGTCTCGACGAGGTGCCGGTCGACGGTCCACACGTGCGCGCGGTCCCGGGGTGGCAGGTCGCGCACCGCACCCCACTCGGGGAACAGCCGCCCCCACAGCCCGGCGCGGTCCAACGCCTCGACGACGTCGACCATCCCCCGCCCGGCCCCCAGCAGCGACAGCAATTCGCTCAACGCGGGGCTCGGCCACGGTTCGCGCAGCTCGGGCGCGGTCTCGGCGAGCCGCGCCAGGGTGCCCACGGACACCGGCAGCCCGGTGGCCGCGGCGGTCGCGGCGACCCGCAGCACCAGCCCCGGATCACGGGCGGCGGTGCTGTCGCGGGCCAGCACCACCTCGCCGAGGTGCTCGACGACGCCGGACGCGAGCGGGCGGCGCACCGGAGCCCGGCGCAACGCGGCCAGCCCGCGGCGGGGCAGCGCGGCCCGGGCCGAGCGCAACCCCACCTCGGCGGCGAACGCGACCGCTCTGGCCGCCCCGGACAAGGCCCTGGCCAGCTCGAACCGGTCGCCGAGGCCGAGCACGGCGGCCACCTCGTCACCGTCCTGGGCGCGCAGCACGTCCAGTGCCCGGCCGGCGAGGCGGTGCAGCTCGGTCCGGATGTCCAGGATCAGACGTCTCGCCGCCAGCACGTCCTCGCCCGGCTTCCCCACCAGCTGCGACAGCGCGAGCGCGTCGACGAGCTGGATGTCGCGCAGCCCACCGTGCCCGTTCTTCAGGTCGGGCTCCACCCGGTGCGCGACATCGCCGGCCTTGGCCCAGCGCGCGGCCGCGCCGTCGACGATCTCGTCGAAGCGGCCGCGGATGCCGGCTCGCCAGGCCTGCCGAACCGCGACGCGCACCTTGTCCGACAGGGCCGGGTCGCCGGCGATGTGCCGGGCCTCGAGGAGCCCGAACGCCGCACGCAGGTCGGTCGCCGCGACCTGGACGGCCTGCCCCGGGGTGCGCACGGAGTGGTCGAGGCCGACGCCGGCGTCCCACAACGGGTACCAGAGCTGATCGGCCAGCCGGTCGACGTCACGGCGACCGTCGTGCAGCAGCACGAGGTCGAGGTCGGAGTAGGGCGCAAGCTCGCGCCGGCCCAGCGCCCCGACGGCGACCAGTGCCGACCGGTCGGTCAGCCCGATGGCCGAGGCGCGCGACGACAGCCAGAAGTCGTGCAGATCGACCAGGGCCGCGCCCAACGCCTCCGGGCCGAGCCGCCGGGTGCCGAGCAGCACTGCTTTGGCCCGCACCAGATCCGCTGCCGGACCAGAGCTCATCGACCGTTCACCCCCCTGTTCGGTCCGCACCGAGACCCGCCGCACCCCTCGCACGGCGGGTCGCTACTCCTAGATCGCGTCGATGCCGCGCTCACCGGTGCGAACCCGGACCACGGCCTCCACCGAGGTCACCCAGACCTTGCCGTCGCCGATCTTCCCGGTGCGGGCGGCTTCGACGACCGCGTCGACCGCCTTCTCGGCCAGCGCATCGTCCGCGACGACCTCCACCCGGACCTTGGGCACGAAGTCCACGGAGTACTCGGCGCCCCGGTAGACCTCGGTGTGGCCCTTCTGCCTGCCGTAGCCCTGCACCTCGCTGACGGTCATGCCCAGCACCCCGATCTGCTCCAGGGCCGCCTTCACATCCTCCAGCACGAACGGCTTGACGATCGCCGTGACCAGCTTCATGAGTCAACTCTCCTTGCCTGCGGTGGCCGGTACCTGTTCCGCGGGACGCCCGAGGGTGGATGTGGATCCGAGACCCCCGCCGCCACCGAAGCTCGAGTAGTCGTAGCCGGTCTCGGCGTGCTCGGTCTCGTCGAGCCCGACGACCTCGGCCTCGTCGGTGACGCGGAACCCGATGGTGAGCTTGATGAGGTAGCCCAGGACCAGCGCGATGAGGAACGAGTAGCCGAACACCGCGCCCGCGGCGATGGCCTGGCGGCCGAGCTGGACTGCGCCCCCGCCGTAGAGCAGACCGTTCTCGCCGAGCGCGGCCGCGTTCACACTCTTCGTGCCGAAGAACCCGATCAACAGGGTGCCGATGATGCCCCCCACCAGGTGGACACCCACCACGTCGAGCGAGTCGTCGAAGCCGAACCGGTACTTGAGGGCCACCGCCATCGCACATACCGCTCCGGCGATCACCCCGATCACCAGTGCACCGAGCGGCGCGACGTACCCGCACGCCGGCGTGATCGCGACCAGGCCGGCCACCGCGCCGGACGCCGCACCCAGCGTGGTCGGCCTGCCGTCGCGGAACTGCTCGACGAGCAGCCAGCCGAGCACCGCGGCGCAGGTGGCGAGCGTGGTGTTGGTGAAGGCAACACCGGCGAGGTCACCGGCGGTCAGGGCGGAACCCGCATTGAAGCCGTACCAGCCGAACCACAGCAGGCTCGCGCCCAGCAGCACGAACGGGAGGCTGTGCGGGCGCATCCGCTCCCGCGGCCAACCCTTGCGGCGGCCGAGCACGATGGCCAGCGCGAGCCCGGCCGCACCCGCGTTGATGTGCACCGCCGTGCCGCCCGCGAAGTCCTCGGCCTTGAGGACGTTGGCGATCCAGCCACCCTTGTTGTCGGGGCCGGTGAACCCGTCGAACGAGAAGACCCAGTGGGCCACCGGGAAGTAGCAGAGGCTGACCCAGCCGACGACGAAGGCCGCCCAGGCCAGGAACTTCGTCCGATCGGCGATCGCACCGGAGATCAACGCCGGAGTGATGACCGCGAACATCAGCTGGAACATGACGAAGGCGGTGGCCGGCAGCGCGTCGGTGCCCGGCCACGGGGTCGTCACCGCACCCGTCGCGGGATCGGTCGCGGCGGCTCCCACGAAGTGCCCGATCGTGTTCGCGAGACCGGCGAACCCGTTGCCGCCGACGAGGCCACCGAACGCGTCGTCACCGAAGGCCCAGCTGTAGCCGAAGAGCGCCCACAGCACCCCGACGACGGCGAGGCAGATGAAGTTCATCATCAGCATGTTGAGCACGCTCTTGCTACGGACCATGCCTCCGTAGAAGAACGCCAGCCCAGGAGTCATCAACATCACGAGCGCGGCGCTGGCTAGCACCCAGGCGGTATCCCCTGAGTTGATCATATTGTCCTCCCGCAGTCGGTCAGGTGCTCCGAATAATCGATCGGACATGTTTCGGACGTCACGGCCTGCTGTTTCCGCTCGGTGAACTGGCCACGTCGACGAGTTACGTACGCATTACCGCTGCCCTGATCGGAGCAGCAGGTTGCGCCATCCGCCGGGCTCTCCGCGTCGCGTCCCTCATCGCGACGCTCACCGTCAGGTGAGCAGCGCGTCGACGAACGCGGCCGGCTCGAACGGCGCGAGGTCGTCGGGGCCCTCACCGAGCCCGACCAGCTTCACCGGGACACCCAGGTCGCGCTGCACCCGGAAGACGATGCCGCCCTTCGCGGTGCCGTCGAGTTTGGTCAGCACGATCCCGGTGATGTCGACGACGTCGGCGAACACCTTCGCCTGCGTCAGCCCGTTCTGGCCGGTGGTGGCGTCGAGCACGAGCAGCACCTCGTCGACCCTGGCCTTCTTCTCCACGACCCGCTTGACCTTGCCCAGCTCGTCCATCAGGCCGGTCTTGGTGTGCAACCGGCCCGCCGTGTCGAGCAGTACGGCGTCGGCGCCGTCGGCGGTCCCGCGGATGACGGCGTCGAACGCGACGCTGGCCGGGTCCGCGCCGTCGGCGCCGCGGACGACGGCGGCGCCGGCCCGCTCGCCCCAGGTGATGAGCTGCTCCACGGCTGCGGCGCGGAACGTGTCGGCGGCACCGAGGACCACGTGGTGGCCGTCGGCGACCAGGACGCGGGCCAGCTTCCCGGTGGTCGTCGTCTTGCCGGTGCCGTTGACTCCCACGACGAGCAGCACCGCAGGGCGGCCGTCGTGCGGCAACGCGCGGACCGACCGGTCGAGGTCGGTGCGCAGCGCGCTGGTGAGCACGTCGTGGAGCACCTGCCGGGCCTGGTCCGCGGTCCGGACCCCGCGGCCGGCGAGCTCGGTGCGCAGTGCCTCGATGAGCTCGGCAGTGGTCTCCGGACCCAGGTCGGCCTGCAGCAGGGTGGCCTCGACGTCCTCCCAGGACTCCTCGTCCAACTCGCCGGCGCCGAGCAGGCCGAGCAGGCCCTGCCCGAACCCGGAGCGCGACCGGGCGAGGCGCCCGCGCAGCCGCACCAAGCGGCCCGCCGTGGGGGCGATGGGCTCGGAGGGCTCGGCCGGGGACCGCGGGGCGGGCTCGATAGGCGGTACGGGCGGGGCCGTAACGGCCGGGGGCGCGGGCCGGGTGGGGGGCGGCGGGGTCGCCGGGCGGGCCGGGGTCGCCGGCCGAGCTGGAGGGGTTGGGGTCACCGGCCGAGTCGGAGGCGCCGGGATCACTGGAGCCCCGGGCCGAGTCGGAGGGGTTGGGGTCGCCGGCTTGCCGGGAGCAACCGGAGCCGGCGGCTGGGTCGGAGCGACCGGGGACGCCGGCCTGGTACGAGGGGTCGGCGGAGTTGCGGGTCGGGCCGGGGGCGCCGGGGTTGCCGGCCCGCGAGGAGGCGCAGGAGTCACCGGAGCCGGCGGCCGCGCTGGGGTCACGGGCCGGGTCGGCGTTGCGGGCGGGGCCGGCGTCACCCGAGTCGCGGGCGGGGTTGGGGACGCCGGAGTCGCAGGCGGAGCTGGGGTCGCCGGTGGGATCGGCAGCGGGGCCAACGGTGGGGCCGGAGGCGCCGGCGGTGCCGCGGCTCCGCTCGGCGATGGCTTCTCGGTTCCTGGTCGGCGGGTTTCTACCGGAGGTGCGGGCCGCGCGGGTGCCGGCGCGGCCCGTGGCGGGGGTCGCTCGGTCGGGGGCACCGTCGTGTCCGTGGCCGGAATCTCCTCGGACGGGGTCCTGGCTTCGGTGGCGGTGCCGTCGGCGGGGGCCCTGCCGGGCGGGGTCGCGCCGTCCCTCACCGGACGGCGGTCAGTGGGCCCCGCGGTCTCGCGTTCCAGCGGGGGCTGCGACGCAGGCGGCTTCGGACGCCGCTGCGCAGGCGCGTCCGGACGGCGCTGCGCAGGCGGGCGCTCCGCCGGCGGGCGTTCCACCGGCGGGGCGGTGTCCCGCAGCGGCACCGGCTCCGGCTTCGGCGGCGCGGTCGCCGGGCCCGAGGAGAAGCTGATCCCGCCGCCGGCCTGGTAGGTGCCCCCGCGCGGGAGCGGCTTGGGCTGTTCCTCCTCGGGCTGCGTCACCTCCTCCGCCGGCTCGCGCAGGCTGATCCGCCTGCGCCTGCCGATCACCAGGCCGAGCACGAGTGCGATAAGCAGGACCGCCGCGACGACAGCGATGACGATCCACAGGGTCTCGGTGCTCACCGGACCAGCCTGCCATGCCCGTTGCGGTGATCGTCGTTACCGCACGCTCATGGTTGTGACGGCAGCCATGAGCGTGCTCTCTCGGTGATCACATCGCGCTCATCACTCGCAACCGCGGCAAGATGACTGCGATGATCCCGTCGCAGCGCGTCGGCCACCTCGATCGTTCAGATCCTGCGGCTGGCCGGGGAACATTCAGGCTATGGAGTGTTGCGGTGAGTCCAGCCAGACAGTCTGGCCCGTTGATCCGACGGTGATGCCGAAGCTGCTGGGCTGTGGGTGCCCATGCTGGCTCCACAGGGTGGCAGCACGCTCGATGTGTGCGAACAGGTCGGTGTGGCCGTCGTGGATGACGGTGTCGGCGGCCGGGTTGAACTCGGCCCATGCACCGCCGCTGCCAGATATGCGGATGATCGTGTTGTCGTCGCGGGTGGATGTCCAGATCTGCCGGACGTCGGGCGCGGTGAGCTGGAGAAGGAGCCGGAAGCCCGGCTCGTTCAGGATGCCCGGATCGAGCCGGGTCGTCCTTTCATGAGCGTCGTCGTAGTCGATATGGGTGGCGACCTGACCACCGTCACGGAGCGGATCGTTGACGTGGGCGCGTAGCCACATGAAGTGGCCGGGTTCGGCCAGGAAACGTCCGCTGACGGTGCCGTCGCCGTTGTCACGCGCGACCAGCAGGCTGGAGGCCAGGTCACCGCGGACGTCCGCAACGATCAGCCCACCCGGCTGTAGCTGGGTGATCCACGGTGCGGGGATCGTCTGCACGGCGCAGGTGGCGATGATCCGGTCGTACGGTGCGTGGTCGGCCATGCCGAGCGCGCCGTCCCCGGTGGCGAGCGCCGGGCGGTAGCCGAGGGCGGCAATACGGTCGCGGGCGAGGTCGACGAGCCCGGGATCGATATCGACGCTGGCGATGTTCGTGGAACCGAGATAGTGGCACAGCAACGCGGCGTTGTACCCGGTGCCGGTGCCGATCTCCAGAACGCGGTGCCCGGCGTCGACGTCGAGCAGGGTGAGCATCCGGGCCATCAGGCTCGGACGCGTCGAGGAGCTGGTGGACTGCCACAGATCGGTCGTGCCAGGGGTCAGCGCGTACTGCGTGACGAGTGACTTGTCGGTGTAGACCTCGTCGAGCCAGTAGCTGCGCTGGTCCGGGTCCGCCCCATCGACCACCTCGGGCGCATTGAGGTCGGGGTAGAAGCGGGGGACGAATATGTGCCGGGGCACATCGGCGAACGCTGCGGACCACTGAGAATCCACCCCGTCCCGGTCTGCCAGCTGCATGGCGAGGACATGAGCGGCACGACCCCCAGCGTCGCCGATAGCGGCCGCAGCGAGCCGGGTTTCCTACCAGCGGAAGCTGGCCGCCGCGCACGTCGGACAGTGGAAGCAACGCCACGGAGGGAAACACCGGGTCATCGGACTGTGCGGAAAAATTGGTCACGAGAAGATCAGACCACCCAACCCGCCGAGCAGGCGAGGCGCGAACAGGTGAGCAAGCCATGACGCGATGTGACCGCGATAAGGCGATATCCGGTATTCGGGCTCCGCCGTCCCCGCTCATGAGGGTGGCATCGCCGGTGGCTCGGCGATGCCTAGGCAGGCGTTGCGGCGGGCGAGCGGCTGGTCGTCGTGCGCCTCCCCGGCCTGCGTCCCGGGATCCGGCTGACCGTCGGAAGCCGGGAGCGGTGCACTCCAGCGATGCGCCTCGCGGACACACTCCGAGCAGTAAAGCGGGCACTCCCACTCGCACTCCGGAGAACAGGATGAGGACGGGAAGCCCGAACGACGCACCAGCACCCCGCACACAGCGACGTAGGTCCCCGTCCAGTGCCCTGGGGCCAGAGCATCATCGGCCACCAACAGATGCGAGACACCCGCCGGCAGCTCACTCAGATCGGCCTCCTCGGCGTCCGACGCCGTCGCGAGGTAGTTCATCGGTGATCCCTCCGTTGCCCCGGGAAGAGTTTGGCCTGCCCGTCGCGCACCGCGGAATCAAGCACCACGGGGCAGACTGCCGATCGTGGCCGGGGGCCCACCGATGATCGACAGCGCCGAGTGTGATCAGATGGCAACAGCGGATGTTGCAGCGCTGAAACGTCCCCCGGATGGGCTATCCGAGCAGGCCGGCGCGGTAGGCCATCCCCCGCAGCTCCCGGCCGACCGCATCCCGCCGCGAGCGCGCGAGCAGTTCGGCGATCACGTCACGGGTGAACGGGTGACGTTGCACGCGGGCCGGTGAGATCAGCTCCGCGTTGCGCAGCGCCCTTACGGCGTCGTCCTGGCGTCCCCGCAGCCGGGCCAGCGCCCGCCCGTAGTCGGCCCAGTACGCGGCACGCCGGGTGGCGGCTGGGAGCAGCTCGGGCCGCAGCCCTTCCGCGATGCCGGCGGTCCGGGCGAAGTCACCGGCCTCCAGCGCCACCGACATCCGCCACACTCCGACGTTGGTCGGCCCGAACCCCAGCTCGTAGGCGTTGCCCTCCCCGGTGCGCGCCGCCAGCTCCGCGGCATAGTCCAGCGGAGCATCCACATCGCCTCGGCGCTTGTCCGCAGCCGCCACCAGCGAACGGGACAGGGCCAGCATCCCGTCGAGCTGTTCGGTCTGGCTGGTGGCCGTCGGCACAGTCACCGAGTCCAGCTCGGCCTGCGCCATATCGAAGTCCCCGGCCGCAAGCAGCCCGTTCGCGGCGCCGAACGCAGCCAGACCGAGGATGTCGGACCCGCCGTGCTCGTGAGCGGCATGTCGCGCCAGTAAGGCGGCCTGCCAGCCCAGATCAGTCGATGCACCCAGGTGGCTGAGCCAGCCGTGGGTACCTTGAACGTGCAGCATGACCGCCGCGGCGAGCAGCTCTTCGACGTCCCGACCGGCGGCCAGGGTGGTATGCAGGTCCCGGATCAACGCCGGCAGTGCGCGGCCGACCTGCTCGTGCTCGCATTGACATTGAGCCGCGGTCAACGCACCCACCCGGGTCTGCAGCACGTCCACCGGGACCGCCTGCCCGGCCGAGTCGTCGCGGCTGACCGCGATCAGTGCGCGCCGAACCGCCTGCACGGCCGCGCCCTCCCCGTTGCCCGGTGTCGGCTCCGGCAGCTTGGTCAGTTCCGAGGGTGCGATCCCCAGCGCGTTGGCCAGTGCGACGGTCTCCGAGCGGCTGTCGAGGGCGCGCTGCCCGGTCTCTATCCGGTGGCCGAGTAGCCGGGGGGAATTTCACCCCCCGGCCCTCACAGATCCGTACGTGACAGTCTCCCGTCATACGGCTCTTGTCGTCCTGGTCACCAGACCTTGGGGGCGTAGGTGATCCAGGCCCAGTGCGCGAAGAATCTTG
>JBBSGM010000075.1:0-19939 GCA_038254065.1 Mycobacteriales bacterium | reverse complement strand
ACCCGATCGGGATCAAGATCAGCGACCGAGAGATGAAGGCCCTCCCGATCACCAGAGACGAGTTCCACGGCGACTGGAATTACACCCTGCACCCCAACGACGCGCCCGAGTCCAACTGACTTGATTCAACGCGAGCCCTTATCTGCGTGCCGAGCACCGCGACCTGGGACGGGAGCTGTTGTCGTTGGCGAGCCTGAACACGCTCACCCTGCTCGGCGCCGAGACCGTGGGTCGGTCCTACGGCGGTGGGATGCTCAAGCTCGAGCCACGCGAGGCCGACCGCCTCCCTGTGCCCGCTCCCGCGTTGGTCACCGACAACGCCACCGCCCTTGCCTCGATCCACCCCGGCGTGCGGGACGCGCTCGCCCGTGGTCACCTGCTCGGCGCCGTTCGCCTCGTCGACGACGTCCTGCTGAGCCACGCCCTCGGTGTCACCGACACCGCCCGCGCGTCCCTGGTGGACGCGCACGCCCGGCTCACGGCACGCCGGGTCGCCCGCTGTGCGAATGCTGCATCGACCGTGAGCGGTCGGTGATGGCGGGTTCCGGGAAGGACTCGGCACGACCACGGGCAGGCCAACCGGGACCTTCGTCGTCGCGACACCCACCGGCGTTCCGACTACGGGAGCGCCCGCGTCCGGCGACGTGGGGCCCTGACGCGACCTGACGTCACCCCGCACCGGCGCAGGTGCCCTCGTTGCCGGATGCGCAGGCGGCATGACATCATGGCCCCCTGGTTCCCCACCGTCCTCCGGGACTGGTGGGGATCTTTCGTGGGGAGCGCCAGCCTGTGCCTGATCTTGGGGCTGTCGTCGTGCGGGACCATCGGTGCAGCTCGATGGCTGACGCCGAGCACATGGAGCTGGTCTCGTGATGGCGTACGTCGACCCGTCCAACGCCGACGTCGCCCAGGGCTGGGACGGACCGACCGGCGACTTCTGGACCGACCACGCCGACCTGTTCGACGCCGGCGTAGCCCGCTACCTGCAGCCGTTCCTCGCCGCGGCCGCGATCGGACCGGCCGCGCAGGTGCTCGACGTCGGCTGCGGCATCGGGCAGGCCACGCGCGAGGCCGCCCGGCTGGCCAGTGCAGGTAGGGCGACCGGCGTTGACCTGTCCGCGCGGATGCTCGAGGAAGCCCGGTGGCGCGCTGAGCAGGAGGGCGTGGCCAACGTCACATTCATCCAAGCCGACGCTCAGATCGCCGACCTCGGCGTCGACCGCTACGACCGGGTGATCAGCCGCAACGGCGTGATGTTCTTCGGCGATCCTGTCGCCGCGTTCGCCAACCTCGCCCGCGCGCTGAAGCCCGACGGGCGCATGGTGCTGCTGATCTGGCAGTCCTTCGCGGAGAACGAGTGGCTCGACACATTCTTCCGCGCGGTCGCCGCCGGCCGCGACATCCCACCCCCGCCGGCGCACGGCCCGAACCCGTTCTCACTGGGCGATGCTGAGCGGGTGCGCGCGGTGTTGACCGCCGCCGGGTTCGGTGAACCGGCGCTCGTCGATGTGCGCGAACCGATGTTCTACGGACGCGACGTCGCGACAGCCGAGGCGATGGTGCTGGGCATCGTCGGAGGCATGCTCGCCGATCTCGACGACACGGCCCGCGCCGATGCCATGGCCGCGTTGCGCGCCACGTTGGAGGCGCACCTCGGCGCCGACGGTGTCACGTATCGCTCGGCCATGTGGATCGTCACGGCCGAGCGCGCCCCGCCGGCGCAGCGATGAGCTGCCCTGTGGCGGGAGGCTTACCTTCCGACTGAGTGACCGCCCCGTGCCAGGAGGCCCCGGATGACCTACCGTCGACCGTTCCCGTCGCCGTCGCGACCGTCGAGGTCCCCGACGCGATGCTGTACTACGAGGTGCGGGGTGAGGGCCCCCTCATCGTGGTCGTCGGTGCTCCGATGGACGCCTCGTTCTTCGCGCCGCTGACCAACCGGCTCGCTACAGACCACACCGTGCTGACCACCGACCCGCGCGGGATCAACCGCAGCCCGGTCGACGACCCCGACCGGGACGCAACCCCGCAGATGCGCGCCGACGACCTGTCCCGGCTCCTGACCCACCTCGGCGTCGGCCCGGCCGCGGTCGTCGGCGACGCGGTCGGCGACCTCGACGACCTGGGCGAGGGCTACGACCGGCGCAGTATCCCGTCGAGGACGAGGCCGAGGATCCGCGCGAGCCGGTCGTCGGCGGACTCGCCCGTGTTCGACGCCCGGCCGGTCAGGGCGGCGGCCAGGTGCGGGTGGGTGCCGTCGCTGACCGCGCGCATGAGGATCGTCCCCTGTGCGGCGATGAAATCCTCGTCGAGGACGCCGCCACCGGGGCGTTCGTTCTGGGCGTAGGTCTGCACCATCCCGGTGAGGACCCCGAGCGCCTCCATCTTGGTCGAGCCGGGCGCGGGGTGGGCGGCGAGCCGGGCCAGGGTGCATTCGAACAGCCGGACGACGTTGGGCCCGACCGGGGGCCGGTCCAGGACGGCGTCGAGTAGCCATGGGCGGCTGCGGAAGTACCTGAGCCGCGCCACGTGCTCGGCGACGAGGTCGGTGCGCCAGTCGCCGGTGTCGGGCACCGGCTCGTACTCCCCGAACGCATGATCGATCATGAGATCGAGCAGGTCGTCACGGGCGGCGAGGTGGCGGTACAGCGACGCCGAGCCCGTCCCGAGTTCCGCTGCCACCCGGCGCATCGTCACCGCTGCCAGCCCGTCGGCATCCGCGACGGTGATTGCGGCGGTGGTGATGTGCTCCCGACTCCATTCGGCCGGACGACCGGTACCGGATACCGGGACCGGCCGCAGCCAGATCGGCTCGCGCGTCGTCGTCACCTCCCCTTGCGATCATCGGTCGCAAACACATATGCTGTTTGCGACCGACGTCCGCAAAGAAGATGGCTCAGCAAGACAGGACGGGCGCGCATGGGCACCACTCAACTCCTCGCTCAGGGGTTCCCCGACCACCGGGCCGCGACCGCGGCTGTCGCCTCGTTGATCGAGCCGACCCGTACCGATGACCCGATCAACCCGCTATCGTCACCCCTCGCGGACCACCCCCTGACGAACGTATGACGACAGGAGTACGGTGAAGCAGGCCGCACTGCTTGCCGCCGACAGCGGAATCACGCCGGACCAGCACTGGACGGGTGAGTTCCTCGGCCTGACGTTCAACCTGGACACCATCCTCGCGACGCTGATCGCCGGGATGATCGTGGGCGGAATGGGCCTGTACATGGCTCGCGGCGCCATGAAGGGCAGACCCACCGCTCTACAGTTGGCGTTCGAGGTACTCCTTGGCTGGGCCCAGGGACAGGTCGAGGAGCTCATGGGGCTGCGCGCACCTCGCGGTGTGGTTGGCCTGGGCGTCACGCTCTTCGTGTTCATCTTGGTCGGCAACTGGCTGGCCGTGCTGCCCAGCGAGCACTACCTGCCCCCGCCCACCGCGGACGTCAATCTCGCCTACCCGCTGATGCTGGTGGTCATCATCTGGGTCATCGTTGTCGGTATCCGCGCCCAGGGCGCAGGCGGCTACTTCGCCGAAGCGGTAGAGATCACCGACGCGTCGCAGAAGCACTAGCGCGGCATGCCCGTGAGCGACACGTTCGTGAACCCGACGCCCGTGCAAGCGGTCCTGTTATTGCAGCTCCACCTGCGGGCGCTGGACTGCCGGTCACGTGACCCGATCCTCGGCGACACCACCTCCGCCGAACTCGTCAACGTGATCGACTATGACTTCACGCGCCTGCGGGTGCCCAACAGCGTTGTGCTCGTCCACGCGGTGCGCGCCAAGACGCTCGACGACGTGGTCCGACGGTTCGTCGCCCGGCACCCCGCCGCCGTGGTGCTCGATCTGGGTGCCGGTCTCGACTCCCGGGCAATCCGATGCGCTCCCCCCTCCGGCGTCGACTGGTACGACGTCGACTTCCCGGAGGTGACGCGGATACGGGAACGTCTCCTTCCCGGTCGCTCGCACCTGGTCGGCGTCGACCTCACGACGACCGGCTGGCTCGACGGCATTCCCCCGGACCGGCCGGCGGTGATCGTCACCGATGGCCTGATGGCGCTGCTCACCGGAGAAGCCTTCAAAGCCATGGCCCGCGCCCTGACATCGCACTTCTCAACCGGGGAGTTCGCGTTCAACGCCTACACCCCGTTCGCGATGCGAACGGGTAAACGCGCTCCGAGCGCGCTGCGCGTGCCGACCGCGGGGGAGGGCATCGTCGACCCGCGTGAACCGGAGAGCTGGGGCGCGCGCCTGACGTTGATCGAGGAGCTGCTGCTCGCCCGTGCACCTGAGGTGGCCAAGTTCCCGCAGCCGCTGAGGGCCATCGCCCGCCTCAGCGCCCTCAGCACCCACATCTCGCGTGCGGGGGACCGCGTCGTCCGCTACGGCTTCTGAGCGTCCTGTCCGCAGACTCTCGACAGCGGTTGCGCACTCGAGCCGCTGAGCAAGATCGATAACGACAGTGGTGGTTTCGTCGGTTACGCTCAGCTCTGGCGCCGCAGCTCGAACGGCGTCACGTGCTCTGCCAGTATCGTGGCGCGGTAGGCTCCGAGAGCGGGTTGGCGGTCAAGCCGTTCATCGAGCGGCATGTCGAGGAGGGGCACCACGACTGCCCGGCCGCTGGCTGTGTCCGGCACGTGTGCAAGCCCCTACATCGCGCCGAGCGTGCGCCCGATTGAAGCAATCCTCAGCGGCTCGTGCAGCGCCGCCGTGCGGCTGGGGGTGGGCAGCTTCAACCCGGTGTCGTCTCGGCCGATCCGAAACCGGTCGCGCTTGGCCGGATGGACGCGATCGACCGGAAGGCTCGCCCTTGGGCGGCGCCCCGGTCGACCGCCCTCGCCGCGGCGCTCGGCACGGAGCCGGCGGTCTTCCCCGGGGGCCACGGCGGCTTCACCGAGGATCCCGACGGATTCCCCACCCGACTGCGCGCAGTCCTGCGCGAGAGCTGATCGACGGAGGGTCGGTCGACCTCGACGCTCTGGGCGAGAGTTACGGTTGACGCAGTATTCCGTCGAGAACGAGGCCGAGGATCCGCGCGAGTCGGTCGTCGGCCGACTCGTCCATGTTCGACCCCGGCCCGATCAGGGTGACGGGTGGGTGCCGTCGCTGACCGCGCGTATCAGGATCGCCACGGGAATGCCCCGCGCGTTGCGGTCTTGCCGGCCGGATCGCCGCCCAGCGCGGCCGCCCGCAACACCCTCGACAGTCGATTTCTGGCCGCAATCCTGGCCCCGCGAACCTGTTGTGCGCTCCTGCCAACCGTGCCCGATCCGCCACTAATGGCGCCGGAGATACGCGCGGGCACGATCACCTCCGCCAGGTAACGGCCATGGTCTCCTAAACGATCTACGGTCTGTTCGATCAAACGGAGCACAACGACAGGTGGCACGCATGGCGTGGGCGACGGCGGACGTGACGGTGCAGAGCGTCACAGACGCCTACGAGCTGCAGGACTGGCTCGACAGGAGCCGGGAGCTCCGGGGGCACAGCGCGGTGGCGGTCCCGCCGGCGGAGGTCGGCTACCAGGGGCCGATCAGCGACATCGTGGCCGTGGCGTTGAGCAGCGGCGGCGCGGTCGCCATGCTGATCCGCGCGGTGCTGAGCTGGATGGAGCTGCGACGCAACTCCGGGAAGATCCACGTGAAGTTCCGCAGCAAGGACGGAGCAGAGCTGCAGGTCGAGGTCGACCGCGTTCATGATCGCGACGCATTGCTCGATCGCGTGCTGCGCTTCCTCGAAGGTCAGGACGCCGGTGAGTAGCCGGCCGGACAAGGCGACGTCACGGGCGCTGCTGATCGGGGGCGGCACCTTCGAGTCGAAAGACCTGCCGAATATCTCGTGCGTTCGCCACAGTTTGACGACGGTGCGCGACGCGTTGAGCGATCCGCAGACAGGCGTGTTCGAGCGTGACCACTGCCGGCTGCTGCTGGATCCGCGCTCCCAGCGCGAGTTGTTCGACGGCCTGGTCGAGACGTCGGCCCAGGCCTCGGACGTCCTGCTCGTGTACTACATCGGGCACGGCGTGCTCGACCGGAATCTGCGTCTGCATCTGGCTGTCAAGGAGTCCAACCCGCTGCAACCGGTGGGCAACTCCGCCGAGTTCGAGAAGGTGAAGGAGTTCCTGGAACGCAGCAGTGCCCGGCTGCGGATCCTGATCCTGGACTGCTGCTACTCCGGACAGGCGGTCGGCCGTCAGTCCGCGGACCTGGCGGTCGAGGACGCCGCGCTAGCCACATCGCAGGCCACCGACACCACGGTGTCCGGGATGTACGTGCTGACCTCTGCGGACGGGGCCACCAGGAGCCAGTACGTGCCGGGCGAGCGCTACACGACCTTCACGGGCGCGCTGCTGAAGGCGTTGGAGCCGGCTGCGGACCGGGAGGTACTTGTCTCGGATCTGTATTCCCGCGTCAAGAACGAACTCACGCGGCGCGGCTTTCCGGAACCGCAGTCCTCCGCCGGAAACAACAGCGGCGATCTCGTCGTCCGCCTGCCGCGGAGCGACGTCCCGATGGGAGATTCCCTGCCGGTACCGACTGCGCCTCGCACGCGGTCGCGTGTCGTGGCAGGCGGAGTCGTGGCGCTCGCCGCGGCCGCGGTCGTCGGGATCGCCGTCGTGCAGATGGGCAGCGGCGCGGGTTCGACGACGACGGGCACCCTTGCCTCAGCTTCCGCCGCCACCACAGCCCCGGTGACCAGCGCACCCGTCACCAACGCCGTGTTCGCCGACGACTTCTCCGCACCCTCGCTCGACCCAGCAAAGTGGCATCCGACGGATCGGCCCGACGTCATCACCCAGGTGGACGGACATCTCAACTTCTCGGTGCGTCCCGGTGCCGTCATCGACACCTCGTTACAGCCCATCACCTTGCCCCGCGCGTTCGAGGAACTGACCTTTGACATGGTGGTACCGCAGTACGGGAAGGCGGGAAACGGCGGCGCGGTGCTCATCATCAACCCGCTCAGCGCCCAACCTCAGCAGCTGACGTTCGGCCCGAGCCCTGGCGGCCCGACGGTCTATCCACTGATCTGCGAGAAGCCGAAATGCACCCTCGGCAACTACGAAGACTTCACGGATCTTAGCGGCCCGCCCACGACGAAGGTGCAGGTCGGGCAAGTTGTGGTGCTCCGTGTCGTCCGGCAGAACGGCCATCTCGACTTCTTCGCCCATGATGTCCTCATCGGGCAGACAAAGAGTGACCCGGGACCGCTCACCGACTTCCGCTTCGGGGTGTCCGCCGAGAGCACGGAGTCCTGGGACATCCAGGTCGACAACGTCATCGCACACTGAACCCGCGCTACTAGCATCACCACCGGAGAAGGTCACGGAGCCCGTAACTGATGCTACCTGAGGATGCCCTGCAGCCGAGCGGAAGCAGCCATGTCGCGGGTACTCGTCGACACGTTCCCGCTCGGGATTCGGCTCCGAGAGCAGAAGTGCGTGAGCAGCCGTCGTTAGGGTGCGGGGTGGGCTGGCCAGTGGTGTCCGCGTTGTTGCGGGCGGTATCATCCGGTCATGTCGCGGCTCCAGCGCATCACGTCCGACCCAGCGGTCTGCCACGGTCAGCCGACGGTGCGCGGGTTGCGTTATCCGGTCGAGAACCTCTTGGAGTTGCTGTCGTCGGGCATGACGATCGACGAGGTGCTCGACGACTACCCGGACCTTGAGCGTGACGATCTGCTCGCCGCGCTGGAGTTCGGTGCGCTCGCGGCGGGCGGCGGCCGGGTGATCCCGCTCGGCGCCGCGTGAAGTTCCTCGTCGACGCTCAGCTTCCTGCTCGGCTCGGGCGGTTCCTGGACGGTGCCGGGCACGACGCGGTCCACACCTCGCAACTCCCGAACGGCAACCGCGCGACCGACAGGTGCATCGCCGAGTTGGCCGACGGCGAGGGACGGGTCGTGGTCACCAAGGATCGTGACTTCCGGGACGGTCATCTGCTGTCGGGATCGCCGCGCCGGCTCCTGGTCGTCACGACGGGCAACGTCGCCAACGCGGTGCTGCTGGCGCTGTTCGAGGCGAACCTCGACGCGATCGTCGGTGCGCTCGGCGAGGCCGACTTCGTCGAGTTGGGGTCGGAGTCGCTGGTCGTGCACCGGCGTCGTGGGGACGGTTCGACGAGTTGATCTCTGGTCCACGCTCTTGTCCACGAACTGACGTCGACCGGTGTCGGTGATGCCCGATCCGGTGCCCATGGGTCCGGAAAGGTGCCAGGTCGACACGCATGTGGGCGCCCGCGTCCCGACTACGATCCAGAGGGTGGGGGTGGAGTGGCCTTCGTCTGGGCGGCGTGCAGGGCGAGGCTGCGGGCGGCCGCGGTGTGCGCCGGCTCGGCGACTTGGATCCGGGTCCGCAGCACGCCAGCCGGACCGTGGACGGCTGCTTGATGAGGTGCCGGAAGCCCCAGAGTCCGTACCGGCACAACACATTCATCCGACGCATGTAATCCGATGACGGACGCTCGAGCGAGGAGTCCACGAGACCGTTCGCCGAGATCACCCAGGTTCCGACCCAGACGATGGAGCACTACCGGGCGGTCGTCGCCGCCATCGGCGCGACGCTCGACGGTCTGCTCGTCCAGATCGCCGGCCGGTCCGACGAGGGCCTGCAGATCGTGTCGGCGTGGGAGTCCTCCGCGCACCACGGCCGGTTCGTCGCGGAGTAGCTGCACCCGGCCTTCCGGCGGCCCGGCCATGTCGCCGACCCGGGGATGCTCCACGTGGAGCTCGAGGTCGACGACCTGCTCGTGGTCCGTCGCTCGCGCCGTGGGCATCCTGAGACCGGGCCAACGCCGGCCGTCGACGGTTACTGCCGCCGGGCGCGGGCGCGCCGTTTTCCCTCGTGCATCGCCTGCACTCGGGCGATCGGAATGGTGTGACCTTCCGCGACCAGGTCCGTGGGCAGCAGTTGGGGCTCGGGCATCCGCTCGTGCCACGGGTCGTCGTCGGCCACAAGCGCGACGGCGGTGCGGATGGTGAGGTCGGCCGGCACCACATGATCGAGCTCGTCCCAGGTCACGGGGAAGGACACCGGTACACCGGGACGGGCCCGCGGGCTGTAGGCCGCCACCACGGTCGCGCCGCCGGAGCGGGTCGAGTCCACGAACACCTTGCCGCCGCGGTCCTCCCGGATGAATGCCGTGGTCGCGATGTCGGGGTCGAGCCGCTCGGCCCGTGCGGCGAGGGCCCTGGTCGCCGCTGCCGCGTCCTCGATCCCCACCCGGTCCTCGAGCGGTACGAACACGTGCAGGCCCTTCGCCCCGCTGGTCTTGACCGCGCCCGCCAGCCCGGCGTCGGCCAGAGCCTGACGGACGAGCTGAGCCGCGCGGACGACGTGCCCGAATGTGTCACCGACCGGCGGGTCGAGGTCGAGCACCAGGTGCGTGGCATGGTCCGTCCCGAGGCGAACCAGCGTCGGGTGGTACTCAACCGCGCGCTGGTTGGCCAGCCACAGCAGCGTGCGCGGGTCGTCGCACACCGCGTAGGTCACGTCGCGGCGGGATGCCTCGGCCCAGACGGTGGCCGTCCGCACCCAGTCCGGAGTGTACTCGGGCATGTTCTTCTGCATGAACGGCTGCTGGCCCGGCCGTACCCGCACCACCGACAGCGGCCGGTCCGCAAGCTCGGGCAGGATGCGGTCCCGGACGGCGTCCAGGTAGTCCACCAGGTCGCGCTTGGTCGCGTCCGCGCCGTCGAACAGGGGCTGGTCGAGGTTGGTCAGTTCCACCCCGGCGCGGGACTCCGCGGCGCTCTCGCGGCTCACCGGCACCTTTCGAGGGTGATCGGGAACATCGGTCCTCCCGTCTCGCACGACGATCGTCGAGCCGTTCCATGAATGTGTCAACACGGTTCACGGAGTCCTCACCTCGCGGTGTCGGCCTTGACTCCTGAGTGGATCCTTCCCGTGGCAGTACCCGGTGACGCCGATGGTCCCGTGAGCGATGTCGCTACGGACGGCGCCTCCCGACACAGCCGGCCTCCCTGGATCGTGTGGCTCGGGTCTTCCGACCACGCGCCTGTCACGCCGCCCTGCACTGCGGGCTGAGTCCCTCGTCCCCGGACCGGGTACCGCGACCGGAGACCGTCACCGAGTCATCCGAGGGAGTTCCTGTGAAGGCTGTCGTCTACCACGGTCCGTTCAAGGTCACGGTCGAGGACGTGCCGGATCCCCGGATCGAGGAGCTGCTCGACGCGATCATCCGGATCACCACCGCGAACATCTGCGGTTCCGATCTACACCCCTACGAGGGGCGGCCCGCGCTGGGCGGTCAGGCCGAGTACCTGCGGGTGCCCTGGGCCGATTTCAATCTGCTCGAGCTGCCCGCGGGAACCGAGCACGAAGCCGATTTCACGATGCTGTCGGACATCTTCCCGACCGGCTACCACGGCACCGAACTCGCCCAGGTCGCCCCGGGCAAATCGGTCGCGATCTTCGGGGCCGGCCCGGTCGGGCTGATGGCCGCGCACAGCGCCCTGCTCCGCGGTGCGTCGCAGGTGTTCGTCGTGGACAAGGAGCCCGACCGGCTCGCCCTGGCCGAGCAGATCGGCGCAACTGCCGTCAAACTTCGCCGACGTCGACCCCACCGAGGCGATCATGGACGGCACCGACGGGTTCGGCGCCGACTGCGGAGTGGAGGCCGTCGGCTTCCAGGCCCACGACCCGGCCGGCCAGGAGCACCCGGAGATGGTGCTCGACAACCTCGTGAAGGTCGTACGGGCTACCGGGCACATCGGGGTGGTCGGGTGTATGTGCCGCAGGATCCCGATGCGGCCACTGAGGAGGCGAAGCAGGGACGGGTCGCGTTCGACTACGGACTGGCCTTCGACAAGGGCCTCAGCATCGGCTCGGGCCAGTGCCCGGTGAAGCGTTACAACCGGGAACTGCGCGACCTCATCATCCGGGGCCGGGCGACACCGTCGTTCATCGTCTCCCACGAGCTGTCGCTCGAGGAGGCCGTGGACGCCTATGACAAGTTCGACAAGCGGATCGACGGCTCCACCAAGGTCCTGCTGCACCCGGCGACGCGGTAAGCACCGCGACCCGATCTGGAAGGCAGGCGTGGAACGATCCTTCGGGCGACGACTATGCGAACGCGCCAGCGTCGGTGCAGAGCATTGTCGTCGGCCCGGCCGACCGGCTGTGGATCCTCGACACCGGCAGCCCCATGATGGGGCCGACCAAGCCGGGGCGGCCCGAAGCTCGTCTGCGTCGACCTCACCAGCGACACCGCTGCGCAGACGATCGCGTTCGAGCCCGATCCCCGGCTACTGTGGTCCGACACGATGTGGCCGACGGGTACCTGTATGTCACCACGAACCGGATGTACCGGCAGGCGAAGTACCAGGGCGGCCACGACCTGCGCCGTGATCCGTACTCGCTGTTCCGGGTCGGCACCGACGGACCGTCCTGGCTGCTCGCATGAATCGTGCAGGCCGCGCCGGACCCCCGAAGCAGTGACGTGGTCATGACGACTCTGCGCGAGATCGCTCTGCTCAGGCTCGCAGCGCAGCGCATTGCCGGCCCCGGCTACGCCACGGCAACCGACGCCGTCCACTGGCTGACCGCCCTGCAGGCACAGGACCACAACGGGGTGCTCACCTCGGTCGCGCTGCGCACCGCTGCAGGCGCCCGTCACGGGGTCGAGGATGCCCTCAACGCCGGCGGGATCGTCAAGTCCTGGCCGATGCGTGGCACCCTGCATCTCGTCGTGGCCCAGGACCTGCCATGGATGCTGCAGCTCGCGGCTCCGCGCGTCGTGGCGGGCGCCGCTACCCGTCGCGCTCAGCTCGGCCTCGACATGACCATCCTCGAGCAAGCCCGGGAGCTGGCCGGCAACGCGCTGGGGGGTGGTCACCAGTTGCGGCGCGAGGAGCTGCTCGCCGTGTGGGACGAGGGCGGCCTGGCCACGGCGGGGCAGCGCGGCTACCACATGCTGTGGCACCTGGCGCAGACCGGGACCCTGTGCTTCGGGCCGGTGCGTGACGGCGAGCAGCTGGTCGTGCTCCTCGACGAGTGGGTTGCGCACCCGCGGCGCCCGGAGCGCGAGGAAGCGCTCGGTGAGTGGGTGTGGCGTTACTTCCGCAGCCACGGCCCCGCGACCGTGAAGGACTTCACGAGGTGGACGAAGCTCGTCGCGGCCGACGTCCGAACCGGGCTCGCGCTCGCCCGGCCCCTCCTCGCCCGCCTCGAGGTCGACGGGGTCGAGTACTTCATGGACCCGCAGACACCCGACCTGCTCCACACCTGCCGCCACCACGCCCGCGGTGTTTTCCTGCTACCCGGGTTCGACGAGTTCATTCTGGGCTACCAGGACCGCGGCGCAACGTTGCCCGCCGGGTTCGCCGAGCGCATCGTCCCCGGCGGCAACGGTGTGTTCCGGCCCACAATCGTCAGCGACGGCCAGGTGGTCGGTACCTGGAAGCACAACGGCCGCGGCGCGAGACGGACCATCACCGCGACACCGTTCATGTCGTTCTCCGATGACGTCGCTGAGGCGATCCCTCAGGTATACGCGACCCTGCCTTATTGGCCCGGCTCAGGCGTAGCGCCACCAGGCACCTCTGTGCCCGTCAGGTTGGCACGTCCGCGAGCGTGACCGGGTCCTGTTCCTGCGCCGCGTTGACGTCGTGGAAGTCCTGGCTGCGCTAGTGAGGCGGCAGCAGAACGCCGTAGATCACCACCAGACTCAGGTGCCCGGTGTGGTTTTCCTGCCTCGAAGACAGCCATGGCGCCGGCGTGCTCGGCCTGGATCCCGATCAGATCGGCCTCGCGGAGCCAGCGTTCGAGGTCGGCAAGCGTTCCGCCCGCCCCGGCGGTGCCATTCGGCCGGCTGGCTTCCCGAACCAAGAGCTGGTCCGCCCTGGACGAGCCGCCCCGGATGAGCATGCTGCCGATCAGGCGACCCCCCGGCGCGAGGCAGCGAGTGACCTCGGCGATGGCGCCCGCCGGGTCGGGGACGCAATGCAGGGCGTTGAGGAACAGGCAGACATCGACAACGCCGTCGCCGGATGGGATGTCGGCGACATCTGCGAGTTCGAACGCGGCATTCCGGAATCCACGGTTGCCAGCCACCTTGCGGGCCCGCGCCAGCATCGATGGTGAAGCGTCCACACCGACATAGCGGGCCACGGCGGACGGGTCCAGCCAGTGCAGTGCCAAACCGGCACCGCAGGTGGCGTCGAGCACCGTGACGCCGGCCGGCAACTCACCCAGCGCCGCGAGGCGCTGGTACATCGGGGCGAAATCGGCGTCCCACATTGCCGAGCCGACGCGGCAGGCCAGCCGCGGGCGGCGGATGTAGAAGCTGTACCACCGACCCACGAGTCCGGCGTACGGATCCGGAGAGTTCACTCCATCAGTGTGGTAATTGGCTATACGGTTAGCAAGTATAGTACGCGACCTCGAACACACCCGGGTGGCCCTCCTCGACGCCGCCGAGCGGCTCTTCGCCGATCGTGGCTACCGTGGTGCCTCCATGCAGGCCATCGCCGAGGCAGCTGGTCTGTCCCGCGGAATGCCTGGCTACGTATTCAGCACGAAGGAGCGGCTCTATGAGGCCGTTCTGGAGCGGGCCTTCGCCGCTCCACGACGGCAGGTCGCGGAGATGACGCCCAACACCAGCTCGTCCGGGTCAACGGGATCAACCGAGACGCTGTCCGGGTGGGTCATGGCCTACCTGCAGTTCCTCGCCACGCACCCCACCTACGTCCGGCTGATGCAGCGAGCCGCTCTCGACGGGGACGAGCGCATCAGAGCGAGCCCGGCCAACTCGGCTGCGCTCACCGAGGGGGTGGCCGCCCTGGAGCGGCTCAACAGCGCGAGACACCGTTCTGGGACCCTGGGCGTAGACCGCGACGACCCGGACTTCGTGACCGACACAGCCGCTCACATCATCGACCTTCTCACCCACGGCGCCCTGGCGGGCTAGCGAGGACAGCGGTCAGTGCTTGCGCACGACCCGCTCGGCCGTACCCTCCCTCCAGACCGTGACGTCGAGGTGGCCCCCACTCACCTCGACGGCCGACGCGCCGGCCAGGTGTGTGGCGAAGAAGTGCTCGAACTCGCGGCCCCGCAGGTCGAAGCCGGTCTCCTCGAACAGGGCCTCGGCGTAGCGCTGGTGCAGGGCCGCGTCCTGGACGTCTTCGACGACCCCCCATACCTTCGCGTCGCCGTCCGTGACCTCGGTATCGACCGTCGCGGTGTGCAGGCAGAAGCGCGGGTCACGGGCAAGGTCCCGAAACTTGGCGGTGCCCGGCATCCCGCCGATCCACAGCTGACCTTCGAAGAACCTCGGCTCCATCGGGCTGATCCGCGGGAACCCGTCTGGCCGGAGGGTGCCCAGCATGCACAGGTTGCCGGTGGCGGTGTGGCGGCGGGTGAAGACGCCGGCGATCCGTGGGGCGACCGCGGCGAACTCTTGCCAGGTGGTCATGGTCGTGACCCTAGATCTGGACCCCGCCGGCTGCTGCCATGTTCTCGGCCAGGACGCGGGCATTGGTGGGTCCCGAAAACCCGGCCGGGGGCTCCACCTACCTCGTGGATCCGCTCTCGGTCATCCCCGTCAGGTGCGTATGGCCATCTGATCTGGCCCCTCCGGACCGCTTGCCGGCATGAATTTTGGCTCCAGCTGAGGGTCGTGCGGCTGTTGGCTGGTGGGGCGGGTGTGTCTGCGCGAATGCTGGCCCACCTGGAATCGGATCCGCCTGCCGGGAATTGTCGGGGGTGGTTGGTAGGACGGCACCATGACACTCGCCTTCGACGACGCCCTGACCCTCATCGCCGACCGGACCGCCGCGCTGCGGGCTGCGGTCGGCGCGAAGGAGGACGCCCCGGTGTCCTCCTGCCCCGGCTGGACCGGCCGTGATCTGGCCCTGCACCTGGCCGCGGTGCACCGGTCCTGGGCGACGGTGGTCGCCGCCGGGCCCGCCACCGGGCCACCGGAGGACGAGCCGGAGGTGCCGACCGGCCTGACCGGGGCCACGCTGCGGACGGAGTCCGAGGACGCGCTCGCCGCGCTGCTCGACGCGCTGCGGGCGGCGGGTCCGGACTGCGGGGTGTGGTCCTGGTGGGGTGCGGCGACGTCCGGAGCGATCGCTCGGCACCAGGTGCAGGAGGCGAGCGTGCACGCGTGGGACAGCGCGCTGATCGCCGGGTCTGACGCGCCGGGCGCGACGCTGCCACCGGCGGCCGCGCTGGACGGGGTGGACGAGTTCCTGACGGTCGGGATGACCGAGGTGACTGCGGCGGACTGGAAGCTGCCGGCCGCGACTGTCGTGCTGGCCGCGACCGAGGCGCCGGACGCGTGGGTGGTCCGGGTCGACGGCCGGACCCCGTCGGTGCGCCGGGTCGCGGTCAAGGACGCCGTGGGCGACGTGACGATCCGAGGCAGCGCGGCCGACCTCGTGCTGGCGCTGTTCCGCCGGGTCGGACTGGACATGCTCGCCGTCGACGGTAACCGAGAGGTCGCCGAATGCTTCGTCCTCTCCTTCAACACCGACTGACCCGCAGGTCCTTCAACACCGATTGACCCGCAGGCCTCGGCGGCGGCGCGCGCGACGCTGGTTCGGTGGACCGCCGCCCGGGGTGGATCGAGGATGCGGGTGCACCAGCTCTCCACGTCCCCGCCGTAGACAGCGTAGGTCAGCTCGGCGACGTCCTCGAGGTACTCCACACTGCCGGCGCGGTAGTCTATTGCCACATCACGCGACCGGCGACCGGCCGGGGACGAAGGATGCGATGTGCGGTGGCGGGGTCACCGCGCCATTATGCTCGCCCATCACCGTAGGACGATCGTCCAGCGAGCGCCGGCTATGTGCCGGTGTCTGCCCGGGACGACGCGCCGGTGCTGCGCTGGTAGCGCCACAGGGCGGGGATGGCGGCGGGGATGAGGCCGGTGGCCGTGACGCAGCCGAGGCCGCCGACCCAGATGGATGGCCGCAACCCCAAGCCGGTGCCGATCAGGCCGGCGCGCAGGTCGCCGAGCGCGGGTCCGCTGGAGCCGACGAGCAGTTCCACTCCGGCCAACCGACCCCGCAGCTGGTCAGGGATCGTCTGGTTCCAGATCGTCGTGCGGAACAGGTCACCGACGAACGTCGCGGCGCCACCGATGCCCAGCAGCGCCAGGACCAGCCACAGCTGCCGGCTCAACCCGACCCCGACCATCGCCGCACCCCAGACCAGCCCGGACAGCAGCACCCAGCGGCCGTGGTGGACCACGCCCGTGGTCCATCCGCTGGTCGCGGTCGCGGCCAGGCTCCCGACCGCCCCCCGCCGCGAACAGCACGCCCAACGCCCACGGCGCGTCCAGTGCGATGGCCAGGAACGGGAACAACGCGAACGGCAGGGCCAGCACCGTGGCCGCCAGATCGACCAGGTAGGTGCCGACGAGCAAGGGTTGCGCACGCACGTAGCGCAGTCCCTCTACGATGCCGTGCAGCGACGGACCGTGTTCGAGCGCGCCGGTGGGCACCGGACCCATCCGCGCGATGAACAGGGCGGACAGCCCGAAGGTCAGGGCGTCGATCCCGTATGCCACGGGCAGCTCGACCACGCTGACCAGCACCCCCGCGGTCTTCTCTGACGACGAACCGCTCGCGTTGTCGCAGCAGCCCTCGGATATTGCGCTCGAGCAGGTTGTGCCACTGGTCCGCGAGTCGCTGCTCGTCGTGCTTGAACAGCTCGTCGGGCTCCATGAGCATGAACTGCCCCTTGGCCTCGATAGCACCGATGGCTTCGTCGAAGACGGCACGGCGCCACTTGCCCAGGCCGCGGCTGAGAGCCTCGCCGAAGACCTCCATGCCGTCCGGGTGCCGGGTGAGGAAGACCATGTAGTAGCCGGGCTGATGCTCCGGCTTCTGCTTGACGTCGGTGAGCAGCCTGAGCAGCCGAGTGCGGCACACAACCGGTCGAGGTAGCGGCCGAAGAACCACTCGAGGTACTGCTCGCTATCGAGGGTCGGATCGTTCTCGTCTCGCCACCACGTTCCGCTGGCGAGCGTGTCGAGCGATCTGAGCTGGCCGCCGCGGGCCGGGAACTCCTTCTCCGAGTGATGGACGCCGCGAATGCGCCGGACGCCACCCGCGTCGACCCGGAAGAACACCTCGGTGGCGGGGGTCCACTGACCGCCAGGCCGACGACCGAAGATCTCCGCGACCTTGTCGAAGGCCGGGCCGAGGCCGTAGGGGAACAGGAACAGGAACAGCGGCACCCCGTCGGCCCGTGTGAGCACCTTGTCGAGATGCTGCTCGGCTGTGCCCTTCCATGCTTCCCATCTGATCCCATCGCCTTCGACTGCGAGCACCTCGCGCAGTTGTTCGAAGGTGTGTTGGTCCTTCTCGACGAAGTAGCACTCGATCGCGCGATCGGGCAGCTTGCGCGCCGCATTGGCGATGAGCGCCGGTGAACCGGGCTCGCCGTCCTCGTACCGACCGGCACCGGCGTACCCGTCCATGATCACGACGCGCTTGCCGCGTGACGTCGAGCCGGTCTTCGACGCGAACGGGATGACGTAGCCATCGAGGATCGCGTGCTTCAGGACCGCCGCGGCGTGCTTGCTCTCGAAGAAGGGCTGGGTGTCAACCGTCTCTACCCCGAGCATGCCTTGCTCGGCGGTCGACCTACGCCGTCGCGCCGTCACGTGCCCCCAAGGTCGTTGACCGGCCGCGGCCCGGTGTCGCGGACCCTCGTAGGATAATTGGACCGCGCGCGATTGGCACTGTCTGTCCCGGCGCGCCTCTACAGAGTGAGGAGCCGATCACGACAGGGTGCCTCGCAGGGCACATGGTGATGGCTTTCCCGCAATCACCCATCGGTCGCGCGAAGTTGACCAGCGTCGGCGTCCACGACCGTCGACCCCTCAGGACCGTGGGAGGTGGCGGCGCACTTCATCGGCGAACCGGGGCACTTCGGCCCGTTCGAGCGGACGCAGCAGCTCGCTGACCGTCATCGGGCCGTTGATGTGGGTGTACCGGTTACCTGGTCCTCCAGGCGGGTCAGTCAGTCGGGCAGGCAGCACCCGTGACTGGGCATCGCATCGCGTCGTACGGCTCGCCGAGGCTGTCGATCAGCGGCCGGTGTTCGTCCCACTTGTAGCTCAGCCAGCGGCCGATGCACACGATCGTCACTGCCGCGGCACCGGCCACCTTCAGGGCGAGCGACGCGGACTGCGCCTTGCCCCCCGAGACCCAGGTGTCGTCCACCACCAGCACATGCCGGCCAGCAACGGTCGGTACGAACTCCGGCGGCACCACGAACCGGTCCGGCCGCGGCCACCGGGCCGGCTCCACCGCGATCCCCGGCCCGAGCACGAGCACGATGCGCTGCGCGTTCAGGTTGTGCGCCGCGACCTGGCGGGCAAGCTCCGCGACCGGGTGCTCCGGGCCGGGCCTGCTCGATGATGGCACGAATGTCACCACCTGCCACCAGCCGACGGTGCGAGCAATGCACTGACCGTGCAGCAGGGTCCCGGCGAGCATCATCAGTTTCAGGTCTCGCAGGCATACCGGCGACGGCTGGACCGGATGCTTGTACCGGCGGACGTGGTGCTCGGACTGGTGGGGCGGGCTCATCCAGCCCTGGACATAGGCCAGCGGCACCACGAGGTCGGCGAGCCCGGTCCCGTAGGTCATGCACTGGCCGGCGCACCCGCCGCACATACCGGCCGTCGCCGGAGCTGTGCATACTGCGCAGCGGCCAGGATCGCGGCTGGTGTTCGTGAAGAACGCGCCAACCTCGGCGTACAGCCTGGCGCGCGCCTGTGCCGCGAGCTCATCCGGGTTCATCCCCCGGCTGTCACCGCGAACATGGCATCGATCTCGGCTGGGCCGGCGGTGATGCTCTCCACGATCGACATGACCTCTGCGGTACTGCCGGCGACATACACGCCCGGCCGGTCGATCAGCTCGGCCGGCCACTTGTTCGCGTTGACCACCTGGTCGGTGAGGATGACCGGCCGCCCATGGGCCACCGCGCGCCTGGCCTGGATGCGGGCGCCGCTGTGCTCGCCGGCCTCTACGATGATTGTGGCGCGGCCGTAGCCGGACATGGTGGTGTTGCGCATCGGGAACGTGTGCTTGGTCGGTGGCGCGTCAGGCCAGAACTGCGAGAGCACCAGCCCCTCGGCGGCAATGCGGTCCTGGAGAGCCCGGTTCTCTGCCGGGTAGCAGCGGTTGATCCCGGTGCCGAGCACGGCCACAGTCCGTCCGCCGGCCTCCAGGGCGGCGACGTGCGCCGCGGTGTCGATCCCCTTGGCCATACCGGCGATCACGGTGATGCCGCGTTCGACCAGCCCGGCCGCGATCGACCGGGCGACGGCCAGCCCGCACGGGGAGGCGTTGCGTGAGCCGATCACCGACATGCCGGTCTCGCCGGGCGCTAGGTGGCCGCGGTGGAACAGCACCGGCGGTAGGTCGTGGATGTCGCGGAGCTGCGCCGGGTAGTCGTCGTCCAGGAAGGTCAGGAACCCGAGGTCAGCGGCCCGCCACTCGGCTGTCTCGCGTCGAGCTTCCACCAGGGCAGGCGCCCCGAGGCCGTCATCGAACAGGTCTGCAGGGTGGAGCTCGTTCCACAGTGCCAGCGCGCTGGCGCAACGGTCGACCTCGGCGGTGATCTGCGGCCACGTCAGCCCGTCGGGACGCGTGTGCAGTAGCGCGACCAGAGCCACCCGCTCCGCGTTGTCCCAGGCCTCCTCCACATGGGTCAGAGTAGGGGCATCACCCGGTGTGATCACCGGCCGTGGCCAGGGGCATTCGATCGCGGCACTGTCGAACATGAGTTCGATTATGTCTGACCGGGCCCGTTTCCGACTAGGGCGTGTCTGGTGGATCTTCCTTGGTTGGGGTGCGGAGCCAGATCTTGATGGAGGCGACGTCGACGGTGCCGCGGAAGACGAACTCGCGCTTGTCGGTGCGCATGGCCACCGCACGGAAGCCTTTGAGCCTGTT
>JBBSGM010000074.1:0-19969 GCA_038254065.1 Mycobacteriales bacterium | reverse complement strand
GAGCCGGGGGTCGGACTCGAACCGACGACCTACCGCTTACAAGGCGGTTGCTCTACCAACTGAGCTACACCGGCGCGACGAACACGGTTCGGCTCATCGTAGTGCGTGGCGGCCGTCCTCCCCGGCCGGCACGGCCCGCCGATCACCCGACCGGCCGTTGTGGAGCCGACATCACACGACGCGCCCCCAGTAGGCTCAGCCACCGACATCCGGCGGGGCAGCACGGCAGCAGCCGCGGGGCGAGGAGGAACGATGACGGCCGCCAGTGCGGATCCTTCCGAGGCCGAGTCGTTGCAGATGCACCCCCCGAAAGCCGAGCTCGTGGTGGTGGCGAACCGGCTGCCGGTGGACCTCGAGAAGCTGCCCGACGGCGGACGGCGCTGGAAGCGCAGCCCCGGGGGTCTGGTCACGGCGCTGGAGCCGATGTTGCGCAGCCGTGAGGGGGCGTGGGTCGGCTGGGCGGGGCTGCCCGACGCCGACGCCGAGCCGTTCGTCGAGGACGGCCTCTCGCTGCACCCCGTTCCGCTGGCGGCGCACGAGGTCGAGGAGTACTACGAGGGTTTCTCCAACGCGACGCTGTGGCCGCTCTACCACGACGTCGTCGTGGCGCCCACCTTCCACCGGCACTGGTGGCAGGCCTATGTCCAGGTCAACCAGCGCTTCGCCGAGGCCGTGGCGGAGGTGGCCGGCGACGGCGCGACGGTCTGGGTGCAGGACTACCAGCTTCAGCTGCTGCCGGCGGCCCTGCGTGCACTGCGTCCCGACCTGCGGATCGGGTTCTTCCTGCACATCCCGTTCCCACCGACGGAGCTGTTCAAGCAGCTGCCGTGGCGGCGTGAGATCGTCGAGGGCCTGCTCGGTGCCGACCTCGTCGGCTTCCACACCGTAGGCGGGGCCCGGAACTTCCGCTGGCTCGCCACCCACCTGACCGACGCCCGACCCGGCCACGGACGCAACGAGCTCACCGTCGACGACCGCTGCGTCCGGATCGGCGCGTTCCCGATCTCGATCGACTCCGCCGCCCTCGACAAGCTCTCCCGCAGCACCGCGGTGCGCGGGCGCGCCGCCCAGATGCGCGTCGACCTCGGCAACCCCGAGAAGGTGATCCTCGGGGTGGACCGGCTCGACTACACGAAAGGCATCGACGGTCGGCTGCGCGCGTTCGAGGAGCTGCTGGCCGAGGGCCGGGTGGACGCGGCGGACACCGTGATGGTCCAGCTCGCCACCCCCAGCCGGGAGCGGGTCGAGCACTACCAGAAGATGCGCAACGACATCGAGCAGAGCGTGGGACGGATCAACGGCGAGTACGCTCGCGTCGGCCGTCCTGCGGTGCACTACCTGCACCAGTCGCTGCCCCGCGAGGAGCTCGCCGCCTTCTTCGTCGCCGCCGATGTGATGCTCGTCACACCACTGCGGGACGGGATGAACCTGGTGGCCAAGGAGTACGTCGCCTGCCGGTCCGACCTCGGCGGGGCACTGGTGCTCTCCGAGTTCGCCGGGGCCGCAATCGAGCTGCACCAGGCGTACCTGGTCAACCCGCACGACACCGACGGGGTCAAGAACGCGCTGTTCGAGGCACTCACGGTGGCGCCCGAGGAGGCCCGCAGGCGGATGAAGGCGCTGCGCCGGCAGGTCATGAGCCACGACGTCAACCGGTGGGCGCGCTCGTTCCTCGATGCGCTGCGCATCCCGCCGCCGGGAAAGACGGATGCCTGAGCCGATCGACGGGAGCGCGCTGGCGACCCTGGCCGCGGTTCCCCGGCTGCTGGTGACGCTCGACTACGACGGGGTGTTGGCGCCCATCGTGGCCGATCCGAACGCGGCCCGCCCGCTGCGGGCCTCCGCGGAGGCGGTCGCGGCACTCGCCCGGCTGCCCGACACCGCCGTCGCGCTCGTCTCCGGGCGAGGGCTCGCCGACCTCGCCGTCGTGTCCGGGTTCGGTCCACCGGTGCGGCTGGTGGGTAGCCACGGCGGCGAGTTCGACGATGGTGGTGACTTCCTCGACGACGAGCAGCGCGCCCGGCGCGACGAGCTCACCGCCGAGCTGCAGAGGCTGGTCGACGGCGTCCCGGGCGTCGCGCTCGAGCGCAAGCCCGCGGGTGCGGCCGTGCACGTCCGCAACGCCGAACCGGCCACCGCCACCCGGATGCTCGACGCCGTGCGCAACGGCCCCGCCAGCTGGCCGGGCATCGAGGCCACCGAGGGCAAGGCGGTCCTCGACCTGGCCGTCGTGCAGGTCAGCAAGGGCGGTGCGATCGACGTGCTGCGCGAGCGCATGGCCGCCGACGCCGTGCTCTTCGTGGGCGACGACGTCACCGACGAGACCGGGTTCGCCCGGCTCGGCCTCCGCGACGTCGGGATCAAGGTGGGTGCCGGGAGGACGGCCGCGGCCTACCGGGTGGCCGGCCCCGAGGACGTCGCCGTGCTGCTGGGCGCGCTGCTCGAGCTGCGCCGGGGTCGGTGAGGGCGCAACCGGGCCGGCTGTCGGCTCGCCGCGATGCATGATCACCCAAAAGGGGACATGAGCCGCGTATATGCGGTCCATGTCCCCATACTGGTGATCATGTATCACTGTGGTGGCTTCCCCTCAACGTCACCAGCCCGAGAAGGACCGCTCCACCGCCCGCGGGGACCCACTCGTCGCTCCCACCACCAGTTCGGTGGGCAGAATGACCTGCCGCGGCCGGTTGCGCTCGCCACGCTCGAGCAGTAGCTCGCCCGCCACCCGGCCCTTCTTCCGCACCGGCTGGCGGACCGTGGTGAGACCCATCCGCTCCGCCTCCGGCACGCCGTCGAACCCGGTGACCGTGAGGTCCTCGGGCACCGCGAACCCGCGCCTGACGGCGTAGCGCAACGCGCCGAGCGCGAGGACGTCGGACGTGCAGACCAGCGCCGTCACCCCGGGACTCCCGGCCAGCAGCTCCGCGGTCGCGGCTTCGCCTGCCTCGACGGAGTGCTCGAACCGCTCGTGCACCGGCACCTGCAACCAGTCGATGCCGACCTCGACCAACCCGTCGCGCAGGCCGGCCAGCCGGGCCCGCTGCACCGTATAGGTCGCGCCGGACTGCCGAGGCTCATCGGCAGGGCCGTCGCCGCGCTGCGCGCCGAGCCGCATGCACAGCACGCCGAACCGGCGGTGGCCCAGCGCGGTGAGGTGCCGAGCCATCCCCAGCATGGCGGCGTGGTCGTCGATACCGACCCGGTCGACGCCCTCGACGCCGACGGGCTGGTCGCACACCACGGTCGGTACCGGGCGAGTCAGCACGGCGCGGAAGTGCGGGTCGTCCTCCCGCACCGAATAGACGACGAACCCGTCGACGCCGGCCTGGTGGACGGCGGTGACGTCGGTGTGCTCGGGGCTCACCGGCACCAGCAGCAGGCCCTGCCCGGCCCGCTCGCAGGCCAGTGCGAGCCCCTCCAGGAAGCCGATGGCGACCGGGTCCCGAAACGCGTAGGACAGCGCCTCGGTGAGCAACAGCCCGACCGCGCCGGCGCGGCGGGTACGCAGCGAGCGGGCCACCGGGTCCGGACCCGGGTAGCCGAGCCGGCGCGCCACCTCCAGTACCCGGGCCCGCAGCGGTGCGGAGAGCTGGTCGGGGCGGTTGTACGCGTTGGAGACGGTGGTCCGGGACACACCGAGCTCCGCGGCGAGCGACGCCAACGTCGCCGGCCTGCGGATGTGGGGGGGCCCGGACATGTCCAGCAACCTTAACCGGCGAGACTCCCGGCACGAAAGGGCCGGCCCGAGGTGCCCGAGACGGCACTCACGAGCTAGAGTAAACCGACAATGATTATCAATATAGTAATACGCATCCCTGCATACAGGAGCTCACCTCGATGGCCCGTCTCGGCACCGCCGCAGCCGCGGTGGCCGCCCTCGCCCTGATCCTCACCGGATGCGGCGGGTCCCGCGCCGCGGGCTCCGCGGACGGCAAGATCCCGGTCGTCGCCGCCACGAACGTCTACGGCGCGATCGTCGCGGCAGTCGGTGGCGACCGGGTGAACGTCACCTCGGTCATCGCCGACCCGTCGGTCGACCCGCACTCACACGAGGCGACCCCGGCCGAGGCCGCGAGCGTGGCGAACGCCCGGCTCGTCGTGCGAAACGGCGGCGGCTACGACGATTTCATGTCCCGGCTCATCTCCTCGACCGGCAGCAGACCCACCGTGATCGACGCCGTCGAGACGTCGGGGCTCGTCACCGCCGCGGCACCGGACTTCAACGAGCACGTCTGGTACAGCCTGCCCGCCGTGCAGAAGGTCGCGGACCGGATCGCCGCGGACCTCGGCGCCGCCGACACCGCGCACGCCGCCGAGTTCACCGCGCACGCCGAGACGTTCGACGCGCAGGTCGCCGACCTGCTGATCAGGGCCGAAGTGATCAAAGCCGGACATCCGGGGGCCAGGGTCGCGGTGACCGAACCGGTGGCGGGATACCTGCTCCGCAGCGCCGGGCTCATCGACGCCACGCCCGCGGCGTTCTCCGCCGCGGTCGAGCAGAACAGCGACCCGCCCGCCGCCGTGCTGGCGCAGACCCTCGCGCTGTTCGGCAATGACCCGGTCAGCGCCCTCGTCGTCAACGCCCAGACCCAGAACCCCGAGACCGACCAGGTCCGCCGCGCCGCGACGGCCGCGGGCGTCCCCGTCGTCGAGGTCACCGAGACGTTGCCCGCGGGGGTGATCGACTACGTCGGCTGGATGGGCGGTCAGCTCGACGCGCTGGCCCGCGCGCTCGACCGGACGTGAGACCACTCAACCGGACAGGAGACAGGACGCAGTGCACCCCATCAGCACCGGGACCGGACGGCACAGCGCCCGGCCGGCCGAGTCCACCGGCGGTAGCGCGACGACGCCCGCGGTGTCGCTGCGCGGTGGCCGGCTCAGCTTCGGCGCCCGCACCCTGTGGCGCGACCTCGACCTCGACATCGCGCCGGGCGAGTTCGTGGCGCTCCTCGGGCCGAACGGCTCGGGCAAGACCACCCTGCTCAAGGTGCTGCTGGGGCTGCTCCCGCTGTCGGCGGGCGAGGTGCGCATCGCCGGGCGGGTCCCGCGGCGCGGCAGCTCAGGGATCGGGTACATCCCGCAGCAGAAGACGTTCGACGCCGACCTGCCGCTGCGTGGGCGCGACCTGGTGGGCCTCGGCCTCGACGGGCACCGGCTCGGGCCGGGGCTGCGCGGGCGGCGGGAGCGCCGGGCCAGGGTGGACGCGGCGCTGGCCGCCGTCGACGGCACCGGATACGCGAACGCGCCGGTGGGCCGGCTTTCGGGCGGTGAGCAGCAGCGGTTGCGGGTGGCCCAGGCGCTCGTCGGGGATCCCGACGTGCTGCTCTGCGACGAGCCCCTGCTCTCCCTCGACCTGGCTCACCAGCGCACCGTCACCCGGCTCGTCGACGCTCGGCGGCGCAGCGCGTCGACCGCCGTGTTGTTCGTCACACATGAGATCAACCCGGTGCTGCCGCTGGTGGACCGGGTGCTCTACCTCGTCGACGGCCGGTTCCGGATCGGCCGCCCCGAGGAGGTGATGACCTCGGCGGTGCTCTCCGAGCTGTACCGGTCCGAGGTCGACGTGCTGCGGGTGCGCGACCGGCTGGTCGTCGTCGGCGCCGAGACCAGCTGTCATCCCGACCACGTCGACCCCCCGGCGGTCGCGTGCAGGGCGGGTGCGCGCCATGAGTGAGGCGCTGGGCCGGTTGTTCAACTTCGCGGGCACCTGGGCGCTGCTCGGCCAGCCGTTCGTGCAGAACGCGCTGGTCGCGTGTGCCGTGCTCGGCCTGGTCGCCGGCGCGCTGGCGCCGCTCATCGTGGCCCGCGGGATGGCGTTCGCGGTACACGGCACCGCCGAGCTCGCCTTCACCGGCGGTGCCGCCGCGTTGCTGATCGGGGTCGGGGTCGGGGTCGGCGCGGTGGCCGGCGCGGTGGTGGCCGGGCTGGTGTTCGGGCTGCTCGGCCTGCGCCGGCGCGAGCGCGACTCGGTCATCGGCGTGGTGCTCGCCTTCGGTCTCGGTCTCGGGGTGCTGCTGCTCGCGCTGTACCACGGGCGGGCGTCGAACAAGTTCGGGCTGCTCACGGGGTCGGTCGTGTCGGTGGACTCGACGAACCTGTGGGTGCTCGGGGTGGTCGCGACGCTCGTGGTCGTAGTGCTGGGGGTGCTCTACCGGCCACTGCTGTTCGCCAGCACCGACCCCGACGTGGCGGTGGCCCGCGGGGTGCCGGTGCGGCGGCTCTCGCTGGTGTTCGCGGTGCTCATCGGGCTGACCACGGCGCTCGCGGTGCCGATCGTCGGCGCGATCCTGGTGCTCGCCGTGCTGATCGCGCCGGGTGCCGCCGCCGCCAGGGTGACCGCGAGCCCGCTGCTGGGCACCGTGCTCGCCGTCGCGTTCGCCGAGCTGGCACTGGTCGGCGGCACGGTGGCGTCGCTGGCGCCGGGGCTGCCCGTCTCCGGGTACGTCACCACGATCGCATTCGGGTGCTACCTCGGCTGCCGTCTCGTCGCGCGCTACCGCAGCCGGCTCCCCGCCCGCGCCTGACCCGGCGGGACCGGCGTCAGGCCAGCCTGCGCCGGCGGGCCACCTCGGCCAGCACCACACCGATGGCCACCGCGGCGTTGAGCGACTCCACCGGACCAGCCATCGGGATGGACACCGTCACGTCGCACGTCTCACGCACGAGCCGGGACAGGCCCTTGCCCTCGGAGCCGACGACGAGCACCAGTGGGTCGGTGGCGAGTTCGAACCCGTCCAGCGAGACGTCGCCGCCGGCGTCGAGCCCGGCGATCATCAGCCCGGCCGCCGCGTACTCGCGCAGGGTCCGGGTCAGGTTCGTCGCGCGGGCCACCGGGAGTCGCGCCGCGGTTCCTGCCGAGGTCCGCCAGGCGACCGCCGTCATCCCGGCCGAACGCCGCTGCGGCACGACGACGCCGTGCCCGCCGAACGCCGCCACCGACCGGACGACCGCGCCGAGGTTGCGCGGGTCGGTGACCCCGTCGAGCGCGACGATGAGAGCAGGACGCCCGGAGCCGGCCGCGGCGGCGAGCAGCTCGTCGGGGTGGGCGTAGGCATAGGGCGGCACCTGCAGCGCGACGCCCTGGTGGAGCGCCCCGCCGGCGATCCGGTCCAGGTCGTAGCGCGACACCTCGAGGATCGAGATGCCGGCGTCCGCGGCCAGGTGCACGGCCTCGGAGACCCGCTCGTCGGCGACCGGGCCCAGCGCGACGTGCAGCGCCGTGGCCGGTACTCCGGCCCGCAGGCATTCCACGACCGGGTTGCGGCCGAGCACGGTCTCGGGGGTCTCGCCGTCACCGGCGCGCCGGCGCGACCCGGCGACCTTGGCGTTGCCCTGCTGCTTCTGCGCGGTGGCTCGGGCGGCCTTGCGCGCGGCCGGGTGCCCGGGACGGATCGCCGCGGGCGGGGTGGGGCCCTTGCCGCGCAGCCCGCGGCGGCGCTGCCCCCCCGAGCCGACGACGGGGCCCTTCTTGGTGCCTTCCTTGCGCATGGCGCCGCGCCGCTTGGAGTTGCCGGCCATTTTCAGAACTACCTCGCTAGCTGTCTTTGAGCGACCAGGTCGGCCCGTCCGGGCTGTCCTGCACCTCGATGCCCGCGGCGACGAGCCGGTCCCGAACCTCGTCTGCGGCGGAGAAGTCACCCGCGGTCCTGGCCTGCTGGCGGCGGTCCAGCAGGTCCTCGATCAGCGCCGCGAGCGCGCCCGCCGTGGCGGTGTCGTCCCGGTCGGCCCGTTTCGCGCCGACCCACCACGGGTCGAGCGGGTCGAGGCCGAGCACCCCGGTCATCGCCCGGACCGACGCCGCCGCGCCGACGGCGGCCGCCCGGTCACCGGCGTCCAGGGCCGTGTTGCCCTCGCGCACCACACCGTGGATGGCGGCCAGCGCACCGGGGGTGCCCAGATCGTCGTCGAGTGCGGCGGTGAACTCCGCGCACAGCACCCCGACGCCCGGCTCGCCGACCCGCTCGCGCACCCGGTGGACGAACGACTCGATCCGCCGGTACGCCACGACCGCCTCGCCCAGCGCCGCGTCGGAGTACTCGATGGCCGACCGGTAGTGCGGGCCGACCAGGTAGTACCGCAGCTCGACGCCACGGACCCGGCGCAGCAGCACATCGATGGACACCGTGTTGCCCATGGACTTGGACATCTTCTCGCCGCCCGTGGTCACCAAGGCGTTGTGCAGCCAGTACCGGGCGAACCTCTCACCCGCCGCACGGGACTGGGCCTGCTCGTTCTCGTGATGCGGGAACACCAGGTCGAGGCCACCACCGTGGATGTCGAACTCCGGGCCGAGGTAGGCGGTCGCCATCGCCGAGCACTCCAGGTGCCAGCCGGGCCGCCCGCGACCCCACGGCGTCGGCCAGCTGGGCTCGCCCGGCTTGGCGGCCTTCCACAGCGTGAAGTCGCGCGGGTCGCGCTTGGCGCCGGCGTCCCCCTCGTCATGCGCGACGTCGTCGATCTTCTGCCGGGACAGCGAGCCGTACTCGGGCAGTGTGGACACCGCGAAGTAGACGTCACCGGCAGAGGGATATGCGTGCCCGCGCTCGATCAGCCGCTCGATCAGCTCGACCATCTGGGTGACGTGCCCGGTCGCGCGCGGCTCGATCGACGGCGGCAGGCAGCCCAACGCCTCGTACGCCGCCGCGAACGCGCGCTCATGGGTCGCCGCCCACTCCCACCACGGACGGCCCGCGGCCGCGGCCTTGGCCAGGATCTTGTCGTCGATGTCGGTGACGTT
Organism: Mycobacteriales bacterium; assembly: GCA_038254065.1. Classification (GTDB taxonomy): domain Bacteria; phylum Actinomycetota; class Actinomycetes; order Mycobacteriales; family Pseudonocardiaceae; genus Pseudonocardia. Next base: position 11,229 of record JBBSGM010000074.1, on the reverse strand, counting down.
GCGGACGAGCGTGACGTCGTAACCGAGGTGGGCGAACCAGCGGCGCAGCACGTCGTAGTTCAGCCCGCTGCGGACATGGCCGATATGCGCCACGCCCTGCACGGTGGCTCCGCAGACGTACATCGACACAGCCCCGGCCCGCAGCGGCACGAAGGCACGCTGCGCCCTGGTAGCGGTGTCGAACAGTCGCAGAGCCACGGCTCCAGCCTACGGAACACCTGGTCAGCTCCGACCGGCAGGTACAGCGCGTCGACAACGACGTTGTCGTGGTCAACAGGGCGGTTTGATCACCGCAACGTCGTTGTCGACGGGGCAGATGGGACGAGCAGGGCCGTCGCGACGGCGGCGATCCCCTCGCCGCGCCCGGTGAGGCCCAGCCCGTCGGTGGTGGTGCCCGACACCGCGACCGGGCCACCCGCGGCACCGGACAGCACCCGCTGGGCCTCGGCCCGCCGGGCGCCGATCCTGGGCGCGTTACCGATCACCTGTACCGCGGCGTTCCCGAGAGTCCAGCCGGCGGCGGCGAGCAACCTGCGGACCTCGATGAGCAAGGCCACCCCACTGACCCCGGACCACTCCGGACTGCCGGTGCCGAACACGGAGCCGAGGTCACCGAGGCCGGCTGCGGAGAGCAGCGCGTCGCACAGCGCATGCGCGGCGACGTCACCGTCGGAGTGCCCGGCGCAGCCGTCCACCCCGTCCCAGCGCAGGCCGGCGACCCAGCACGGGCGTCCCGCCGCGACGGGGTGCACATCGGTACCGATGCCGACCCTCACGCTCGGATCCCCGCCAGCAGCAGCTCGGCGAGCTCCAGGTCCCACGGCGTCGTCACCTTGAAAGCCGACGCGTGCCCCGCCACGGTGTGCACCGGTTCACCCAGCGCCTCGACCAGTCCCGCGTCGTCGGTCGCCGAGCCACCGACGACGGCGTAGGCCCGCCGCAGCAGGTCGGCGACGAACCCCTGCGGGGTCTGCACCGCGCGCAGCGCGGACCGGTCGACGGTGCCGTGCACCCGGCCGTCGGGGGCGATGTGCTTGACCGTGTCGACCAGCGGCAGCACCGGCACCACCGCCGGCCACCCGGCCCGCACGGCACTCACCACGGCCGCAGTCAGCCGGGGCGGGGTGAGTGGACGGGCCGCGTCGTGCACCAGCAACACGTCCACGCCGTGATCGTCACCCCGGACCCGGTTCGCTCGTTCACCGCCGTGGGCACTCTCGGTCAACGCCAGGGCGCAGCGCACCGAGGCGGTGCGGTCGGCGCCGCCGATCAACACGTCCACCGGACGCCCGGCCAGCAGTGCGCGAGCGGCGTCGACCTGCCCGCCGGGCACGGTGACGACCACCCGGTCGACGACGCCGGACGCGAGCAGCCCGTCCACAGCGTGTACCACCATGGGCACGCCGCCGAGCGGGACGAACGCTTTCGGCACATCAGCGCCGAGGCGGGCCCCGGACCCTGCGGCCGGGACGACCGCCACGACGCTCATTCCGAAGCGTTCGATCGGCGCTCAGGCCGTCGCGGTGGCGAGCACCTCGTCGAGCAGGACCTCGGCGCGATCCTCGTCGGTGCCCTCGGCCAGCGCGAGCTCGCTGACCAGTATCTGGCGCGCCTTGGCCAGCATCCGCTTCTCACCGGCCGACAGCCCGCGGTCCTTCTCGCGGCGCCACAGGTCGCGGACGACTTCGGCCACCTTGTTCACGTCACCGGAGGCGAGCTTCTCGAGATTCGCCTTGTACCGGCGTGACCAGTTGGTGGGCTCCTCGGTGTGCGGCGCGCGCAGCACGTCGAACACCCGATCGAGACCTTCCTGGCCAACGACATCGCGAACGCCGACGACCTCGGCGTTCTCTGCGGGAACACGTACCGTCAAATCACCCTGGGCGACCTTCAGGACGAGGTACTTGCGTTCCTCACCCTTGATCGTCCGAGTCTCGATCGCCTCGATGAGCGCGGCACCGTGGTGCGGGTAGACGACGGTCTCTCCGACCTTGAAAACCATGTGTCCTCTGGCCCCTTTCGCTACACCCAGGTTAACACGCCCGCGGCGGCCCCTGCTCGGCGGTGGGAGCCGTCGTCGCAGGTCAGGTGATTGACAAGTGGACCCAAACGTGCAGGGCGGGTGCAGCGGCGCCGTCGCGGGAGTCGCCGCGACGGCGCTGTCGGGCTCGCCCGGCGGCCATGCCTTAGGCTGCTCCCCCGGTCCCCGCGACCATCCGGACGCGGGGCCGGCCGCACCCGCACCGGTCCCCGCGCGCACCGCGGCGAGTCGACCGGCAGGAAGGACATCTGACCCGTGACCCGCATCGATGCCATCCGCCCGACCGGAGCCGCCCTCCTCGTCGGCGCCGTGATCGGGTTGCTGACAGTGACCGGCTGCGGGTCCGGGCAGATCGCGCAGACCGCGAACGACGCCTCCGTGGTCACCGGGGCCGCCGTCAACGTGGGCGACATCGCCGTACGTGACGCGGAGATCGAGTTCCCGTCGGGCGGTGGACCCGCGGGTGCCGCCTACCGCACCGGGGGCACCGCACCGGTCTCGATGACGATCATCAACGAGTCCGACGGCATCGACCGGCTGGTCTCGGCCAGCAGCCCGGTCGCCGGCTCGGTGCGCATCGACGGGGACACCTCGTTGCCCGGCCATCACGTGCTCGTCACCGGCAGCCGGCCCGGTGCCGGGCAGCCCGACACCACCCAGGTGCGACTGGCCCTGACCTCGCTCACCCAGGACATCCGGCCCGGCCTGAACTACCCGCTGATGCTGACGTTCCAGCGAGCCGGCACCGTCACCGTCAACCTGCCGGTCGGGATCGCGGCGGGCGAGCGAGTGACCGAGGGCGGCCAGGGCTGACCGGCCGCAGCACCCGCCTGCCGCACCGCTGTACGGACTGCGGCCACCAGTCCGCACAGTGGGTGGGCCGCTGCCCGTCGTGCCAGGCCTGGGGCACCCTCGAGCAGCAGCAGGCGCCGTCGACAGCCATCCGGCGGGTCGCCGCGGGCGCGCCGAGCACCCCGGCCCGACGCATCGCCGACGTCGAGCTCGACGCGGCGCGGGCCCGTCCCACCGGTGTCGACGAGCTGGACAGGGTGCTCGGTGGCGGGCTCGTTCCCGGCTCGGTGGTACTGCTGGCGGGCGAACCCGGCGTAGGCAAGTCCACCCTGCTGCTCGAGGTCGCCGCGAAGGTGGCGGCCCGCGGTCGGGTGCTGTACGTCACCGGCGAGGAGTCGGCAGGCCAGGTCCGGCTGCGCGCCGAGCGCACCGGCGCGGTGCACGACCAGCTCTACCTCGCCGCGGAGTCCGACCTCGCCGCGATCCTCGGGCACCTGGAGGCGCTGCGGCCCGACCTGCTCGTCGTCGACTCGGTGCAGACCATGTCCACCGCGACGGTCGACGGCGCCGCGGGCGGGGTCACCCAGACCCGAGCGGTCACCGTCGCACTGACCGCGCTGGCCAAGGAGCGTGGGCTGCCCGTCGTGCTCGTCGGACACGTCACCAAGGACGGCTCGATCGCGGGTCCGCGGGTGCTGGAACACCTGGTCGACGTGGTGCTCGCGTTCGAAGGAGACAAGCACTCCGCGCTGCGCATGGTCCGCGGGGTGAAGAACCGGTTCGGCCCCGCCGACGAGGTCGGCTGCTTCGAGCTGCGCGACCAGGGCATCGTCGGGATCGCCGACCCTTCGGGGCTGTTCCTGGCCCGGTTCGGCGCCACCGGCGACACCGTCGTGCCCGGCACCGCCGTCACGGTGGTGATGGACGGCCGCCGGCCGCTGCTCGCCGAGGTGCAGGCGCTGGTGGCGGGGACGAACATCCCGAGCCCGCGCCGCGCGGTCAGCGGGCTGGACAGCGCCCGGATCGCGATGCTGCTGGCCGTGCTGGAACGCCGCGCGGGGGTCACCCTGCACGACGCGGAGGTCTACACCGCAACCGTCGGCGGGATGAAGGTGCTCGAGCCCGCGGCCGACCTCGCGGTCGCGCTCGCCGTCGCGTCGGCCAAACGCGACCTCGCGCTGCCGCCCGACCTCGTCGTCATCGGGGAGATCGGGCTGGCCGGCGAGGTGCGCCGGGTGGCCGGGGTGTCGCGGCGGCTGGCCGAGGCGGCTCGGCTCGGCTTCACCAGGGCACTGGTGCCCCCGGACAGCGAGGTGGCACCCAACGGCATGCGCATCCAGGAGGTCGGCGACCTGGCCGCGGTGGTCGACGGACTCCGTTGAGACCCAGCTGTTGCCTCGACCGCCGCGGGGCGGTTGACTCTTGGCGTGCTGCGCACCCGGCTCGAGCCTTTCTGGCCCAGCCGTCGCACGATGCAGTTCGACGAGCTCTGTCGCCCGGCCGCGTAGTCCGCCGCGAGCGCTCCACCCCGCGGTCGGCGCGCGGCCCGCACCGCACTTTGCGGACATCTGTCCGCACCCTGAAGAGAAACCTCATCACACCGGAGAGAACCATGTCCGTCACGGACGAACTGCTCGCCAACAACGCCCACTACGCCGAGTCCTTCTCCGGCCCGCTGCCGATGCCGCCCGGCAAGCGCGTCGCCGTCGTGGCGTGCATGGACGCCCGCCTCGACGTCTACCGCATCCTCGGGCTCAGCGAGGGCCAGGCGCACGTCATCCGCAACGCGGGTGGCGTCATCACCGACGACGAGATCCGCTCGCTCGCCATCAGCCAGCGGCTGCTGGGCACGGAGGAGATCATCCTGATCCACCACACCGACTGCGGGATGCTGACGTTCACCGACGACGAGTTCAAGCGCTCGATCCAGGAGGACACCGGCCTCAAGCCGGGGTGGTCCGCGGAGGCGTTCGGCGACCTCGACGCCGACGTCCGCCAGTCGGTCGCCCGGATCAAGGCCAACCCGTTCGTGCCGCACAAGGACTCGGTCCGCGGGTTCGTCTTCGACGTGGCGACCGGGAAACTGAACGAGGTCGCCTAGGAAAGCTAGGTCCGCCGCGCCGGGCGGTGGCACGATCTGCGGTCGTGCCACCGCCACGTTCCTCCTTGGCCGACCTCGTCGTGACGTGGTTCGCCGCGCAGGCCAGGGACCTGCCATGGCGGCGGCCCGGGACGACGCCGTGGGGTGTCCTGGTCAGCGAGCTCATGCTCCAGCAGACCCCGGTGGCCAGGGTCGAGCCGGTGTGGCTGCGCTGGATGACCGAGTGGCCGGTGCCCTCCGCGCTCGCCGCCGCGCCGCGCGCCGAGGTGCTCCGGGCGTGGGGCAGGCTCGGCTACCCGCGCCGGGCGCTGCGGTTGCACGAGGCCGCCCGGACCATCGCCGAGCGGCATGGCGACATCGTCCCTTCCGACGTGGACGCACTCGAGGCGTTGCCGGGTGTCGGCTCCTACACCGCGCGCGCGGTGGCGGCGTTCGGTTACGGGCGGCGCTGCCCGGTGGTGGACACGAACGTCCGCCGGGTGATCGCCCGCGCGGTGCAGGGCCAGGGCGACGCCGGGCCGGCTCGCACCCGCGCCGACCTCGCCGACGTCGAGGCGCTGCTGCCCACCGACGCCCGCACCGCCGCCACCCTGTCCGCGGGCCTGATGGAGCTCGGCGCCGTCGTGTGCACGGCTCGGGCTCCGCACTGCGGCGGCTGCCCGGTCCGCGTGGAGTGCGCCTGGCTGGCGGCGGGCCGCCCGGCCTACACCGGCCCGCGGCGGGCCCCGCAGGGTTTCGCCGGCACCGACCGGCAGGTCCGCGGCCGGCTGCTCGAGGTGCTGCGCGTCGAGCAGGCCCCGGTGCCCGGGCTGGCACTGGACGCCGTCTGGCCCGACGCGGCGCAACGCGACCGCTGCCTGGACTCACTACTGGTCGACGGCCTGGCCGAACGGCTGGCGGACGGCCGGTTCGCGTTGGGCAGTTCCCGCGAGTCGGGGTATTCGTGCGACTGAGTCGGGGTATACGTGCGAGCCGGGCGATCCCCGGAAACTGTGCCGCGACGCCCAGTGACGACGCCGCTCCGGTCGTTGCGCAACGAGGCTGGGATCGGGGTGGTGCGCGGTTCGGCCGTCCCGTGAGCGGAGCTGCCCATGCGTGAACCTGCGCCGCGATGTTGGTCCACCGGGCAAGCGTTAATCTGAGCCCCATGGCTGTCGTGAAGATCAACGCAATCGAGGTACCCGAGGGCGCGGGCCCCGAGCTGGAGAAGCGGTTCGCCAACCGGCTGCACGCCGTGGACGGCCAGCAGGGGTTCATCTCCTTCGAGCTGTTGCGCCCGGTGTCCGGGGACGACCGTTACTTCGTCGTCACGCACTGGGAGAGCGAGGAGGACTTCCAGGCCTGGCTGAAGGGTCCCGCGAAGGACGCGCACTCCGGGGAGCGGGCGCGACCGGTGGCGTCCGGTTCGTCGCTGCTCGAGTTCGAGGTCGTCGCGCGCTCCGTGGCCGGCCAGAGCTGACCGCGCCCAACCCCTGCTCACCCTCCGCCCACAGCCCGCGAGTGGGATATTCGTGCGACTGAGTCGGGTATTCGGTGCGAACAGGTGATGCCGACGACGTTATTTCCCGGTACCACCAAGGCGCACCCGCCGTCGATGGTCGGCCTTGGTCAGTCGGAGTACACGGTCGTACCGACGGCTTCGTCCCGCAACGCCTTGGTGATGTTGCCGGGAATGAGCCCGTTGACGATCTGGATCTCCTTGACGTGCTTGGTATGGACCATCAGCTCCAGCACCAGTCGGTCGATGGGGAGGTCGCCGAGGTCGTTGTCCAGCAGCTCGGCGGCACTGACCCGCGGCAGGCGCCGGGCCGTCACGTCAACGGTCGGGTCGCTGCTGAAGATCCCGTCGACGTCCTTGACGTAGATCGTGCGGGCCGCGCCGTACGCGTCGGCCAACAAGAGCGCACCGGTGTCGGTGCGGTGCGGCGGGATCTTGCCGACCTCGGGCGGGAACTCATAGATCCCGTAGGGCGGGAAGCCGTTGGACACCACGGCCCGGCTGGCTGCCAGGTGCACCGCCAGCTGGTGGGCGACCGACCCGGAAGGCAGGTACGACACGCCCTCGGCGGCCAGCAGCGCGGCGATCAGATGCCCGTTCTGCTCGGCCTCGGTGGCGGCAAGACCCGCCAGCGCACCGGTCGGAAGCCCGAGATCGAGGCCCACACCCAGCACGTGCCGGGCCCGGATCCCGGCCCCGGTCAGGATCAGCATCCGGTGGTCGGGAAGCAGCGAACGCAGCTCGTCGACCACCGGCAGCACCACATCCCGGCCGCGGTCGATGATCGAACGTCCGCCGAGGGTGACGACGTTGAGCCATGGGAGCAGCCGGATCACCGGTCGGTCGATCGGGCGGACCAGCTCGCGGTCGAGCAGGGTCTGGCGCATCAGCGCCGAGGGAACATCCTTGCCGGTGACGGCCGGAGCGGTAGCGGTCATGGCGTTTCTCCGAAAGGATACGGGCCGGTCAGGCCGAGATGATGGTGCCGACGTGCTCGCCGGCCAGCGCGCGGGTGATGAGCCCGGGCCGCAGCCCGTTGACCACCTGGACCGACCGCACGTGCCGGGCTCGGCGCATCAGCTCCAGCACCGGCCGCTCGATCACCAGATCGGGCAGGTCCAGCTCGATGAGCTCATCGACGGTGATCTCCGGGATGAACGTCGCCGAGGAGTCGTTCTTCGGGTTAGCGGTGTAGAGCCCGTCCTCGTCCTTGACGAAGATCATGCTACGGCAGCCGTAGGTCTCGGCGACGAGGTAACAGCCGGCGTCGGTCCGATAGGGCGGGATCACTCCCTCGCTCGGCACGTGCTGCCACATGTCGTAAGGCGGCATCCCCGCGAAGATCGCTGCCCCGGCCGCCGCGAGGTACAACGGGAGCGCGCTGAACGCCGCGCCACCGACCACCGGCACCCCGTGGCGCGCCATCAGGTAACCCAGCATCTGCGCGTTCTGGCCGGCCACCGCCGATCCGACGTCGGTGAGTATGCCGGTGGGCAGGCCCAGCTCCGCAGCCAGCGCGTAGACGTGCCTGGCCCGGGTACCGCCACCGGCCCCGATGAGGATCTTGTGGATACGTTTGACCTCGACGAGCTCCTCCACGACCGGATGCACCGCGGCTCGACCGCGGTCCATCAGGCTCTGGCCGCCGATCTTGAGCACGCTCACGTCGGGCAGCACCGCATGATCGGGCACCGCGTCGGTCGCCCGCGCGAGTTCGGGATCGCTCAGCGACTTGCTCATCAACAACGACTCCAACAACGCCACGGGCCCGGTCTCGGCCATGCGCTCCTCCTGTCTCACCGCTCGTGGCAAGCCACGAGCGCGCGATCGACAATCCCCCGCTGTGCTCAGGCCCGAGGTCGGACAGTCCCGACTGCGGGCCGACCACCAACCACCGTAGTCCGGTGCACCGACGGTCCCGGCCGATCATCGGTGATCCGGACCATCTCGTTTACGCGTTGATCGGCACGGCGGTCTCCGCACGCGCGGCGGCCATCGCGCACGCCTCCGCATCAGCACGACTGAGCGTCCATATGTGACTTCGCTCATATCAATGGATCGAAATACCTCCGGCTTCCCGACGTCCGACCAGCGCCACGCCACACGGTCACGCAAGGGTCGTGGATTCGGACATCGTGCGTTCTTCTCGTCGGACATCGTTGTCCCGGACACCCTCGACCAGGCCCGGACCGTCCCGTAGACAATCCGGGCCCGTACGCGAGTCACCCCACGTTCAGCGCCGCGGACTCCTCGTCGGTGAACAGTCGCGAACGGATCAGGAAGCGCACCCCCTCGGTGTGCCTCCACCGAGAACCCGCTCCCCACCCCTTCATCATGTCGACGGTGAGGTGTGTGTGCTTCCAGTACTCGAACTGGGACGCCGACATCCAGAACCCGATCGGCGCCAGCCATCGACGGCGAGGTCGCCGAGATGAACGTCCGAGTCCCCAGTCCGGAACTGGCCGTCCAGATAGCACATCGGCGAGCTTCCGTCGCAGCATCCGCCGGACTGGTGGAACATCAGCGGACCGTGCAGGTCGGTCAGTTTCAGGAGCAGGTCCGCTGCTGCCGGGGTAAGCACCACTCGGGCGGTGCCGGAGTCCCTTCGAGCTGCCCCGCCGGCGTCATCGAGCGGGGTGCGGTGAGGAGTCACCCCAGCCGCCGACCTTGCGGAGCTGCCTCCAGTACCGAAGTACACCGCCGATCACGCCGCCGCCGAACAGGGTCAGGACGCACGTGCCCGGCGTAGCCAGATCACCCCCGAGGGTCACGGTCAGCGACGACATCTCAGCTCACCATCGGCGCCGGTGACGATCGAGAGCTGACACCGGCCACAAGGAAGTTTCACGACACCCAGGTCAGCTGGTCAGGTTGTGTCGTCGAGAACCTTGACGCGGTGACGATCCGATCGCACGGACGCCCGGCGCTGGAACAGAGCACCGGAGAATCGGCCCGGCATCTCGACCGTGCGCATGTGTGTCCATCCAAGTCGGCGGTAGTAGTCCAGCAGGCCACGGTTGGTGCGCCAGGCGTCGAGGCGCAGCCAGCGGTGGCCCTGTCGCTGGGCCCGCTCGGCGGCCCAGTCGAGAAGGGCAGCTCCCAAGCCCTGTCCTGCTGCGCGCCGCGTGACCAGGAGTCGGCGGACGTAGAGCGCCGAGGCCGGGTCATCAGCGGTAGTCCAGAAGTCGGGATCGGCGAAGCCGGTCAGGGTGATGGTGGCGATGGGCCGGCCGGCGTGGTCCTCAGCGAGGAACACCTCGCCGGCGTCGAGGTGCTCGCTGATGCGCTCCACGCGTGGCGGCCGCTGCCACTGGTCGAGGCCTTTGCTCCGCAGCCACGCCGAGGCCTCGTCCAGCATGGCCAACACGGCGAGCAGGTCGGTGGCGTTGGCTGTCCGAACGGTGATCTCGTCGATCAATGGGACCCGTTGTCCGCGAGCGCGCCTTCGGCCGCCGCCTGCCGGTCTGGCTCGTACTCGGCACGGTTGCTGTAGGCCGGGCCTTGGTCTGCTTCCGGTTTGGTTCGCTCGAACAGGATTATGTGGCGGTCACCGGGCAGGACGTTGACCGTGCATCGGACCGGCCGGCTGTCCCGGGTGTAGCCGGTGACTCGGTGAACGGCCACCGGCAGCCCCGTGCCGAGGTCCAGGCGGTGGGCCTCCTCGGGGGTGGGCATCCGGATCTCGATCTCGTCGATCGCGCGGACCTGGTCTGTGCCAAGCTCGGTGAGCACGCGGTTCGTACCGCGCGCCACGTCGGCCGGGTGCATGATCTCCGAGCCCTCGACCAGCGACAGTGGGTAATAGGAGTCGTTGGTGTTGAACGGGACACCATCGAGGTACCGGACTCGTTTGCGGGCCACCGCCAGGTCCCCGTCCGGTAGTTGGAGGCGCTTGGCGATCTCGGCGGGTGGGGTCACCAATTCGACGCTGATGTCCTGTGAAGGACTGCGGCCCAGTGCGAACTGCTCGGTCAGGAACAAGTCCATCTCTGGGGCCGCCGGCCGTGGTTGCCACTGCACCTGAGGCCGGTAGCTCATCCGTTCGACTTGGCGCACGAAGTGGCCGCGGGGGCGAGCGGAAATGATCAGCCCTTCATTGACCAGGACCGCCAGCGCCTGCCTCGCCGTCGCCCGAGTGACGCTGTGCTGCGTGGCCAGGGTGAGCTCGGTGGGCAGTTGGTCACCGGGGCGCAGCGTGCCCGCACTGATCTGAACGCGCAACTCGTCAGCTATCTGTTGGTAGAGCGGCGTGGTTGCTCGGCGACCGGACATGGACGGCAGTGTCGCCGCCCACGCCCTGCATTGTCCAGCCAATCTAGCTGAAGGCCTTGCCCTTCACGGCCGGATCCATCATGCTGAGGACTATTGTACAGTCAATTCATCCAGTACGATCATTGTGCAAGCAGGCTCAGGCGGCGGCATCCACCGGGGCCTCTGGGTGAAGAGGATGGAGGCCGACTTTGAACAATGTAAATGATGTGACCTGGGAAACACGGGCGGGCGAAGCGCCGCGAGATGGAGCCCTACCGCAGGCAGTGGCGTCGTGAAGGACTGGAGGCGGCTGCTCGCGTCGCTTCAGCCAGAGTTGGTCACCGCTGGCCGCGTGCGCATACGCCGCCTGATCTGCGCGTGCTGCGGCCGGCCTACCTGGATCGTGGTCGGGTGTGCCACGAACGCGTCTGGAGGTTCGGATGTAGAGAGCTGGACTCTTGAGGTGCGGTGCTGTGCTGGAGATGGAGGTAGGTCCTCCGGGGCCGTTCTGCAGGGAGTGGTTCCAAACCACCGCATGCTGCTGCG
>JBBSGM010000073.1:0-20255 GCA_038254065.1 Mycobacteriales bacterium | reverse complement strand
GCGGCGCGCAGCCGCTCGCGGGACTGCTCCAGCGTGGGCAGGTCGGCAACCGGCTCGCCGCCGCGGACCAGCGGCACCGGCAGCACCCGGTCGTTCGGCCCCACGGACGGCGCCGCCGCGACCGGGTACACGACCTCCTCGATCGCCGTGCCCGTCGGCTTGTAGCGGCGCAGCGCCGACTTCTGGCCGCCGCGCGACTCCTTCGACGTGCTGCGTTTCGCGACCGGCCGGCCGTCGACCTCCACGAGCTTGTAGACCATCCCGCCGGTCGGCGCGCCGGAACCGGTGACCACCGAGGTGCCGACCCCGTAGGAGTCGACCGGCTCGGCGCGCAGCGCGGCGATAGCGTACTCGTCGAGGTCGCCCGACACCACGATCCGGGTTCCGGTGGCGCCCAGTGCGTCGAGCTGCTCGCGGGCCTGCTGGGCCAGCACGCCGAGGTCCCCGGAGTCGATCCGGATCGAGCCGAGCTCCGGGCCTGCCGCCGTGATCGCGTTCTCGATGCCGCGCCGGATGTCGTAGGTGTCGACGAGCAGCGTCGTCCTCGCCCCGAGGGTGGCGACCTGGCTGCGGAACGCGGCGAGCTCGTCGTCGTGCAGCAGGACGAACGCGTGCGCGGCGGTGCCCGCCGTCGGGATGGCGTACCGCCGGCCCGCCTCCAGGTTGGAGGTGGCGTCGAACCCGGCGAGGTAGGCGGCCCGGGCCGCGGCCACCGCCGCCTCCTCGTGGGTGCGCCGCGAGCCCATCTCGATCAGTGGCCGGGTGCGCGCCGCGCTGACCATCCGGGCCGCCGCGGACGCGACGGCACTGTCGTGGTTGAGGATCGACAGCGCGAGCGTCTCCAGCAGCACCGCGTCGGCGAACGCGGCGGTGACGGTGAGGATCGGCGAGCCGGGAAAGTACAGCTCCCCCTCGGGATAGCCGTCGATGTCGCCGCGGAAGCGGTAGCGCGCCAGCCACCCCACGGTGGCCGGGTCGAGCACCCCCGCCAACTGCTCCAGCTCCGCGTCGCCGAAGCGGAACCCCGCCAGCGCGTCGAGCAGCCGAGCGGTCCCGGCGACCACGCCGTAGCGGCGCCCGTCGGGCAGCCTGCGGGCGAAGACCTCGAAGGCGCACCGCCGCTGCGCGGTCCCGTCGGCCAGTGCGGCGGCCACCATTGTCAGCTCGTAGCGGTCGGTGAGCAGGGCCGTGCTCCTCGGGGCCGAACCGCCTCTCGGAGCCGTGCTCGTCGACCCGGGGATGCCGCTCATGGCTGCGCAGCCTAGGTGGCGTGCGCCCGGCACGCGGTTGGTGTCACCATGGAACCATGACCGCAGCGCTACCTTCCCCCACCCGTCAGGTGGACCCGGTCATCGACGAGGACCGCTCCGCCGACACCCCCTGGCAGGCCGTGGTCTGGAACGACCCGGTCAACCTCATGTCCTATGTGACATACGTGCTGCAGAAGCTGTTCGGCTACCCCGAGCCCAAGGCCACGGCGCTGATGCTCGACGTGCACCACAAGGGCAAGGCGGCGGTGTCGTCCGGCGACCGGGACAAGATCGAGGTCGACGTGGCGAAGCTGCACGCGGCCGGCCTCTGGGCCACCATGTCGCGGGCATGAACGGCTGGAAGCGCTCCGGACGCGGCGGCCGGGCCCGGCTGGTCGCCACCCTGGCGACGCAGGAGGCCGCGGTGCTGCGTGGCCTGATCGGCGAGGTCAAGGAGATGCTCGCCGCGCGCACCGACTCCCAGCCCGTCGATGAGCTCGCCGAGCTGACCGGGCTGCGCACCGGCCCGTCGACGAAGCCGGACGACCGGGTCCTCGCCCGGCTGCTGCCCGAGTTCGCACGGGACGACGCCGACCTCTCCGCCGCGATGCGTTCGCTGCACGAGCCCGAGCTGATCGAGGCCAAGGACGCGGCCGCCACCGTGGTGCTCGACACGGTGCCCGAGTCCGGTGGCCGGGTCGAGCTCACCGCGGAGCAGGCCGACTCCTGGCTGAGCGCCCTCAACGACGTCCGGCTGGCGCTGGGCACCGCGCTCGACGTCAGCGAGGACATGCCCGACGAGCTCCCCGCCGACGACCCACGTGCCGCGCACCTCGGCGTCTACCACTGGCTGACGTTCGTGCAGGACGCGCTGGTGCAGTCGCGGATGCGGCTGGGTTGAGCGGCTGGGAAATCTCCCCGTGATCGGCGTTTCGGAGCCGCGGACCGCGAAAACCGCGGCGTCCGGCACCGAAACGGTGATCATGGGGAGCGGTGACGGGGAGTGGCCGCCTCGACGAATGTGCGTTCTGTCGGGTGGGCCACGTACCCTGTGAGAGTGCTGGTGATCCGAGCTGATCTCGTCGACGAGATCGTCGCCCACGCCCGCCGGGACCATCCCGACGAAGCGTGCGGCGTCATCGCCGGTTCCGAGGGCGCCGACCGGCCGGAGCGGTTCGTCCCGATGCTCAACGCGGCCCGCTCGCCGACATTCTACGAGTTCGACTCGGGCGACCTGCTGCGCCTCTACCGGGACCTGGACTCGCGCGGCGAGGTCCCGGTGGTCATCTACCACTCGCACACCGCGACCGAGGCGTACCCGTCACGGACCGACGTCTCCTACGCTGCCGAGCCCGACGCGCACTACGTGCTGGTGTCCACCCGCGAGCAGGACACCCACGAGCTCCGGTCCTACCGGATCGTCGACGGCGTGGTCACCGAGGAACAGGTCGAGGTCGTGGAGACTTATATGTTCGCGCACACCGGCGCGGACGACGTCCCCGACAACGTCTGATCCGCCGTCCTGCACGAAACGATCCGACCAGGAGTCTCCGCATGGCCGTCACCGTGTCCATCCCCACCATCCTGCGCACCCACACCGGGGGTGAGAAGGCCGTCGAGGCCAAAGGTGGGACCGTCGCCGAGGTGATCGATGACCTGGAGTCGCGGCACAGCGGCATCAAGGACCGGCTGATCACCAACGGTTCGCTGCACCGCTTCGTCAACATCTACGTCGACGACGAGGACGTGCGCTTCGCCGGGGGGCTCGAGGCGCCGGTCCAGGAGTCCTCGACCCTCACGATCCTGCCCGCCGTCGCCGGCGGTATGCGCTGAGCAGGGTGTGCGGGGGCGGGTCTGCCTTTTTCCGCCGGCCCGCCGGCCCGCCGGCCTACGGCTGAGGAGATGTGATGGCTCGCTACGACTCGTTGCTGCACGCGGTGGGCGACACCCCGCTGGTGGGCCTGCCGTCGATGTCGCCCGCGCCGCACGTCCGGCTGTGGGCCAAGCTCGAGGACCGCAACCCCACCGGATCGATCAAGGACCGACCCGCGCTTGCCATGATCGAGAAGGCGGAGGCCGACGGCCTGCTCACCCCGGGCTGCACGGTCATGGAGCCCACCTCGGGCAACACCGGCATCTCGCTGGCGATGGCGGCCAAGCTCAAGGGCTACCGGGTGATCTGTGTGATGCCCGAGAACACCTCGGTCGAGCGCCGGCAGCTGTTGGAGATGTACGGTGCGGAGATCATCTCCTCGCCGGCGGCGGGTGGCTCGAACCAGGCCGTCGCGATGGCCAAGGAGCTGGCGACACAGAACCCGGACTGGGTGATGCTCTACCAGTACGGCAACCCGGCCAACGCCGATGCGCACTACCGCGGCACCGGTCCCGAGATCCTGCGTGACCTGCCGACGGTGACGCATTTCGTCGCGGGCCTCGGGACCACCGGCACCCTCGTGGGCGTCGGCCGCTACCTGCGCGAGCACAAGCCGGACGTGCAGATCGTCGCCGCCGAGCCGCGCTACGGCGAGCTGGTCTACGGCCTGCGCAACCTCGACGAGGGCTTCGTCCCCGAGCTCTACGACCCCGACGTGCTCACCGCGCGCTACTCCGTCGGCAGCCACGACGCGCTACGCCGCACCCGCGAGCTGGTGGCGAAGGAGGGCATCTTTGCGGGCATCTCCAGCGGCGCGATCCTGCACGCGGCGCTGGCCGTCGCGGAGAAGGCCGCCGGCGCGGGGGAGACCGCCGACATCGTGCTCGTGGTCTGCGACGCGGGTTGGAAGTACCTGTCCACCGGTGCCTACACGGGCGACCTCGACGATGCCGTCAAGGGCATCGAGGGTCACCTCTGGGCCTGAGCAGGCAGGCGGCACGCTGAGCGGTCAGGCAGTGGACAACCGGATCGCCGCCGGCCGAGTTCCTGGTACGGTCCAACCACGCGTGCAACCATCGACAAGGCAGTCGCCTGCCTGCTGGGACTCGGGACCGACGGGCCCTCCACACCTACCGTGAGCTCGGCGTCGAGGTCGAGTTCCTGGCGTGAGCGCCGAGCGCGCCCCGCAGCGAACCACACCACGCGCGCCGCGGTCGCCCGCGCTGATGAACGCCAGGCCGGCCGGCCGGCGGCACGAACGGCAGCCCGTGCCCGAGGCCGTCCGCGCGTAACCTCGACCACATGGCCCCACCCGTGCCGATGGCCCGACGCTCGATCGCCCGCGTGCTGCCGCCCGCGCCGCTCGCTGCGCTGGTCACGATGCTGGCCTTCACCGCGGTGCTCTACGTCGTCGAGATCGTCGACCTGGCGACCGGGTTGCGGCTCGACGCGGACGGGATCGTGCCGCGCAGGCTCGACGGCCTCGACGGCGTGCTCTGGGCCCCGCTGCTGCACCACGGCTGGGCCCACCTGCTCGCCAACACGCTGCCGTTCCTGATCTTCGGGTTCCTCGCGATGGCGGGGGGGATCGGGCAGTTCGTCGCGGTCACCGCCACGATCTGGCTGATCAGCGGGCTCGGGGTCTGGTTCACCGGCAACGGGACCACGGTCGGCGCCTCCGGGGTGATCTTCGGCTGGCTGGTGTTCCTGCTGGCCCGCGGCTTCTTCGCGCACAGCGCCAGGCAGATCCTGCTCGCCGTCGTGCTGTTCGCGTTCTGGGGCGGCCTGCTGTTCGGGATCCTGCCGGGGCAGCCGTTCGTCTCCTGGCAGGCGCATCTGTTCGGGGCGCTGGCCGGGCTGCTCGCGGCCTGGGTGGTCGCGCGGGCTGACCGGCGGGTGGGTGACGGCCGGTTCGCGGCGCCGTAGGCTGTCGGGCCGTGCGTGAGATCGACCGGTCTCCGACCGCCGGATGACCGTGCCAGGCATCGACGCCCCCATCGGTATCTTCGACTCGGGCGTCGGCGGGCTCACCGTGGCCCGCGCCGTGATCGACCAGCTGCCCGCCGAGCAGATCGTCTACGTCGGGGACACCGCGCACGGGCCGTACGGCCCGCTGCGCATCGCCGACATCCGGGCCCACGCGCTGGCGATCGGCGACGACCTCGTCAGCCGTGGGGTGAAGCTGCTGGTCATCGCGTGCAACACGGCCTCGGCGGCGTGCCTCGCCGACGCCCGCGAGCGTTACCCGGTGCCCGTGGTGGAGGTCGTGCTGCCGGCCGTGCGCCGGGCCGTCGCCGCCACCAGGGCCGGGCGGATCGGCGTCATCGGGACCGCGGCGACGATCGCCTCGGGCGCCTACACCGACGCGTTCGCGGCCGCCCACGAGGTCAAGGTGACGGCGGTGGCGTGCCCCCGGTTCGTCGACTTCGTCGAGCGTGGGATGACCAGTGGACGCCAGGTGCTCGGGCTGGCCCAGAGCTACCTGGAGCCCCTGCAGCAGGCCAGGGTGGACACCGTGGTGCTGGGTTGCACGCATTACCCGCTGCTGGCCGGGGTGCTGCAGATCGTGCTCGGCCCGGACGTCACGCTGGTGTCCAGCGCGGACGAGACGGCCAAGGACGTCGTGCGCACGCTGATGGCCCGCGACCTCGCCCGCGACGCCGAGGACCCGCCCCCGCCGCAGCACGAGTTCCTGGCCACCGGGGACCCCGAGCCGTTCCGCAGGCTGGGACGCCGCTTCCTCGGCCCGGAGATCGGGATCGTCACACCTGCCTGAGCCGGGGGCCGACCTGCCGGGCGAGCTGGGGTACCGTCCGCCGCGTGATCGACGCCCTGGTGGTCGTGGTGCTCGTCGGGTGCGGCGCACTGGCGGTGTTCGGCCTCGCCTCGACCGTGTGCAACCGGCCGCCCGCCCGGGTGCACACGCTCGCCACCGGTGCCGTCGAAGCGCTTCTGGTGGTGCAGGCGCTGATCGCCGCGGTGCGGGTGTTCGGCGGGGTGCGGCTCCCCGAGACCGGTACGTTCCTCATCTACCTCGTCGTCTCGGTGTGCGTGCTGCCGATCGCGCTGCAGTTCGCGAACGCCGAGCCGACCCGCTGGGGCGGCACGGTGATCACGGTGGCCGCGATCGCGACCGCCGTCGTGGCGCTGCGGTTGCAGGGCTTGTGGGGCGCCGGTGGCTGAACCGCGTGCGACGTCCAGCGGCCCCGGTCGGGTGCTCGTCGCCGTCTACGCGATCTTCGCGCTGTCCGCCACGGCCAGGGCGCTGGTGCAGATCGCCACCAGGTTCGGCGCGGCGCCGGTGGCCTACCTGCTCTCCGCACTGGCCGGCGTCGTCTACCTCCTGGCGACGATCGGGCTGGCCGGGCACCGGCCGGGCTACCGACGGCTGGCCTGGACCGCCGTCTCGTTCGAGCTCGTCGGGGTCCTCGTCATCGGCACCCTCACCGTCCTGCCCACCGCCGCCTTCCCCGACGACACGGTCTGGTCGGTGTACGGCCGCGGCTACGGCTTCGTCCCGCTGGTGCTGCCACTCGTCGGCCTCTGGTGGCTGCGCCGGACCCGACCGGGCTAGCATCGTCGCTCATGCGGCTCACCGTGCTCGGCTGCTCGGGGAGCGGGCCGGGGCCCGACTCGCCCGCGTCCGGATACCTCGTCGAGGCAGGTGGCACCCGTCTGGTGCTCGACCTCGGCAACGGCACGTTCGGCGCGCTGCAGCGTCACCTCGACCCGTGGGAGCTCGACGCCGTCGTGCTGTCGCACCTGCACGCCGACCACTGCGCGGACGTGGCGAGCCTGGTGGTGCACCGGCGCTACCACCCGCACCCACCCTTCGACGCCACTGCGCACCCGTTGCCCGTGCACGCCCCCGCCGGGGCACCGGACCGGCTGGCGGCGGCGTACGCGCCCTCCGCCGCGGAACGGGCCGGCACCGACCTGTCCGACGTGCTCGCCTTCCGGGCGCTGACCGAGGACGCGGTCGCCGGGGTCGGCGGGGTACTGCTGCGGGCGCGTCGCGTCGACCATTCGTGCGAGGCGTACGCGGTGCGCGTCGAGCAGGGCGGGGTCAGCCTGGTCTACAGCGGCGACACCGGTCCGTGCCAGGCCCTCGTCGAGCTCGCCCGGGACGCCGACGTGCTGCTCTGCGAGGCGAGCTGGCCGCACGTCACCGCGGAATGGGACTCCCCGCCGCCCGGGGTGCACCTGTCCGGCCGGCAGGCCGGCGAGCACGCCGCCGCCGCCGGGGTCGGCCGCCTGCTGCTCACCCACGTGCCGGCCTGGTACGACGGCGAACAGCTGCGGGCCGAGGCCGCGGAGACCTTCGCCGGGTCGGTCGAGCTCGTGGTGCCCGGCGCGTCGTATGCGGTGTAGGCGGTCCTAAGCTGGGCCGGTGACGCGAGCAGACGGCAGGTCCGACGACGAGCTCCGCCCGGTGCGCCTCACCCGCGGTTTCCAGCGCCACCCCGCCGGCTCGGTCCTCGTCGAGTTCGGGGAGACGAAGGTGCTGTGCGCGGCGAGCGCGGCCGAGGGGGTGCCGCGCTGGCGCAAGGGCTCCGGGCTGGGCTGGCTGACCGCCGAGTACGCGATGCTGCCCTCGGCCACGAACACCCGCAGCGACCGGGAGTCGGTCAAGGGCCGGATCGGCGGGCGCACGCACGAGATCAGCAGGCTGATCGGGCGGTCGCTGCGCGCAAGCATCGACCTCGCCGCGCTGGGGGAGAACACCATCGCCCTGGACTGCGACGTGCTGCAGGCCGACGGCGGCACCCGCACCGCGGCGATCACGGGTGCGTACGTCGCGCTCGCCGACGCGGTCACCTGGCTCGGCGCGCACGGGAAGCTGGCCGACCCGAAGCCGCTGTCGTGCCAGGTGGCGGCGGTGAGCGTCGGGGTGGTCGACGGCCGGGTGCGGCTCGACCTGCCCTACGAGGAGGACTCCCGCGCCGAGGTCGACACGAACGTCGTCGCGACCGACACCGGCGCGCTGGTCGAGGTGCAGGGCACGGGAGAGGGCGCGACCTTCACCCGTGCCACGCTCGACGCGATGCTCGACACGGCCCTGGGCGGGATCCGGGCGCTGGTCGAGCTGCAGTCGGCGGTGCTGGCCGAGCCCTACCCGGGCCCGCTGCCCGGTGCCCCGTCGTGAAGCTGCTCGTCGCGACGCGCAACGCCGGCAAGCTGGCCGAGCTTGCGCGGATGCTCTCCGCCGCCGAGCTGGACGGGGTCGAGGTGTTCGGGTTGGCCGACGTGGCGGGGTTCCCCGAGGCGCCCGAGACCGGCGCGACGTTCGCCGAGAACGCCGTGGCCAAGGCCCGGGACGCCGCCACCGCGACCGGACTGCCCGCGGTGGCCGACGACTCCGGGCTCACCGTCGACGCGCTGAACGGGATGCCCGGGGTGTTCTCGGCGCGCTGGTCGGGGCGGCACGGCGACGACCCGGCGAACACCGCGCTGGTGCTCGGGCAGCTCGTCGACGTGCCCGACTCCCGCCGTGGGGCGGCGTTCGTCTGTGTTGCGGCCCTGGTGGTGCCCGGCGGCCCGGAGACGGTGGTGCACGGGGAGTGGCGCGGGACGATCGCCCGCGCGCCCCGCGGCACGAACGGCTTCGGCTACGACCCGATCTTCGTCCCGGGGGGCGGGCAGCGGACCTCGGCCGAGCTCTCGGCCGCGGAGAAGGACGCGGTGTCGCACCGGGGCCGGGCGATGTATGCGCTGCTGCCGCAGCTGGTGGCGCTGGCGGCGGGCTGAACCCGCTCGACCGGGCCCGAAATCATGATCGACGTTTCTGAGGGTGGAGCCGCGGGAGGCGCGGTTCCCGGCACCGGAACGACGATCTCGGTACGGTCGGAGCATGCGATGGTGGCGCCCGGTGTTCGCCGGTGCAGGGGCGCTGGTCGTGGTGGCACTCGCCGTCGTGCTGGTCCTCGTCGTGGCCAGGCTGCACGGCGTGCCCGCGGTGCGTGACCTGCAGGCCGCGGTGGCGAGCGCCGGAGCCTGGGCGCCCGTGGCGTTCGTGGTGGTGCAGGTCGGGCTGACCGTCACGCCGTTCCCGCGCACGGTGTTCACGCTGGCCGCCGGCCTGCTGTTCGGTGCAGTGGCCGGGCTGGCGCTGACCCTGCTGGCCAGCACCCTCGCCGCGGTGCTCGCGTTCTGGTTGGTCCGGCTGACCGGTGGACGGCTGGTACGGCGCTACGCCCGGGGTGCGGCGATCGATTGGGTGCGGAGCAGGCTGGACCACCACGGCACGCTCGCCGTCGCGTCGATGCGGCTGGTACCGCTGGTGCCGTTCTCGGTGTTCAACTACCTGGCCGGGCTGTCAGCGGTGCGGTTCGTGCCCTACGCGCTGGGCACGGTGCTCGGAACCGTGCCGGGCACGGTCGCGGTCGTGGTGCTCGGCGACGCGGCGACGGGGCAGCCCTCGCCC
The DNA here is from genome assembly GCA_038254065.1 of Mycobacteriales bacterium. Lineage (GTDB taxonomy): Bacteria > Actinomycetota > Actinomycetes > Mycobacteriales > Pseudonocardiaceae > Pseudonocardia. Next base: position 10,708 of record JBBSGM010000073.1, on the reverse strand, counting down.
GCACTCGTCGCGGTGTCGGTGGTGTGCGGGCTGGTGGGGCTGGGTGGCGTTGTCGTCGCCACGCGGCGGCCGGTGCCGGGGGAGGTGGCCGAGCCCAAGCTGGCGGGCCAACATAGCTGAGCCTCACTCGTTCCACGCAGGCAGTGATGTTCCTGGTCACGGTGCCGGCGGCGGGATTCGAACCCGCACTGGCGTGATTCTAAGTCACGTCTCTCTGCCGATTGGAGTACGCCGGCTTTGGGCTCGCGCGGCACCAGGTTTCAGTGAGCGCATGGCAGTTCGGGCACAGGATACGGAGGTTCTCGAGCCTGTTGTCGGTGTGGTCGCCGTTGATGTGGTCGAGCGCGAGCGGTAGCGGCTGCCCGCACCACTCCTTGAGCCCACACTCCTCGCAGTGGTCCGGCTTCAACCCAGCCGCGATCAGCCGTTTCCGGAGATTACCGTTGGGCCGGTAGGTGGAGCTCTCGACAAGGATCTCCGAGAGCGGCTTGACGCGGCGGCCTGCAAGGTTCCGGCCCTTTGCCCACGCTTGCCCCGTGAAGTGCGAGGTGTCAAGGCCGAGACGGCGGACGTGACCGATGAGCAGTCGGTGGACGCCACCACTGGGCCGGTAGCCGAGTTCGCGCCCGACCTGGGAGACGGAGATGCTTGAGCGTACGGTCTCGGCGAGCCGCGCGTCGGTCCACGTCAGGCCCTTTCGCGGTGAGGTGGCGCTGGCCGTCGGGAGGTGGGCCGCGTCCACCCCGAGCCGCGCGATGTGCTGCCGCAGGACGTCGTACTTTCCCGGCCGCAGCCCCAGCCGCCGGTACACCTCACTCAGCGTTCGACTGGCCGCGACCGCGGCGATCAGTTGGTCATCGGTCCAGCTCCGGGCGCGGCATGTTCTCATTGTATCGAACGCCTGTTCGAATAAAGGCGACCACTGCCCGCGGCCGGCGATGCGGCGTACCGACGAGAGCATCCACACCCAGGCGTATCGGCAACGTCGTCCGGTACACCGGCCGGAGCTGGCGGAGCGCGTTGCCGTGCGGACGCGCGGGCTCCACCCCGCGTCGGGTCACGTAGCGCGCGTGGTGAACCGAGTTGGCCACCACTCCGACGTCGCCGAAGCCTTGATCGCCGCTCCGGTGCGCGATCATGGGCAAATTGCCCCTGAGTACCGCGATCACGGCGAGATGGTCACTCCGGAAGATCCATTGACGACGCCGAGCCCATGATCGGCGGCTGCCTAGGACGTTCTCCCCGTGATCGGCCCGCGACGCTCAGAGCTGCAGATCCCGGCGCAGCTTGGCCACATGCCCGGTGGCGCGGACATTGTAGAACGCCTGCTCGATGGTCCCCTCCGCGTCGACCAGGAACGTCGAGCGGATCACGCCGGTGACCGTCCGGCCGTACAGCTGCTTCTCGCCGAAGGCGCCCCACGCGGTGAGCACCTCCTTGTCGGGATCGGACAGCAGCGGGAAGGTCAGCCCCTCGGCGTCGCGGAACCTCGCGAGTGTGGCCGGTGGGTCGGGGGAGATGCCGAGGACGTCGACGCCGGCGTCGCCCAGCTCGGCGAGGTTGTCCCGGAAGTCGCAGGCCTGGGTGGTGCACCCCGGCGTGCTCGCGGCCGGATAGCAGTAGACGATCACCTTGCGGCCGCGGTGGTCGGCCAGCGAGACGGGCTTTCCGGCTGCGTCGGGAAGGGTGAAGTCGGGTGCGGGGTCGCCCACCGCGAGTCGCTTCGTCATGCCCGCGATCCTGGCAGCCCGGCGTCGGGGCGGTGCACCCAGGCGCCTGCCCGACCCCGCCGACCAGCGATGATCTAGGGTCTGCCCCCAGACCGTTCCCCAGCACCGACCGGCACCGAGGAGGAGTCGTGACGCGCGACCCCGAGACGATTCAGCGTGAGATCGAGCGGACGAGGGATGCGCTCGCCGACAATATGGACGCCCTGATCGACCGGGCCAACCCCAAGCGGTTGGTCGACAGCGGCAAGCAGCAGCTGCAGGCGAAGCTGGACGATCCGAGGATCAGGTATGTGCTGCTGGGGGTCGGTGCGCTCGTCGCGCTCTCGCTGCTCCGCAAGATGTTCCGGTGAGCAGCCGGATCCGGTGAGCCGGCGCCGTCAGCCCAGCGACGCAGCGAGCTCCTGCGCCACGGCCCGCTGCACGCCCGCCGCCACCAGCGGCCGGTAGCGCGCGATCAGCCGCGCCGCCCCGAACCCGACGACCGCGACCAGCCGGGCGCCCGCCAGGTAGCCGACGACGGTGCCCCGCACGGCACCGCCATCGAGCCCACTCCCGTGCAGGGGCAGCGTCGCGTCGGCCAGCTCCGGTCGTCCGATCAGCGCGATCGTGAGCCCGAACTGGTCCGACCAGAAGTACGGCACCGCCGGTGGCGGCGGTGCGACCCCGACGATGTCGGCCGCCACCACGGCGGCCTGGTCTCCGGCGTTCGTCCAGTGCTCGGTGCGGTGCGGGCGGCTGTGCTCGCCGTCCGCCCAGGCGGCGACGTCACCGACCGCCCACACCCCGTGCAGGTCGCGCACCCGGCCGGTCGCGTCGCAGGCCAGGCCGTCGGACAGGTCCAGCCCGGTGTCGGCCAACCAGTCCAGCCGGGGGACCCCACCGACGCCCACCACGCCGACGTCGGCGACGAGCCTGCTGCCGTCCGCCAACTCGACGGCCACCTGGTGCGGTGCGCCGTCGTCGAGGAACCGGGCCAGCCGGACGCCGGTACGCAGGGTGACCCCGGCCCCGGCGAACAAACGTCCGCACAACGCGCCGACCACGTCGCCCAGCGCCCGGGAGAACGGGACCGGCAGCGCCTCCAGCACGGTGACGTCCAGGCCGCGGTTCCGCGCCGTGCTCGCGACCTCGGCCCCGACGAACCCGGCCCCGACGACCAGCAGCGACCGGGCCCGGCTCAGCGCCGCGCGCAGCACCAGTGCGTCGTCCAGGGTGCGCAGGGTGTGCACGTGCGCAGGCTGTCCCGCCAACCTGGCGGCCACCACCCCGGTGGCGACGACGATCGCGTCCGCGTGCAGCGCGGATCCGTCGGACAGCTCGACCACACCCGGGCGCAGGGCCACTGCGCGCAGCCCGAAGTGGGAACGCACCCCCAGCTCGTCGAGCCGGTTCGCGTCGCCCAGGATCACCCGCGCGGGCTCCCACTCGCCCGCCAGCAGCTGCTTGGACAGTGGGGGCCGGTCATAGGGCGGGTGCGGCTCCTCGCCGACCAGGCTGACCCGGCCTTCGTAGCCCGACCTGCGCAACTGCTCGACGGTCCGCAGGCCGCCGAGGCCGGCACCGATCACCAGCACGTGCTCCGGCTGCCCGCTCGTCATCTCGCCGTCCCGACGCCTGTGCACACGGTCGAATTCCCTCCGCGGTACTTCCGGCCCGGCCGCCCGCCAGCGCGACGGACGACCGACGACGGCGCGCGCCCCGGGCTTGCCGGTCCGCCGGTCAGACGCGGCCGGTGTCCGGATCGAGCTTGCTGCGCAGCCGGTCCATGGTCTGCGCAAGCAGCCGAGAGACGTGCATCTGCGAGATGCCCACCTGGTCGGCGATCTGGGTCTGGGTCATGCTGCCGAAGAACCGAAGCATGACGATCGTACGCTCGCGTGGGGCCAGCTCCGCGAGCACCGGGCGCAGCGCCTGGCGGTAGTCCACCCGGTCGAGCTCGGCGTCGGCCGCCCCGACCAGGTCACCGACGGTCGCGCTGCCCTGCTCCGAGGACAGCATCTCGTCGAGCGACGAGCTCCGGTACGCCTCGGCGGCCTCGAGCCCCTCCAGCACGTCGGCGACCGGCACGCCGAGGTGCTCGGCGATCTCGCTGGGCCGCGGCGCCCTGCCGAGCCGCTGGGACAGCTCGGACACCACGCCGTTGATCGAGACGTGCATGTCCTTGAGCCTGCGGGGCACCCGCATCGACCAGCCCTGGTCCCGGAAGTGCCGGCGCACCTCGCCGCTGATCGTGGGCACGGCGAAGGAGAAGAAGTCACTGCCCTTCTCCGGGGAGAACCGGTCGACGGCGTTGATCAACCCGACGGTGGCCACCTGGGTCAGGTCATCGAGCGGTTCACCGCGGTGGGCGAAGCGGCGCGCAATGTGCTGGGCGACCGGCAGGTAGCCGGTCACCAGTCGGTCACGCAGCTTCTCCCGGCGGGGGTCGTCCGGATCGAGGCCCGCGTATTCCTCGAGTAGCGGGACGAGATGGCCGTACTCGGGGTCGGCCTCGGTCACCGCGTCGTCGCACCGGCGCGTTTGTCGAGCACGATGCCCACAGTATCGGTCGGCCCGTCGGCGCTTGCAGCGCGCCGCATCGAGACCTCGTCGGCCAACGTCTGCAGCACCCGCCAGCCGAACGTGTCGGTGGACACCGTGGCCCCTCCGGGCCGGGCCTCGACCTCGGCCCGTACCTGGATGCGATCGGGCAACACCAGGAACGTGCAGCTCAGCCACGAACCCGCCACCGCGACGTCGACGAGTGTCGCGCAGACCTCGTCGACGGCCATCCGCAGGTCGGAGATGGCGTCGAGGTCGAAGTCGGCGCGTGCGGCGAGGTCCGACGCGACCGTGCGGATCGTGGGGATCAACGCTGCGGTGGCCGACGTCCGGATCTCCACGACGGAGGCAGCAGCATCCGGGCCGGCGACGACCGAGCCGGCAGAGTCCCGATCGGACACTCGCGCGCTTCTCCTTCCGTTCTTCCCCGGGGGCTGGCTGCGACTCTAGCCCGGTGCCCGCAGCGGCGCCGATCGGCCTACCCGGCCGCTCGTCCGTGCAGGGGCACCGCGAGGACCGAACGGCCTAACGGACAGCCTGCTCGACTGCTCCGCTCACGGATCGTCAACAGCCGTTCGCAGTATTGCCTGCTCCCGGGTGGACGGGCACCCCGGCTGCACGGTTAGGTCCTCGGCGGGTGCACCATCGGCGGAGGGCGTCGGCGGGCGTGGGGAGTACAACGATGGTGGCGGTTCTGGCTGGTGGGCCACCCTGGTCTGCGCTTCGCCCGCCCGTGCCGGTCACGGTTGGGGGCCCGGTGCGAGGTCGGCTGGTCGCCGTCGCGGTGACGCCGGGGGAGCTGCGGCGCCCCGGGTCGGACCTCGCGCGGCTGGCCGCCGGGGTGGGTCAGGTAGACCTGTTGACCGCCTGCGACGGTACGCCCTGCCGCGAAGAGTCCGTGGTGCGGAGCTACCTGGACTATCCGGACTACGGCGACTGTCCGGACTGCGACGACCCGGACACTGAGGACACCGGGGGGCCGCCGGCTCCCGGCGCCGAGGCGGCCGATGACGTGGCGGCCACCGCGGGGCCGGAGTTGGCCCAGCTACGGCTGCATCGTCTCGGCCTGCGCGCTCCATTGGGGCCGAGATCAGAGCCAGATCTGGTGGCGGCGTTGTGCGAGCTCGTCGGGTTCGATCCGGAGCCGGGGGTGTACTGCCTGGCGCCCCTGCCCACGCCCGACGACCCGAACCAGGCCACAGTGGCCCGAGCCGCCGAGCGCGTCGCCCAGGTGTACGGGCTGCCCATGCTGCGTTATCACTGCCTGGAACTCTCGGCCGGCGGCGTCCCCGCCTGACCGCTGCCCCGGCTCACGGGGCGGGTGGCCGGCCACCCGCGGCAAGCCGCGACCAGGCGGGAGGCCCCGGACGTCAGCTCGCCGCGGACAGCCCGCGATGCTCGAGGATGATGCGGCGCTCGGCCTCGGCCAGGCCGCCCCAGACCCCGAACGGCTCGCGGGTCTGCAGCGCGAACTCCCGACATTCCTCGACGACCGGGCAGCGACTGCAGACTTCCTTGGCCTGAGCGGTGCGGCGCGCCCGTGAGGGGTTGCGTTCACCGTCGGGGTGGAAGAACACGGCGCTGTCCATTCCTCGGCATGCGCCCAGACGCTGCCACTGCCAGACGTGGTCGATCGGCCCTGGCAGTCGGGAAATGTCGCTCATCGCGGCCCACCTCGTTCTCGTCCTGCTCCCGGCGATGTGTGCCGGGTGATCGAGGTGCTGGTTCCCGCGACGCCGGGAGACCAAACGCAACCTGGCCGCGTCCGGGTGTCCCCCCCACCTTCCGGTCAGGTTGCGGCGAGGGCCTGTGCCACCGTGTCGTGGATGTCGAACAGCGGGGTCAGCCCGGCGATGGTCAGCGGCCGCAGCACGCGGCGCCCGCCACAGGCGAGCCGCAGCTCCACGCCGGACCGGTGGGCCGCCGCCCTGATCTCGACGAGCGCGGCCAGCCCACTGGTACCGAGGAACGTCACCGCGTCGAGGCTCAGTACGACGAGCTCGACACCGGTATCGGGGGCCAGCTTGCCCAGCACCACCCCGCGCAGCTGCGGCGAGGTGAGCATGTCGACCTCGCCACCGATCGCGATGACGACCTGGCCGGGCGCCGGGTTGGTCGTCTCGACCGTGATCTGGTCCTCGACGTCGACGCCCCGGCCCAGCGGCGGCGGATCGACCGAGGGGGACTTGCAGGTCTCGGACACCACGGTCACGGTAGGGCCAGTGCGGACGCAGTGCCACTCGGGGCCGGTGCCGGCCGCCGGCCCGGCTCAGAGCAGGCGGTGCCCGCCGTCGGTGGTGCGGGCGGTACGCCCGGTCCGGGCCAGCAGTTCCAGCAGCGGCACCGCGACCCGGCGAGTGGTGCCCAGTGCCTGCCGCGCGGTGCTCAGCGTGAACTCCGGCCCGAGGTCGGCGAGCAGTACCACGGCCCGGTCCTCGGCACCGGGCAGCAGCACGATCCCCTCCCCGACGCGCAGCAGTTCGCCTGCGCGGACCAGGGACGCGAGCTGCTTGGGGCCGAGCTTCAGCTCGGCGAGCCGGGCGGCCGCCGGGGCGGCGAACGGGTCGCGCTGCAGGTCTGCGCGCAGCTGCTCCAGCGCGCCGAGCACGGCCGCGGGCAGTCCGGCCGCGGCCGAGCGGGCGACCCGGCCCTCACGCAGCACCAGCTCGACCGGCCGGTGCGCCAGTACCGCCTCGACGAGCCGCGCCTCGGGCAGCCCGACGGCGCGCCGGGCCGCCTCGAGGGGAAGGCCGGGGTCGAGCGGGTCGGCCGTGTCGTGCGCCGCCACTGCGGCGACGACGGCGCCGGCAAGCTCCGCGGCGCGGTCCGGGGCGACGAGCCAGCCCGCGGCGGCCGGGTAACCGGAGCGGACGAGCACATCGAGGTCGCGTTCTGGCACGCCCATCGCGATGAGGTCGGTACGTCGGGCCACCCCGCGCCGCGCCAGCTCACCCACCGCATCGGGGGTTCCGTCCACCCCCGCCAGCTCGGCGCCCCGGCGGGTCGCAGCGCCGCGCCGGCGCAGCTCGGGTGGCGCGACGTCGAGCACCGTCACCCCGGCGGTGACGTGGCGGCGGCCCGGGTCACGCAGCACCGCGCGGTCGCCCAGTCGCAGCGGCAGCGGATGACGCAGCCGCAACCGGACGGTGTCCGCGCCCAGTGGCCGGACCCGGGCGCTGACCGCCGCGGAGCCCAGGTGCAGGGTGAGCTCCGCGGGCAGCTCGGCCGGATCGGCGCCGCCGCGCATTCCGTGCAGCCGGACGTCGAGCAGGTCGGTGCGCAGGAAGGCCCCGGGGGTGAGCAGCAGGTCCCCGCGGGTGACGGCCTCGCGCGGCACCCCGCGCAGGTTGACCGCGACGCGGGAGACGCCGCGTGCCTCGTCGATCTGCCTGCCGAGGCTCTGCAGCGCCCGTACCGTCACCCGCCGCGCCGCGCCGTCCGCGCAGCTGAGCTCCAGCTCGTCGTCGGTGCGGATCCGGCCCGCGGTGAGGGTACCCGTGACCACGGTGCCCGCTCCACGGATGGTGAACGTGCGGTCCACCCACAGCCGGACGTCGGCGGTCGGGTCGGGCGTGGGCAGCGCGCCGACCAGCTCATCGAGCGCGGTGCGCAGGGTGTCCATCCCGGCTCCGGTGACGGCGGAGACACAGACGGCGGGGAGGTGCTCCAGGCCGGTGCCCGCCAGGTGTTCGCGCGCCTCGTCGCGGGCCAGTTCGGGGTCGAGCAGATCGCTCCGGGTGACCACGAGCAGCCCGTTGCACACGCCGAGCGCCTCCAGCGCGTCGAGGTGCTCGGCGGACTGCGGCATCCAGCCCTCGTCCGCGGCGACGACCAGTAGCACCGCGGGAACCGGCCCGACCCCGGCGAGCATGGTGGTGACGAACCGCTCGTGCCCGGGGACGTCGACGAACGCGACCGTGCCGGCGGGAAGCGTGGTCCAGGCGAAGCCGAGATCGATCGTCATTCCGCGGCGGCGCTCCTGCGCCCACCGGTCGGGCTCCATCCCGGTCAGCGCCCGGACCAGCGTCGACTTGCCGTGGTCGATGTGGCCGGCGGTGGCGATCACCTGCATGGCACCCCTGGGTGTGCGGCGGAGCGGGTGTGCACGGCGAGGACGGCGGCGCCCAGCGCGCCGTCGGCCTCGGGGGGTACCGCGCGCAGGTCGAGCAGGCAACGGCCGTGTTCGAGCCGGCCGAGCACCGCGTTCTCGCCGGCTCGCAGCGCCGCCGCGTAGCTCTCGGGCAGCGCGACCGCCGCGCCGGGCAGGGTCAGCCCTGGCGCGCCGCCGCCGCCCACGGTGCCCACCGAGTCGACTGCCTCCGCGGGCACCCCGCGCCGGGCCAGCAGCGCCACCAGCGCGTCAACCCGGGACCGGAGCGTGGCGGGGTCGGCGTCGAGCGCGGCGCGGGTGGGCGGCACCGGACCGCGCAGGGTGGCCTCGAACGCGGCCAGGGTCAGCTTGTCCACCCGCATCGCCCTGGCCAGCGGATGCCGCCGGATGCGCTCGACGAGGTCGGCGCCGGCACCGGGCGCGCCGAGCAGCAGGCCGGCCTGCGGACCCCCGAGCAGCTTGTCCCCGGACGCGGTGACGAGGGTGGCACCCGCCGCGAGCGCGGTGGCGGCGTCGGGCTCGTCGGGCAGCAGCGGGTGCGGGGCGAGCAGCCCGGACCCGATGTCGGCAACCACCGGCACGCCGAGCCCGGCGAGCTCCACGATGTCGACCGAGCGGGTGAAGCCGCTGATCACGAAGTTCGACGGGTGCACCTTGAGGACGAACGCGGTCTCCTCCCCGACGGCCTGCGCATAGTCGCGCGGGTGCACCCGGTTGGTGGTGCCGACCTCGCGCAGCCGAGCACCGGTCGCGGTGAGCAGGTCGGGGATGCGGAAACCGTCGCCGATCTCCACGAGCTCGCCGCGGGCGACCACGATCTCCCGGCCCACGGCGAGCGCAGCGGCGACGAGGGCGAGCGCGGCCGCGCCGTTGTTGACCAGGTGCGCGGCCCCGGCGCCGGGCACGGCGGCCAGCAGCGCGTCGATCGCGGCGACCCCCCGCCTGCCGCGGCCACCGGTGGCCAGGTCGAGCTCGATGTCGCAGGTCCCGGCGGCCAGCTCCAGGGCCGCCCGGGCGGCCGCGGAGAGCGGGGCCCGTCCCAGGTTGGTGTGCAGCAGCACCCCCGTCGCATTGAGCACGGGTCGCAGCGCGGTCGCGGCGGCCGGGAGCGCGTCGAGCACGGCCTGGACGACGGCGTCGCACTCCGCGGTGAGCTCGCCGCGTCGAACCCGCTGCTGGGCGTCGACGACCGCGTGCTTGACCAGCGCCCGCCCCAACCGGTCCGCCGCGGCGGCGACCCTCGGCTCGGCGAGCACCACGTCTGTGCGCGGCACCCGACGCCGCGGGTCGGGAGCGAGGTGGGTCACGCCGCAGACCCTACGACCCCGCTTTCAGGCCCTTGACCAAGACTGTTGCCGGCAGGTACCCGACCGGCGCGAGGATTCCCGTCCGTAGATAACTCAAACACCATGTCGCCGTCACCACTCGTTCAGGTCACAAGACGAGCGTGTGTGTTCACGGAAAGTCACAACTTGGGAGGCGGCGACGATGGGTCACGACCACTCGCACGAGCACCACGACGGCGCGGCGGAGCTGCCGCAGGTGCTGGATCCGGCGGTCCCCGACGAGGCGCTGTCGCCGGCCGAGCAGACTCGCCGATCGTTCCTCCGCCGGGCCGGCCTGGTCGGTGCCGGTGCGGCCGCGTTCAGCGTGCTCGGGACCACGGGCGAGGCGGCGGCCTTCGAGATACCACCCCTGCCACCGTTGCCGGGCGTGGGGTTCGGCCGTCTCAGGTGGATGGCCGGTGGCCACCACACCCACACGCAGTACAGCCCCGACGGGTTGTACCGGGTCATCGACCAGGTCCGGCACGCGAACACCTGCGGTCTGGACTGGATGGTCATCACCGACCACGGCAGCGTCCAGCACGCCAAGATCGGGGTGGAGAAGGTCAACCCAGACATCGTCGCGGCCCGCTCGGCGATCCCCGACGTCCTGATCTACCAGGGCCTGGAGTGGAACATCCCGGCTGCGGAGCACGGCACCGTGTTCGTGCACCCCGGCAGCAACGAGGTGGCGGTGCTCAAGGAGTTCGAGAACGCCTACGACGGCGTCGTCGCCAACGCCACCGCCAGCACCCCCGCCAACGAGGCGCTGGCCATCTCGGGCCTGAACTTCCTGGCCGGCGCGGTACGGGCGCGGCGGGTGGCCGACGCCCTGATGCTGGCCAACCACCCTGCGCGCAAGCCTGGATTTTTCACGGGGGTGACGAGCGGGTCGTGTGAACTACAGCCATGTAATTTTGATCATGGGTTCCTGTTCGTGGGCAGGGTTGGGGTCCGACCCTCGGGTCGGGCGCCGGGTTCCACGCTCCGGGTGAGGGGTT
>JBBSGM010000072.1:0-20730 GCA_038254065.1 Mycobacteriales bacterium | reverse complement strand
GGTCCCGACGTTTTCCTTCTTCTTCGTATCGACACTGATCACCGGGAACCCGTCGGCGAGGAACGCGCTGACCTGGTCGTTGAGGTAGCAGAACTGGGCGTCCCGGTCAGGATGCTGGGTGCCCTCCAGGGTCTTGGCGTTCCCTGCAGGCTGTAGTCGTGGTCCTTGAGCAGCCGCGCGACCGTGTTGGGTCCCACCCGGTGGCCTCGGGCGGTAAGCTCGTCGGCCAGTTTCACCGTCGACTTCGTCGTCCACCGCAGCGCCGACATCGGGTCCCCCCGAGTCTCGGGGTCCACCAGCGCGTCTAGCGCGGTAGTGAAAGGTCAGACGGTACCTGAGACCGATGACGTTGTCCTGCGAAACGGAGCGGTCACACTTGACGCCACATACCTTTACGCCGATATGGCCGATTCGACCGGCCTGGCTCAGCGTTACGAGAAAGAGGTGACCGCGAAAGTCATTCGGTGCTACCTTAATGCCGCGTCGCGGTTAATTCGTCACCGCGGCGGTGAGATTCGCAGCTTCGATGGAGACCGGGTGATGGGAATCTTTATAGGTGCTAGTAAAAATACCAGCGCCGTCAAAGCTGCATTGAATATTTCGTGGGCAGTTACGAAAGTCATTCAGCCGAAACTTGAGGCGAAATGGTCAAACTTCGGCTGGAAGATGGATCACGGCATTGGAATAGACACTGGCGAATCCCTCCTTGTACGTGGAGGCGTATGGGGCAACAACGACCTAATCTCGATCGGGAGTGCTCCGAACATTGCGGCCAAGCTCAGTGAGGAGCGCGCTCACCAGTCGATATTTGTCACCCGGGCTATATATGACTGCATGGGCGACGAAGTCAAGGTCACCGGTACTACCAATATGTGGGCTAATCTCGGCTCCATTGTTTTTGGAGGCAAAACCCTAACCCATTATGGCTCAGCATACAACTGGGGCCCATGAATGCGTGCGCCCCGCAGTAGTGACCCTGAGGAGCACGCGATAACGAGTGGCGCACGAAACGCTGACGCAGCAGCGTTAGACGCAGCGTGGAAGATTCACGCCGCAGTAATGGACTGGACAGGAAAAGTTGACGCCAAGGCATCCTTCGCCCTAACCATTGAGTCGGCAGGAATACTTGCGACGACCAGCCTGTCAAGTCAAGGCAGAGTATTTGATAAATTGACCGATGCCTGGCGTATCGCGACCTTTTGGTCTGCCGTTGCGCTCCTAGTCTTCTCCGCGCTAGCGGCGATCAGCGTCGTAATACCGCGCCTCCGCCGATCGAGTCTCGCGTCGGAGTGGCGTACAAACTACATCTACTTCGGTCATCTCCGAATGTGGACGAACGAAGAACTGACTACAGCACTACGAACACAAGATCTACTGCCCGTGATTTCAACTCAGATTATTAATATGAGTAAGATAGCTTGGAAAAAGCACCGCCGGTTACAGAGTTCACTTATACTCGCAGTCGGCGCTACCCTGTTGCTCTTACTAACAGCCGTTACCGCGTAAGCGAGACGCAAGTCCGCGCGCGCGGGCAGATCAGTTTGCCGTACTCTCCCGGGGCGCGGAGGTCTTGCGCAGGAACGGCCGGCGCCTCCACCTGGGCGGATGCTCCTCCGGAGCATATCTTGGTTCCGGCTGGCGTTCCGTACCGGTCCCGCGGACACAGCGAAGGCCACCACGAAGGGCGACCGATGCTATGATCCTTTTAAGGGGAACCGCGATGCGGCCTTTAAGGGGAGCCGCGATGCGGCCCAAGCACCCGCACTGACCTGCACCAGAGCGTGCCCCCGACCGTCCTGCCGTCCCGACATCGGCACGTATTCGAGCCCTGGAGCCCACTACGGATGTAGTCGCACCGGGCTCTGTGATGGATAGATATTTTGGTCACGAGTACGACGAGACTCCTGGCGGCACTCAAACAGTTCCGACGGCTACTGGGTAGTGCGATCTGGATTTGCTCCGACCGGACGGCCGGGCCGGAGCGCCATCTCGTCGACCTGGCGTAGCCCGATCACGCGCCGGCCGGAGGGCAACTCGTCGCCGTCCGGACCTGACCATGCCAAGCTTGCCCTCCGGCCGGCGCGTGATAGTCCTCTGGGAGGTCGACGAGATGGCGCGTACCCGCACCCTTCCCCCACATCCGGCACCGGCCCGCATGGTCGACCATCTCGGAGACCTGCCCGCCCGGCGAGGGCATGGCTCTTGTTCGTGCCGCCCCCTGCGATGGTGACGGCGTCTGGCCGCCTCGGGCAGCCCTGCGCCGCGCGGGGACCGGCCGGAGGCCGCACGCCCCGCGCGGCGCGTTGGGCTGCCAGGGTCATCGGGGCCAGCGGCGCCGGAGGCGCCGCCTTGAACGAGTAGAGAAAGTCCTCACCGAGAGCACCTCGAACGAGTAGAGAAAGTCCTCACCGAGAGCACCTCGAACGAGTAGAGAAAGTCCTCACCGAGAGCACCTCGAACGAGTAGAGAAAGTCCTCACCGAGAGCACCTCGTCGCCCGCCGTAGGTGTCGGGGATGGCGTGTGCCCATCAGGTGGCGGGGTCCCCGACGTTGTAGCGGCGCGTCCGCCAGCGGTCGCCCGGTTCGACACTCTCGGCGTAATCGAGCACTGTCCCGTCGGCCTCGGTCCACCAGTGCCGCTCGATCAGGACGGGCGCACCGATCGTGAGACCAAGGGCAGTTGCGTGCTCGTGGGTGGCTGGCAAGGCGGCGTACTGGTCGCATCCCCTTGTAGCCCGGCGACCGGTTTGGGTTTCGAGGCCCCTCTACGACGAGGCCACCGCCTGGGCCCACCACCACGACACCACCGCCAGCAACGACACCACGCGGCTACTCGCCGCGACGGCCTGACGGCCGAACAGACCCACGGGCCGGCCTGGCGGCCGGGCTGGGACGCCGGACCGAATGGTGCGGGCTGGCCACTCACACCTCAAGGGCGCCTTCGGCGTCGCTGACGCGACGTCGCTGCGCTCCGCCCTTGACCTGTGAGCCTCTGCCAGCCCTACGGGCACGCCCCAAGGGGCAGGCCAACCACAGCCTGCCCCTCAGGTCGGCCCGGCGTCCCATCCCTTCAACGTCGCCAACGAGAACCGCCCAGGACTTGACGACTCAGGCCCAGGGATGTCTCCCCGGCTGCGGTGGGGCGCCTCGTGGCGGCGGGGGAACAACGCCCCGCCACCCCAAGGGGACGGGCCGACAGGCCTGACCGGCACCGGGAGGCCACCATGACCGCACGCACCAGCCCCACCAGCGACACCACCACCGACACGGACGCGCGCGCGTCGCGGACGATGCCGTCGTCGTCGGCGGTGATGAACGTCGTGGTCCGGGTGGCCGGGATCGTCCCGGTCCGGCTCGACCTGACCTACGTCGGCACGATCGAGCAGCAGCTCGGGCTGAGCCTGGGAACCATGCTGGTCTACCTGCGATCCGGACTCACCGCGCGGGCCGTGGCCGAGGAGTGGAAGCGCGCCGCAGTCGCCGCCCGGTCGCTGTCTCCGGCGATCGCGGGCCGCCGCCCGGTGCCGGTCGGGCCCTCGACGATCGCGGCGATGGTGCAGCTGGCCGGGATGCCGCAGGTGACCACCGCGTTCGAACCCGCCCGGCCCGGTAGCGCCGTCCCTGCCCTGCTGCGCGTTCACGTCGGCCCGGTCACGTGGGAGGTGTGCGACACCAACGCCTACACCTCGCTGCTGCGGGCCTGGCGGCAGGCGGCCCGGCTGCTGGGCGACAACCCGGCCGACCAGGACGGGTGACCGCCCGGCCATCCACAGGGCGTCGCTCTGTGGATCGTCGGTGTGGACAACTCGGGGCGGCCGCTGGCGCGGCCGCCCCGAACGCGCCACCATCCCGGCATGGACCGACCCTGCACGCACCGACCCAGCACGATCCGAACCTGGACGCTGGGCATGCTTCCCGCCGGCGTCGAGAACGTGGAGGTGCTGGCCCACGGCGACGAGGCGACCATCGAGGCCGCCGTCATCGCCGCCGCTGACGCGCTCGTCGGCGCCGCCCAGGTCTGGGGGCGCCAGGAGTACCGGCTCACCCTGGCCCACACAGAAATGATCGTCATGCCGGGTATCGACGATGACGAGCGAGTCGATCTGGACGCGCTGCGCGACGCCGTCCACACTGCCCGCATCTGATCATCACAGGCACCATCGTCCCCGATGCGCAGGCCCGCCGGCGGCGAACGTGCCCAATCAGGTGCCCGAGTAGGGACGGACCGCCGCCCACGCGCGAGCCCGCTCGACGAGTGCGACCGCGTCGGGACCCCGGGCGAGTGGCCCTTCCCGCTCGCCGGCCCACCGCCGGCCACCGAGCTCGGTCCGCTGCCGGGTCCTGGCGGCGCGTCAGCACGTCACGATCTCGGGGAGCAGAGCGCGCGGCGCGATCAGTTGCTCGGCGTGCTGGTCGCAGGCGAACCCCAACCACGCCGTCCGGTCCCGCTCGGAGAACCGCAACCCCGCCACCGTCGCCGGCCGCTCACAGATTGTCGGCGCGATCACGTCGTGGTGGTCGAACCCGCCGCAGCCCGCGGCCATCACCAGAAACGGCCCACCCATCGCCGACCTCTTCCCTGAGCGCGGCAACGACATGTCGGCGGGGAAGGCTCGACCGGACCCCGATCTTCTCAGCACGATCCGGCCGTCGTCCAGGCCGCCACCGGCTCACCCAGCGGAGACAGGCGGAAGATCGGCGAGGCGACGGAGGAGGATTGCCGTCTGCTGTTCCATGAGGCCTGCCCGTTCGGGGGTTAGCGTCTCGAACTCGCCGTGCGCGGCCAAGTTGCGTAGGCCGGCGCACATCTCGAGTTCCTTCACGTCTTGTACCGTGATCACCTTGGCCGCCCGCAACGCGTCGATTAGCTGAGTCATGCTCGGCCGGTCGGC
This sequence comes from Mycobacteriales bacterium, assembly GCA_038254065.1. Classification (GTDB taxonomy): domain Bacteria; phylum Actinomycetota; class Actinomycetes; order Mycobacteriales; family Pseudonocardiaceae; genus Pseudonocardia. The sequence goes on along the minus strand of JBBSGM010000072.1, from coordinate 15,838 downwards.
CACCGTGACGTTGCTGACCTGTGCCACCGCTCGCAGCGCGATCTCAAGCGCCGCGCCGCACAGCACGATCGGCGCTGCCGGATGGCTGTCTTTCTCCTGCATCGGTTGCCGCACCTGCTCCATCAGGTCCATGCGCGCGGCGGCGATCTCGCCTCGTAAACGTTCACCAACGATCTCGATCACGCCGTGCCGCACTTGGTCTCCCCAGGCGTCGAGAAATATCACCCAGCGCGCGGGCACCGGACTCGCGCGACTGCCGCTCGCCGTGGTTGCCGTAAACCTGCTCGGCTTGCCGGGTCCAGAAGCTGTCCGCCCCGGCGTAGATTCGAAGGAACTCCAACGCCTGTGTTGCTGTCGTGATGATCACCATCAGGTCCTGTGGCGCGTCGCTCTCCACCAGCCGCCACCGTGGCCGCCTGGTTCCCACGTCATGCGTTGGCGAAGTCGGCTCGCGAGTTCGCCGGCGTACGACAGCACCTCCGTCTGATCCATCGGTCCATCCTCCCAACCGTGCTCCGTAAGGGGGCGTGGGATGGTTCGTGGGATGAACGCGTGGTCGCGGGTGACCACGATGCAAACCGTGACGCTGCCCGTGACCAGCTAGAGCACGTGTGATCCGTGGAGGGCGCGGCTCTGCCCGGCCTCTCAAGGCGGTAGCGCGGGTTCAAATCCCGTCGGGGCTACATCCGGATGGGCCCGGTTCTTCGGAACCGGGCCCATCGCACGCCGGGGCATGCTGCCTGGCGCGTCGCCTCCCAGGCCCGCCGCGCTGCCCACCCGCACGGACCCGCCCGCCCGGCCTGCCCAATCCATGATCGACGTTCAGGAGGCGCGCGCCGGCTCCCGAATGCCGATCTTCGACGGGGTGACGGCCGGAAACGTCGCCCGGCCGCCGGTCACGGGGCGGCGGCCGACGAAGAAGCCGCCGATGAGGACGAGGCCGGCGGGGCCGACGACGACGTGGTCGACGAGGACGAGGCCGGCGGAGTAGGGGACGGCGGCGATGGCGTCGTCGTCGGCTGCGGCACCGGCGTCGTGGTCACGACCACCGGCGGCGGCGCGGGCGCCGGAACGGTGGTCGTGGGCGCTGTCGGGCCTGCGCCGCTGCCGGGATTGACTACCGGTGCCTGGGCGGTGGGCGGCGTCGCCGCCGATGTGCGCGGAGCCGACGCGGGCGCGAGCAGGCTCGGCTCGATCCTCGTGGTCGCGCTGCTCGCCGTGCTGTCGTGCGGCCACAACAACACCGCCGCGAGGACGCCGAGCACAGCCACCACCCCGCCCGCGGCCACCGGGAACACCGGCGTGCGGCGCGAGAGGCCGTCATCGGGCTGAACGCGGACGAGCCCGGGCGCGGCGTCACGAGGACGCGCATGGAACGGCTCGTCGGCAGCGGGATTCCGGTCGGCCGCAGCGCCCCGGCCGCCGGCGAGCAACCCGGCTGCGGGGGCCGCCCGGGCCGGCCCCCGCGTGGGGACCGCGGGTCCCAGGCCGCCCCTGGGCGGGGGCAGCGGGGCGGGAACGCCCGGCGGGCGGAATTTGGCCGCCGCCGGACCCTGCCGGGACGAGCTCGGGACGGTGGCGGACCCGCCGGTGCGTCTCGGGCCGAACCCGGCGGCGGCCGGCGAACGGGGCGGGGTGAGCGCGAGGACCGCACCGCGGGCGATCGCGTTCTTGGGGTCGGCGTCGACCGCGACCGGTCGGCCCAACTGCTCCGACACCAGCTGCGCCACCAGCGGGATCCGGGAGGACCCACCCACCAGCAACACCGCCGACAGCTGCGCCGGGGTCAACCCCGCCGACTCCACCGCCCGACGCAACGCCGTCACCGTCTCGCCGACCTTCGCGGAGATCAACGCCTCGAACTCACTGCGATGCAACCGCACCGACCCCCGCGACCCCGGCAACAACACCGCCACCGTCACCTCGGTGTCGCTGCTCAACGCCTCCTTGGCCTCGGTGCACTCCCGACGCACCCGCGCCACCGCCGCCAACACCGCCGGATCCGACTCGTCCAACCCCTCGAACACCCCCGGCAACCCTGCCCGGACATGCTCGAACACCACCTCGTCGAAATCCACCCCACCCAACCGCGCCAAGCCCTCCGGACGCCCCAACAACCCGAAACTGCCCGACACCCCCGCCGGGTCCTTGCGCACCACCGCCGCGTCGAACGTGCCCCCACCCAGGTCGTACACCGCGATCGCCGAACCCGCCTCGACCCGCTCCGCCCCCGCGTAGTGCAGCGCCGCGGCCTGCGGCTCGGCCAGAAACGCCACCGCCAACCCCTGCCCGCCCAACGCGGCGGCGAACAACTCCGTCTTGTGCGCCCCCCATGACGCCGGACGGGTCACCGCGATCCGTGCCGCCGCACCCCCCTCACGCTCGGCAACCCGATCCACCACCCACCGCACCAACCGCGCCGAAAGCTCCTCCGCCGCGAACACCCGCCCCGCCGCCACCACCGGCGTCGGATCCCCCACCCGTCGCTTGAACTCCCGCACCACCCGGTCCGGATCGGTCAACGCCCGACGTTCGGCTGCCTCACCCACCACCACCCCGCCAGCGGCCCCGATGAACAACACCGACGGGACGTCCGTGGAGCGGTCGCCGAGGCTCACCATCTCCGTCTCGCCCGGACGTCCGTCATGGAGCTGGCAGATCGCCGCCGCGGTGCGGGTGGTGCCGACATCGATGCCGAGCAGGTAGCTCATCGTCCCCCGTCTTCGTGCATGCACCGGCGCGGACGCTCTCCGCGCGCGGGTCCCGGTCAGTATCTCATCGCGGCCGACCGGGACGACGGAAAGCACGGCCAGAGCCACCGGATCTACAGGCGGTGCGCCACGGCTTCGGCGGCGGCGAGCAGATCGGCCGCCCAGCGGACGCCCGGTCGGCGACCGATGCGGTCCACCGGCCCGGACACCGACACGGCGGCCACCACGTGCCCGGCCTGGTCACGCACCGGCGCTGAGACGCTCGCAACACCGGGCTCGCGCTCGGCGACGCTCTGCGCCCACCCGCGGCGCCGGACGTCGATCAACACCCGCTCGGTGAACGTCGCGTCGCCGAGCACGGCGCGTTGGGTTGCCGGGTCGGACCACGCGGCGAGGACCTTGGCCCCGGAGCCGGCGGTCATGGGCAGCCGGGTGCCGACCGGGACGGTGTCACGCAGGCCGCTGGCGGGCTCCGCGGTGGCGATGCAGATCCGTTGGGTGCCGTCGCGGCGGTAGAGCTGGACACTCTCGCCGGTGATGTCGCGCAACCGGGGGAGGACGGCGGCGGCGGCCTCGAGCAGCCGGTCGATACGGCCTCCGCCCAGCTCGGCGAGGGCGGGTCCGGGATGCCACCGGCCGTCGTCCGCGCGGCGCAGCAACCCGTGCACCTCCAACCCGACGGCGAGCCGGTGCGCGGTGGCCCGGGGGAGCCCGGTGCGGGCGCACAGCTCGGACAGCCCGCATGGCTCGGCGGCCGTGGCACGCAACACCCCCACGGCCTTGTCGAGGACGCCGATTCCGCTAGACTGTCTCATATCTCGATACTATCTTCCCATCATCTGGGAAGTACAGACTCACCTGAACAGGAGGCCGCCATGGGACGCACGTTGGCCGAGAAGGTCTGGGACAACCATCTCGTTCGCCGGGGCGAGGACCAGGAGCCCGATCTGCTCTACATCGACCTGCATCTCGTGCACGAGGTCACCAGCCCGCAGGCCTTCGACGGGCTCCGGCTCGGCGGGCGCGCGGTCCGGCGTCCGGACCTCACACTCGCCACCGAGGATCACAACGTCCCGACCACCGACGCCGAGCAGGCCGGGGGGGTGCTGGCGATCGCCGACCCGGTGTCGCGGACCCAGGTGGAGACGCTGCGCCGCAACTGCGCCGACTTCGGGGTCCCGCTCTACCCGATGAACCACGCCGAGCAGGGCATCGTGCACGTCGTCGGCCCGCAGCTGGGGCTCACCCAGCCGGGCCTCACCGTCGTCTGCGGCGACAGCCACACCTCGACACATGGCGCGTTCGGCGCGCTCGCCCTCGGCATCGGCACGTCCGAGGTGGAGCATGTGCTCGCCACCCAGACGTTGCCGCTCACCCGGTTCAAGACCATGGCGATCAACGTCAACAGCTCCGACGGATCATTGCGCCCCGGCGTCACGAGCAAGGATGTCGTGCTGGCGATGATCGCCCAGATCGGCACCGGCGGCGGCCAGGGCTACGTGCTGGAGTATCGCGGCGACGTCATCGAGAGGCTCTCGATGGAGGCCCGGATGACGGTCTGCAACATGTCGATCGAGGCGGGTGCCCGGGCGGGCATGATCGCTCCGGACGAGACGACGTTCGCCTACCTGAAGGGCCGCGACCACGCGCCCGATGGCGCCGACTGGGACGCTGCCGTCGCGGCGTGGCGCGAGCTGCGCACCGATGCCGACGCGACGTTCGACGTCGAGGTCGACATCGACGCCGACGCGCTCACCCCGTTCGTCACCTGGGGCACCAACCCCGGTCAGGGCCTGCCGTTGCGCGAGAGCGTCCCCGACCCGGCGCGGATCGTCGACGAGAACGAGCGGGTCTCCGCCGAGAAGGCGTTGGCCTACATGGGCTTGACGGCCGGCACGCCGCTGCGCGAGGTCGCGGTGGACACCGTGTTCGTCGGCTCCTGCACGAACGGCCGGATCGAGGACCTGCGCGCGGCCGCGGAGGTGATCCGCGGCCGCAAGGTCGCCGACGGCGTCCGGATGTTGGTCGTCCCGGGGTCGATGCGGGTCCGGTTCCAGGCCGAGGACGAGGGCCTCGACGAGATCTTCACCGCGGCCGGTGCGCAGTGGCGCTCGGCGGGCTGCTCGATGTGCCTGGGGATGAACCCCGACCAGCTGGCTCCGGGTGAGCGCAGCGCGTCGACGTCGAACCGCAACTTCGAGGGCCGGCAGGGCAAGGGTGGGCGGACCCACCTCGTCTCCCCGCTGGTCGCCGCCGCGACGGCCGTGCGCGGCACGCTGAGCTCACCGGAGGATCTGAACTGATGGAAGCCTTCACCAGCCACACGGGCATCGGCGTCCCGCTGCGCCGGTCCAACGTGGACACCGACCAGATCATCCCGGCGGTCTACCTGAAGCGGGTGACGCGCACCGGGTTCGAGGACGGGCTGTTCTCCGCCTGGCGGGGCGACGAGAGCTTCGTCCTCAACCGGGAGCCGTTCTCCCGGGGCAGCGTTCTCGTGGCCGGCTCCGACTTCGGCACCGGCTCGTCCCGCGAGCACGCGGTCTGGGCGCTGATGAACTACGGGTTCCGGGTGGTCATCTCGTCCCGGTTCGCCGACATCTTCCGCGGCAACTCCGCCAAGCAGGGCCTGCTCGCGGCGCAGGTCGCGCAGCCCGACGTCGAGCTGCTGTGGACGCTACTGGAGAACGAGCCGGGCACCGAGGTGACCGTCGACCTGACCGAGAAGACGGTGCAGGCTGGGCGCGCATCGGGCCTCGCCTTCCCGTTCGAGATCGACGGCTACACCCGCTGGCGGCTCCTGGAGGGTCTCGACGACATCGGGCTCACGCTGCGGCACATCGACGACATCGCCGCGTTCGAGGCCGCCCGTCCGGGCCGGCTGCCGACCACCCTGGCCGCGCCGGTCTGACCGGATCGGTTGTGCGGCAACAACCGCTGGCCGGAGCCGTTGTCGCGCAACACTTTTTGGGCGAATCGCCTGGTGTGACCTGAGTAGACGCTCTACTTTCACTCCATGAACAAGACCCAGCTCGTGGACGCGCTCGCGGCGCGCATCGGTGACCGGTCCACCGCGGTGTCTGCGGTGGACGGGTTGCTCGACATCATCGTGGACACGGTCAGCTCCGGCGGTTCGGTCTCGCTGACCGGATCGGGGTGTTCGAGGCCAGGGCCCGGGCGCCCCGGGCGGCCCGCAACCCGCGAACCGGTGAGACCGTGGACGTGCCGGCCACCACGGTGCCGGCCTTCCGCCCCGGGACCGGGTTCCGGTCGTCGGTCGGCGGTAACGGGGCCGGGGGCGGGACCGGGCCGGGCCGCGCCCGCCCTACACCCGGCGTTGCGGGGGCGACCGCTGTTCAGGTCGAGGAGGCCGCACCCGCTGAGCCGGCGCGCGGGACGCGGGCGGTAGAGGCGTCCGGCGCGTTCTCCCCTGAGAAGAAGGCACCTGGGAAGAAAGCCTCGAAGAAGGCGTCCGAGAAGGCCGTGCGGAAGACCAGTGAGAAGGTCGCCGGGAAGAAGAAGGCCAAGGCGAAGAAGTAGCGGCGCGGCGCACACGGATACCCCGACTCCTTCGCACGGATACCCCGACTCGGTCGCACGGACACCCCGACTCGCGGGTTAGGCGGTGGGGGTGCGGTAGTAGTCGGCCGTCAGGAGGGTGTCGTCGCGGTGGCCCAGGGCCCAGGTGCTGGCTTTGCGGGACGGGACCGTGTCCCGATCACTGAACACGGCCTCGCGCAGTCCGGAACCGGCCGCGAGCGCCTCGACGCCGGCGGGGATCACCCCGCCCTGGCTGCACAGCACCGTCACGCCGGGCCACGCGGCGAGCTCGCGCAGCCGGGCCAGGCCGGCGTCGGGGTCGACCCAGTAGTCGTCCTCGCCGAGCAGCGGCTCCTCGACGATGTCGCACCCGAGCTCGCGGGCCAGCGGCTCGATCGTCTGCCGGCAGCGCGACAGCGGCGCGGTGCACCCGTTCGGGCCCGAAGAGCCGGAGCAGCGCGGTGAGCTGCCCGACCTGGGCGCGGCCCGCCTTCGACAGCGGCCGCAACGTGTCGTCACCGGTCCATTTCGAGTGGCTGCCCGCCTTGGCGTGCCGCACCACCAGCAGCATCGACGACGGGACCGGCCGCCCGGTGAACCGGTCGAGCACCGCGCGGTCGCGGTCGTAGCTGAGCAGCGCGGCGGCCGCGGGCGGCGGCAGCCAGCGCAGCTCGTCGGTCTCGGCGTTCGCCGCGAAGCGGCCGCCCCTGGCCTGCGCGGCCCAGTACCGGACCAGCTTGCGGCCCTCGAGAACGCCGTAGTGGACCTCACCGAGCCGGGCGCCGAGCCGGACGTCGAACCCGGTCTCCTCGGCGACCTCCCGGACGGCGGCCGTGGGCATCGACTCGCGGCGGTCGAGCTTGCCCTTGGGCAGTGACCAGTCGTCGTAACGCGGCCGGTGCACGAGCGCGACCTCGACCTCCTCGGCGGCGGAGCTGCCACCCCGGCGCCACAGCACGGCCCCGGCCGCGTGCACGTCGATCCGGAGATCAGCAGCAGGGCGCCCGGCGGCGGGATCGTGCACGACGTCAGAACCGGTCATCCCGCATCGGCGGCGACGGTGGCGTGCCGCGCGATCATCTCGACCTGATGGTCGCGCACCCCCTCGGCGCCGACGCGCGGCGGTGGGGAGGGTTCCCAGCTGCCGTCGGCCTGCAGGGTCCAGCACCGGGTGGCCGGGTCGAGACAGGAGTCGAGGACGCCGCGGAGCTGATCCGCGAGCGCCGGGTCGGCCACCCGCAGCAGCACCTCGACGCGACGGTCGAGGTTGCGGTGCATCATGTCCGCGCTGCCGATCCAGTACTCGTCGACGGCGGCGAAGTGGAAGATCCGCGAGTGCTCGAGGAAGCGGCCGAGGATGGAGCGCACCTGGATGTTCTCCGAGAGGCCCGGCCATCCGGGACGCAGGGCGCAGATGCCGCGTACCACCACGTCGACGGGCACCCCGGCCCGGGACGCGCGGTACAGCGCGTCGATGACCTGCTCGTCGACCAACGAGTTGACCTTGATACGGATCCGGCCGCCCGCCCCGGAGCGGTTCGCCTCGATCTCGTCCTCGATCCGCCGCACGATGCCGCGCCGCACGCCGTACGGCGCGACGAGCAGGCTGCGGTAGGACGTCTGGCGGGAGTAGCCGGTGAGCGAGTTGAACAGGTCGGTGAGGTCGGCGCCGATCGCCGGGTCGGCGGTGAGCACCCCGATGTCCTCGTAGAGCCGGGCGGTCTTGGGGTTGTAGTTGCCGGTGCCGATGTGGCAGTAGCGGCGGATGGTCGACCCCTCCTGGCGGACCACGAGCAAGGTCTTGCAGTGCGTCTTGAGCCCGACGAGGCCGTAGACGACGTGCACGCCCGCCTGCTCCAGCTCGCGCGCCCAGCGGATGTTCGCCTGCTCGTCGAACCGGGCCTTGATCTCGACGAGCGCGACGACCTGCTTGCCGGCCGCCGCGGCGTCGATCAGCGCGTCGACGATGGGGGAGTCACCGGACGTGCGATAGAGGGTCTGCTTGATCGCCAGCACGTTCGGGTCGGCCGCGGCCTGCTCGATGAACCGCTGCACGCTCGTGGAGAACGAGTCGTAGGGGTGGTGCACCAGCACGTCGCCGTCGCGCAGGGTGGCGAACACGCTGCGCGGGGTCTCGCGCTCACCGAACGCCGGGTGGGTGGCCGGCACGAACGGCTCATCCTTGAGTTCGGGCCGGTCGGCGCCGTAGACCTGCCACAGCGCGGTGAGGTCGAGCAGCCCTGGCACGGTGACCACGTCGGCGGGGTCGACGTCGAGCTCGCGCAGCAGCAGTTCCAGGACGTGCTCACTCATCGTCTCGATGACCTCGAGCCGGACCGGAGGACCGAACCGGCGGCGGGCGAGCTCGCGCTCGAGGGCCTGGAGCAGGTCTTCGTCGCGGTCCTCCTCGACCTCGAGGTCGGCGTTGCGGGTGACCCGGAACGCGTGCACCTCGGTGACCTCCATCCCGGTGAACAGGTCGCCGAGGTGGGCGGCGATGAGGTCCTCGAGGGGCAGGAAGGTGATCGACTCGTCCTCTTCGGGCACGCGCACCAGCCGGGGCACGTTGTTCGGCACCTTGACCCGGGCGAACCGTTCGGTGCGGGCCTCCGGGTCGCGGACGGTGACGGCGAGGTTGAGCGAGAGGTTGGAGATGTAGGGGAACGGGTGTCCCGGGTCGACGGCGAGCGGGGTGAGCACCGGGAACACCTGGTCGGAGAAGTAGTCCGAGAGGCGCAGCCGCTGCGCCTGCGACAGGTCTGGCCAGCACTTGAGGTGGATCCCGTGCGCGCCGAGCTCGGGGCGCACGGCATCGAGGAAGACCCGGGCATGCGCCTCGCAGACCGACTGGCTGCGCAGGGCGATCCGGGCGAGCTGCTCGCGCGGGGACAGCCCGTCGGCGCTGCGCACGGCCAGCCCGGTCTCGTCGCGGCGCTTGAGCCCGGCGACCCGGACCATGTAGAACTCGTCGAGGTTCGACGCGAAGATCGCGAGGAACTTGGCCCGTTCCAGCAGCGGTTGGCTGGGGTCCTCCGCGAGCGCGAGTACTCGGGCGTTGAAGTCCAGCCAGGAGAGCTCCCGGTTGAGGTAGCGGTCGTCGGGCAGCCCGGACGCCGCGGTGGGCGTGGTGGGCGTGGTGGGCGCCGGCGGGCCGATCGACGCTGTGCCGGTGCCCGGTGTGGTCGTGGTGGCGGTGTCGGCGTCCCGGGAGGGGGTGTCGTCGCCGTTGCTGGTCGCGGCGGTGGTGCCGGCCGCGGTGAGCGGACGGCTGGCGGTGAAGACCCTGCGGCTGGACGGGCGCGGAGCGTGGCGCTGGGACTCAGATCCGCCGGTTTCCCGGCGAGGTCCGTCGCGGGGTTCCCCCTCCTCGACGGAGACGGGGTCGGGGGAACTCGCGTGTTCACTCACGTCCGCTGATTCTTCACCACCCCGTCCCTGCGCTGTCCGGCTCGTTCGGTGACATCCGGGTGAACTCGGTCATGAAACGGCCACGGTGCGCTCGCTGCGCGCAGAGATCACCGCCCGGACACGGTGCGAGCACTCCCCGAGTGTGCGGGCCGACCCCGAGGTCGACCGCCCGCCGCAGGTCCGCCGGGGTGTCGACGTCGCGGCGCAGGCCCGGCCAGTCGCCGGCGAGAGGGAGGGCGCCGCGGCGCTCGTGGCGACGGGCCGACCCGGCTCCGAACCGCGGCGCGAGGTCGGCTCCCGGGGCGCTGAGCAGCAGCGTCGTCCCGGCACCCTGCGTGTCGGCGCAGTAGGCGCGACCGTGACCCGCCGCGAACACCGCGGCGGCGAGCTCCAGGGCGGCGTCGAGCTCGGCCGGGCGCAGCGCGGGAAGGTCACCCTGCAGCGCGCCGACCGCGGCGGCCGGGTCGCGCTCGCGCAGCAGCCCGGCGCCGTGCTCCAGGGCCGGGTTGAGCCCGGCGACGGGGCCGTCCGGGGCAACGGCCACGCCCTGGGCTGCAAGCTCCAGCGCGACGAGAGGGTCCGAGGTGACCACCAGCAGCCGTCGCACCCGGTCCGCACAGCGCGCGGCCGCCACCGTGTCCAGCACGATCGCGAGCGCCAGCCTGGCGTGCGCCGCCGCGTCGCCGACGCCGTGGTCGGCCACCCCGCGCAGCCGCGACTTCGCGTCGCGCAGCGACTTCACCGGCACCACCAGGTCGACGGTCTCGACGCCGCTCACCAGCTCTCCCCGCCCGCGATTGCAGGAAAGCCACTTTCCCGCAACCTCGTTGCATGAAAGTGGCTTTCCTGCAACGAGGGCTCGCGCTCGCTCACCCAGCCATCGTCGCACCACCCGGAGGTGGACCGGCGGTGCCGGGCGGGGAAGACTCTCGCCGGAGATCGATGCGGGGAGGTTCTGGGTGAGGCGTGAGAAGGGCGGCGTCTGGGTGGCGCTCGCCGCGGCGGTCTTCTACCCGCTCGGGTTCCTGACCGGTCGGACCCGATACGACGGCCGCGAGCATCTTCCGGCGGTGGGCGGCGCGCTGCTGGTGGCCAACCACGTCTCCCATCTCGACCCCGTGCACACCGCCCTGTTCGTGCACCGGGCCGGCCGGGTGCCGCGCTTCATGGCCAAGCACAACCTGTGGCAGGTTCCGGTGCTCGGGACGGTCCTCCTCGGCTCCGGGCAGATCCCGGTGCACCGCGACTCGGCCGACGCGCAGCGGAGCCTGAACGCAGGCGTCACGGCGCTGTGCAACGGAAAGATCGTGGTGATCTACCCGGAGGGCACCATCACCCGCGACCCCGACGGCTGGCCGATGCAGGCGCGCACCGGGATGGCCCGGCTCGCGCTGAACAGCGACGTGCCGGTGGTGCCGGTCGCGCACTGGGGCACCCGCGAGGTCTACGACCACAACGGAAAGCGGTTCCGGCCGCTGCCGCGCACGACGATCACGGTGCGGGCCGGGGAGCCGGTGGACCTGTCGGGCTACCGGGGACGCCCGGTCGACGCGGTGCTGCTGCGTGAGGTGACAGACCTGGTGATGGGCCGGGTGCGCGACCTGCTCGCCGAGGTTCGCGGCGCGCCCGCCCCCGCCGGGTTCTACCGTCAGACGAGGCCGTCGTGATCGTGCCCGGCGCGGCGGTGCGCCGGGTCGCGGTGCTCGGGGCGGGTTCCTGGGGTACCGCGTTCGCCAAGGTGCTGGCCGACGGCGGCCACGACGTCGTGCTGTGGGCGCGCCGCGGCGAGGTCGCCGACGCCGTCAACGCCGACCGGGTCAATCCCGCCTACCTGCCCGGGGTGGTGCTGCCGCACCGGCTGACCGCGTCGACGAACCCGGCGGCGGTGCTCGACGGCGCGGACGCGGTCGTGCTCGCGGTGCCGGCACAGACGCTGCGGGCGAACCTCACCGCCTGGCGCGATCTGCTCCCGCCGGGGCGGACCCTGGTGAGCCTGGCCAAGGGAATCGAGCTGGGCACGCTCAAGCGGATGAGCGAGGTGATCGCCGAGGTGGCCCGGGTGCCCCCCGAGCAGGTCGCGGTGGTCTCCGGGCCGAACCTGGCACGCGAGATCGCCGTCGAGGAGCCGACGGCCACCGTGATCGCGTGCGCCGACCACGACCGCGCCGTCGCGCTGCAGGACGCCTGCTCGACGGGCTACTTCCGGTCCTACACCAACACCGACGTGATCGGCTGCGAGCTCGCCGGGGCGGGCAAGAACGTGATCGCGCTGGCCGTCGGGATCGCGGCGGGGATGGGCCTCGGCGACAACAGCCGGGCCACGGTGATCACCCGCGGGCTGGCCGAGATCGCGCGGCTCGGAACGGAGCTCGGGGCCGACCCGCTCACCTTCGCCGGCCTGGCCGGGCTCGGTGACCTGGTCGCGACCTGCTCGTCGCCGCTGTCGCGCAACCGGGGTTTCGGCGAGCGGCTGGGCCGGGGGGAGTCCCTCGCGCAGGCCGAGGAGGCGAACCACGGGCAGGTCGCGGAAGGCGTCAAGTCCTGCGTGTCGATCTGCGAGCTGGGCACGCGGCACGGTGTCGAGCTGCCGATCGCCGACGCCGTGCGCCGGGTGTGCCACGAAGGGCTGTCGGCGGCGTCGATGGCCAAGGAGCTGATCAGCCGGGCCCCGAAGGCCGAGTGAGCGCCGTGACCGGGGACGGTACCCGCTGCGTGCACGGTGGGTACGGCGACGCCACGCCGGGTGTCCCGCTGCATCCCGGCCCGGTGCTGTCCTCGGCGTTCCACCTCGGGATGCCCGGCGACCCGACGCCGCGGGACTTCTACGGTCGGGCCGACAACCCGACGTGGCGGGCGTGCGAGGCCGCGATCGGCGCCCTCGACGGCGGCGAATGCGTGCTGTTCGGTTCCGGGATGGCGGCGGTCGCGGCGGTGCTGCGGATGGCGGCCCGGCCGGGGTCGGCCGTCGTGCTGCCCAGCGACGGCTACCACCTGGCCCGGGTGCTGGCCGACGAGGAGCTCGGCGGGCTCGGGGTCGACGTGCGAACGGTGCCGACGGCCGGGCGCTGGCCCGGCGGCGTGCTCGACGGGGCCGGGCTGGTGCTGGTGGAGACGCCGTCGAACCCCGGCCTGGAGGTCTGCGACATCGCCTCGGTCGCGGCGCGGGCGCACGCCGCCGGTGCGCTGCTCGCCGTCGACAACACCACCGCGACGCCGCTCGGGCAGCGCCCCCTCGAGCTGGGCGCCGACCTCACCGTCGCCAGCGACACCAAGGCGCTGGCCGGGCACGGCGACGTCGTGCTCGGCCACGTCTCCAGCGCCGACCCGGTGCTCGTCGGGCGGCTGCGGGTGGCCAGGGCGCGGGGTGGCGCGGTGCCGGGTCCGATGGAGGTGTGGCTCGCGCACCGCGGGCTGGGCACCCTGGACCTGCGGCTGGAGCGCCAGGCGGCGAACGCCCGCGCGTTGGCGCTCGCGCTGCGCGCGCACCCGGCCGTCACCGACGTCCGATGGCCGGGTCTGCCCGACGACCCGGCCCACGAGGTCGCCGCGCGCCAGATGCGCCGGTGGAACGGCGTGCTCCGGTTCACCTGCGCGTCGACGGCGGCGGTGGCGGAGTTCCTCGACGCGTCCAGGCTGGTGGTGTCGGCGACGAGCTTCGGTGGCCTGCGCACCACGGCCGACCGGCGCGAGCGCTGGGGGGACGCGGTGCCGCCCGGGCTGGTCCGGCTGTCCGCGGGGTGTGAGGACCCGGTCGACCTGGTGGCCGACGTGGTCGGCGCGCTGGACGGCGTCGTCCGCTGACCGATCCGGTACGTCCATCGGAGCGATCACCCGTGCACAGGGCGGCGGCCGTATGGTCGACTGTGCGACAGACTGGCGGAGGTGGTCGCGTGCCGAGACGACAACCCGACCCCAACGGTGCCGACCCCGAACCAGGGGACGCATCGGGGACTGCGCCGTGCCCGGGCGCGGTCCCGACGGGGTCGAGGGTGCTCCTGTTGAATGCCAGCTTCGAGCCGCTCACGGTGGTCACGGCCAAACGCGCGATCGTGCTCATGCTCAGCGGCAAGGCGGAGTGCGTGCAGGTCGCGCTGGAGGGTGCGGCGTTCCGCTCCGAGAGCCTGTCCATTCCCGCGCCGTCGGTGATGCGGCTGTCCCGTTACGTACGGGTGCCCTACCGCCGGGCGGTCCCGATGACCAGGGCGGGCGTGCTGCGCCGCGACGGCCGACGCTGCGCCTACTGCGCCAAGCGTGCCGACACCATCGACCATGTGGTGCCGCGCAGCCGTGGGGGTGCGCACAGCTGGGACAACTGTGTCGCGGCGTGCCGTACCTGCAACTCGCGCAAGGCCGACCGGCTCGTCGAGGAGCTCGGCTGGACGCTGAGGGTCCCGCCCACCGCGCCCGGCCGGTCGGCCGCCGGGGTGCTGGTGCTGGCGGTGGAACCGTTGCCGGCGTGGGAGCCGTGGCTGGTGGCGGCCGCATAGGCGCGAGGTGTTCACGCACCGTTCGCTAACGCTCGGTGCTGCCGAACCGAGCCTCCGGTGACGGGCACCCGCCTCGGGGTCCGACGGATCATCGATGGGTCCGTGCCGAGCATCGTCGCGTCGGGCTGGAGCGGTGACACGAATGGGCCGGACCGAATGGATGTCGTGGGCGTTGCGGACGACCGGCGTGCTCGCCGTGATCATGCTGACAACCGGGATGCACGGCGATTCGGGGCAGGGTGCGGCGGGCGGCGTCTTCGTGGCGTCCCAGCCCATTGCGCGTTCGTGGACCCGGCGCTCCCGACCGAACCGGCCACGATCTCCCCGGCCGCCGTCACCACCGACGCCGCATCGACTGCCGGTGGTCCGGCTGGCGCGGGTCCGGCCGCTGCAGGCTCGGCCGCCGCGGTGCCTGCCGCGGCCGCTGCCCCCGCCGACCCGGCCGCTCCGAACGGAACCGGCGTCCCCGGCGTCGTGCTCGCCGCGTACCGCAACGCCGAACACCTCATGGCGGTGCAGGCGCCGTCGTGCCGGGTGCCCTGGACCCTGCTGGCCGGGATCGGCCGGGTCGAGTCCGGGCACGCGGCGGGCGGCCGGGTGGATGCGGCGGGCACCACCCGCGGCCCCATCCTCGGCCCGCGCCTGGACGGTAGCCCCGGTATGGCGCTGATCCGCGACACCGACGGCGGCGCGCTGGACGGCGACCCGACCTACGACCGGGCGGTCGGCCCGATGCAGTTCATCCCCTCGACGTGGCGGGTCTACGCCCTCGACGGCAACGGCGACGGCATCGCCTCACCGCACAACGTCTACGACGCGGCGCTCACCGCGGGCCGCTTTCCTCTGCGCGGGCGGCGGTGACCTGTCGACGGCCGCGGGCCAGTGGGCGGCGTTGCTGCGCTACAACCACTCCGATGCCTACGCCGCCCTGGTCTCCCGCTGGGCGCAGGCCTACGCCGGTGGGGTTGCAATTCTGCCCTCGGCGCCCGGCCCGGTCCCGGCCTCCCCGCCACCCCCACCGACCGAGGTGCCCGGGCCCGCCCCGGTGCAGGCCCCGGTCGTTCCCGGGCCGGCCGCCGATGCGGCCGCGCCCGCACCGGTGGCAGCGGCCGCCGGGCCCGCGCCGGCGGCCGGCGATCCGGCAGGCGGGGCGCAGGCGCCGTCGACAACAGCCTCGGGCGCTCCGAACCCCACGACCAGCACACCCCCGACCTCGGCGACCACGGGCCCGCCGGCCACGACCCCGCCGGCCACGACCCCGGTGACCACCACTCCGGTGACCACCACCCCGGTGACCACAACGACGTCCCCTACCTCCACCTCGGCTGCGAGTACCACGACCACGAACCCGACCAGCAGCCAGGCCACCGCTACCGGCACGACAGCCCCTACCACGACGACCTCGGCCACACCACCGGCAGCATCGAACGGCTGACGCCCGTGCCAGCCACGGACATCCCTCCTGCACGGCCGAGAGCGCGGGAGCACCGGCGGAGGTCGCACAGGGCTCGTTGCCCCCTGAGTGAGAGACCCGAACCCGGAGCCACCGGATTAGGGCGTGTCTGGTGGATCTTCCTTGGTTGGGGTGCGGAGCCAGATCTTGATGGAGGCGACGTCGACGGTGCCGCGGAAGACGAACTCGCGCTTGTCGGTGCGCATGGCCACCGCGCGGAAGCCTTTGAGCCTGTTGTT
>JBBSGM010000071.1:0-20994 GCA_038254065.1 Mycobacteriales bacterium | reverse complement strand
GTCCGTCCGCCGATCCATGATCAGCGTGTCGGGGTCGGGGGGGCGCCCCCCGCGGGGGCCCCCCCCCCCCCGGGTGTTACATGATCATTCCGGCGGTGGGCGTGCGGGGGGTGGGCCGGCCCGACCAGTGCATGTAACCCCCTGGGGGGGGCGTGGCCCCCACGGGTGCCCCAACACGTCCCCGACACGCTGATCATGGATCGGCGGACGGACACCGGGACCGGGCTCGGCGACGAGCGGGCCGTGCTCACGGGCGGTGGTCACCGTCGTCGCCGTGCGACTCCTTCGGCGAGGTGGTGCACTCCGCGCACCCCCGACAGCGTCTACCTATGACGCTGCCGGTGTTCCACTGCAACGGCTGGTGCACGTCCTGGGCCGTCACCGCGATCGGCGGGCGGGCACCGAGACCTACGGTGGCCAGGCTGCCGCGGCCTCACCCGTCGACCCCGTCAGGCTCTCGACCAGCAACCGCAACGCCGCGCCCGCCGTCGTCACGGTCACCGTCCCCGGATCGCGGTCCGGGAGTTGCAGCCGGACGACGCGGTGCGTGCCGCGGCCGTCGACGGCGAGGAACACCGTCCCCGGTCCGCGGCCGTCCTGTGGGTCGGGCCCGCCCGCCCCGGTGACCCCGACGGCGAGATCGGCGTCGAGCAGCTGCCGCACGCCACGGCCATCGCACTGGCGGCGGTCGCGCTGACCACCGGCCCCGGCGGCACCCCGAGCACGTCGTGCTTGACGTCCGAGTCGTAGGCGACGACCGAGCCCCGGAACCACTGGCCCGCCCCGGGCGAGGCGGCCAGCGCACAGGCGATCAGGCCGCCGGTGAGTGACTCGGCGACGGCGATCCGCACCCCGTCCGCCGCCGCGAGCTCCGCGATCCGCGCGGCGAGGTCGTGGCGCTGCCGCTCGTCGGCGGGGTCGGTCAGCTCCGAGTCATCGGTCAGCTCCGGGTCCACACCCCGGCAGTACCCCGGGGTTTCAGCGGTCAATCCCGTAGGACGGGCCCACAGCCGAGGCGCTGTGCGAGCGCGATCGCGTCGTAGGGGGCGTGCACCTTCACGTCGTTGTCGAAGTAGACGAACACGTCCCGCCCCCGTGGTGCGAACGACGCGGGCACCCCGGCCGTGTGCTCGGAGGCCGACGCAAACCCGGCCCGCCAGTCACGGATCCGCACGGCCCACCCGTCGAGTGCCGCAGGGGTGTAGCCGCTGGTGTAGAGCTCGGCGTCGCCGTGCAGCCGGACGTACACGAAGCCGGCGGTGACGTCGTCGAGGTAGGGCCAGGTCCCCGCCGTGTCGGCCACCACGAGGGCGACGTCGTGGCGGCGCAGCAGCTCGACGAAACCTGCATCGACGAAGCTGGGATGGCGCACCTCGAGCGCGTGCCGCAACGGACGGTCGACGTCCGTGCTGGTGAACGCCCGGCCGTCGAGGCGAGCGTCGTGCCCGGCCGCGAGGTCGGCGGCAGCCGCCGTGGAGTGCGGCAGCAGGCGCAGGAAGGCCTCGATGCGGTCGGCGTCGAAGCGCAGCCGCGGCGGCAGCTGCCACAGCAGCGGGCCGAGCTTGCGGCCCAGCGCCAGCAGTCCGGAGGCCAGGAAGTTGGCCAGCGGGACCTCGACGTCGCGCAGCTGCTTCAGATGGGTGATGAATCGGCCGCCCTTGACGGCGAAGACGAAGTCGTCCGGGGTCTGCTGCGTCCACGCCTGGTAGCTCTCGGGGCGCTGCAGCGAGTAGAACGAGCCGTTGATCTCGATCGTGCGCACCGCGCGGGAGAGGTGCTCCAACTCGCGACGCTGCACCAGCCCCGGCGGGTAGAACGTCCCGCGCCACGGCGGGTAGCGCCAGCCCGACGTGCCGATCCTGATCTCCGCCACCCCGGTGAGTATTCCGGTGCCGGCCCGGAAGGATGGCCGGATGGATGCGCACCCGCTCGACACGGCGGTCTCGGAGGTCCTCGACTGGCCGGTGGACCACGTCGCAGCCGCCGTGGTTGGCGCCGACGGGACGGTGCTCGCCGCCGCAGGCGAGCAGGACCGGCCGTTCCGGCTCGCATCGGTGACCAAGCTGCTCACCGCCTACGCCGTGCTGGTCGCCGTCGAGGAGGGCGCCGTCGACTGGGACCAGCCCGCCGGGCCGGCCGGCTCGACGCTGCGGCACCTGGCCGCGCACGCGTCCGGGCTGGCGTTCGACTCCGACGCCGTGCAGGCCCGGCCCGCGACCCGGCGGATCTACTCCAACGCCGGGTTCGTGGTGCTCGGCGCGACGATCGCGCAGGCCTGCGGGATCACGTTCGCCGACTACCTGCACGAGGCCGTGTGCGCGCCGCTCGGGTTGGCCGCGACCCGGCTGGCGGGCTCCCCTGGCGCCGGCGCCGGGTCGACCGCCGCGGATCTCGCCCGGTTCGCCGCCGAGCTGCAGCGCCCCACGCTGGTGGCGCGCCAGACCCTGGCCGAGGCGGCCCGCCAGGTCGCGTTCCCAGGGCTCGACGGAGTGCTGCCCGGCTACGGCAGGCAGCGGCCGAACGACTGGGGCCTGGGCTTCGAGCTGCGCGACGGCAAGTCGCCGCACTGGACGGGCACGACGAGCTCGCCGTCGACGTTCGGGCACTTCGGGCAGTCGGGCACGTTCCTGTGGGTGGACCCCGCTGCGGGGGCGGCGTGCGTGGTCCTGACCGACCGCGACTTCGCCCCCTGGGCCGTCGAGAGGTGGCCCCAGTTCACCGACCGCGTGCTCGCGGCCCTGTGATCGCCGGGAGTGTGCGCTCACGGTCCTCGCCACGACCACCGGTGCACACTTCCGGCGATCACCATCGGAGGTTCGGGAATACTCCGCGGCGGCCGCCGGTTGTACCCACTGTCCGAGTCGGGCGACCCGTGTCCCCGGGTCCCATCTGAGAACCGCCGCCGCGAGCGGCCTGTGCGCCGAGAGGCGACCGGCGCCCGGTTCGGACCCCACCTTTCCTACCGCGAGGACGGACAGCCATGAAGGGTGACCGGGTTGAGATCGTGATCGACGCGGGCAGCGGCACCACTCGGACCTACGACGTCACGGCGACCCGTGCCGGCCGGCGGGTCGATGTGACCCACGGTCGCGGGGTGATCGAGGTCAGCGAGGTGACCCGCGGCGGGACCACGGTCCGCACCGCGCGTTTCCTGGCCAACCGGGTGCTGGCGCTCGTCGAGCATCCGGCTGCCGACGCGCCGGCTGCGGACGAGACTCCACCCACCCTGCGCTCCGCCTGAGGGATCCGACCAGGCAGACTGCACGAACGATGTCCTCCTCCGCGGCTGGAGCCACCGCGCGCCCGACACCCGACGCCACGTCCCCCGCCGACGGCACAGCCGGTCGTCCGGACCGGGCCGGTACCCCGTCGACCGTGGCCCGGCCCACCACCGCCGAACCGGCCGCCTCCGGGTCGACCGTGGGCCGGCCCACCACCGCCGAACCGGCCGCCTCCGGGTCGACCGACGGTGGCCGGACCGACCGCCCCCGCCGGCGTCGACGCGGCTCGCGCGGCCGGTCCGGCCGACCGAACCGCGGTGTGTCACCTTCCGACCCCCAGCCCGCCACGCCATCGGGCAACCCCCCCGCCGCCGACGGCGTGGCTTCCCAGGGCGGCGCCGATTCCGTCCGCGCCGCCGCCGTACCGCGCATCTCCTATCCACCGACGTTGCCGGTCAGTGCGCGGCGGGCAGACATCGCGGCCGCGATCCGCGACCACCAGGTGGTGATCGTCGCCGGCGAGACCGGGTCCGGGAAGACCACCCAGATCCCCAAGATCTGCCTGGAGCTGGGCCGCGGGGTGCACGCCATGATCGGGCACACCCAGCCGCGCCGGCTGGCCGCCCGCACCATCGCCGCCCGCATCGCCGAGGAGCTCGGCACCGAGGTGGGGGACGTCGTCGGCTGGAAGGTGCGGTTCACCGACCAGGTCGGCGAGCACACGCTGGTCAAGCTGATGACCGACGGCATCCTGCTGGCCGAGCTGGTCGGTGACCGGATGCTGCGCCAGTACGACACGTTGATCATCGACGAGGCGCACGAACGCAGCCTCAACATCGACTTCATCCTGGGCTACCTGACGCAGCTGCTCCCGAGACGCCCCGATCTCAAGGTAATCATCACCTCGGCGACGATCGACCCGGAGCGGTTCGCGCACCACTTCGGCACATCCGAGGGACCCGCGCCGATCGTCGAGGTGTCCGGGCGGACCTACCCGGTGGAGATCCGCTACCGACCGATCGTGGACCCGGAGAACCCGGACACCGACCCGGACCGCGACCAGCTCGACGCCATCGGCGACGCCGTGTCCGAACTGCAGCGCGAAAGCAGGGACCACGGCGGGGGGGACATCCTGGTGTTCCTCCCGGGCGAGCGGGAGATCCGCGACACCGCCGACGCGCTTGCGAAGCGCGACCTCCGGAACACCGAGATCGTCCCGCTCTACGCCCGACTGTCCACCGCCGAGCAGCAGCGCGTCTTCCAGCCCCACTCCGGGCGTCGCGTCGTGCTCGCCACCAACGTCGCCGAGACGTCGCTGACCGTGCCGGGCATCACCTGTGTGGTCGACCCCGGCAACGCGCGGATCTCCCGGTACTCCCGGCGGCTCAAGGTGCAACGGTTGCCGATCGAGAAGATCTCCCGGGCGAGCGCGAACCAGCGGGCCGGGCGCTGCGGCCGGACGAGCGACGGCATCTGCATCCGGCTCTACAGCGCGGACGACTTCGACGCCCGCCCCGAATTCACCGAACCGGAGATCCTGCGCACCAGTCTCGCGTCGGTCGTGCTGAAGATGATCGCGCTGGACCTCGGGGAGGTCTCCGAGTTCCCGTTCGTCGAGCCGCCGGATCCTCGCGCGGTCGGGGACGGTCTCGCACTGCTGCACGAACTGGGTGCCGTGCAGATCGGGGAGCGCAGGCTCACCGCGGTCGGGCACGCGCTCGCCCGGTTGCCCGTCGACCCGCGGCTGGGCCGGATGCTCGTCGAGGCGAACCGCACCGGCTGCCTGCGCGACGTGCTCGTCATCGCCGCCGCACTGTCGGTGCAGGACCCACGCGAGCGGCCCACCGAGCAACGCCAGTCCGCCGACGAGAAACACGCCCGGTTCACCCAGGACGGCTCGGACTTCCTCGCCTTCCGCAACCTGTGGAACTACCTGCGGGAGCAGCGGGAGGCGTTGTCCGGCAACCAGCTCCGCCGGCTGTGCCGCGACGAGTTCCTGCACTTCCTGCGCATCCGGGAGTGGCAGGACCTGCACGCGCAGCTCCGCTCGGCCGCCCGCAGCGCGGGGATGGCGGTCGAGGGCGGCAATGACGCCCTCGCCGACCCCGATCGGGTGCACACCGCGGTGCTCGCCGGGCTGCTGTCCCAGGTGGGCCTGCGCGAGGCGCAGACCCGGGAGTACCTCGGCGCCCGCGGCGCCAAGTTCATGATCTTCCCTGGTTCGCCGCTGGCGAAGAAGCCGCCACGCTGGGTGATGGCCGCCGAACTGGTCGAGACCTCGCGGCTGTGGGCCCGCACCGTCGCGAAGATCCAGCCGGAGTGGATCGAGCCGCTGGCCGGGCACCTGGTCAAGCGCAGCTACTCGGAGCCGCACTGGTCCCGCAAGCGCGCTGCCGCCGTCGCCGCCGAGCGGGTCACCCTGCACGGCATCCCGGTCGTCACCAACCGCACCGTCGACTTCGGACGCATCGACCCGGAGACGTCCCGCGAGCTGTTCATCCGCCATGCCCTCGTCGAGGGCGACTGGGACACCGGGCACCGGTTCTTCCACACGAACCGGGAGCTGCTCGACGATGCCGAGGAGCTCGAGCACCGGGCCAGGAGGCGCGATCTGGTGGTCGACGCCGAGACCCTGGTCGCGTTCTACGAGCAGCGGATCCCGCCCGACGTGATGTCCGGACAGAAGTTCGACTCCTGGTGGAAGCGAGCGGCGCAACGCGAGCCGGCTCTCCTCGACTTCACCCCCGAGCTGCTGGTCACGGCTGCTGCGCAGGTTGTGGACCGCGGCGCCTACCCCGATCACGTCGACGCCGGTGGCCTGCGGCTGCCGCTGTCCTACGCATTCGAGCCGGGGCACGACACCGACGGCGTCACCGTCGACGTGCCGGTGGCGGCGCTGCACCAGGTCGACCCCACGCCGTTCACCTGGCAGGTGCCCGGGCTGCGCGAGGAGCTCGTCACGGCCCTGATCAAGACGCTGCCCAAGGCGCTGCGCCGGCAGTTCGCCCCGGCACCCGACCACGCCCGTGCGGTGCTGGCCCGGCTGCGCAGCGTCGATTCCCACCCGCCCGACGAACCGCTGCTCGACGGCCTGGAGCGCGAGCTCGGCCGGATGCGCGGCGTCGACATCCCGCGCGCGGCGTGGGAGCTCGACCGGCTGCCCGAGCACCTCACCGTGACCTTCCGGGTCGTCGACGGAGGCGGCCGGGAGGTCACCCGCGGTACCGACCTGAACGCGCTGCGCCGCGAGCTGGCACCGAGGGTGCGGACCGAGCTCGCCGCCGCCGGCAGCGACATCGAGCGCCGCGGACTGACCACGTGGTCATTCGGAGGGCTCCCCCGTGAGCACCACATCCGCCGTGGCAGTCACGTCCTCACCGGTTACCCGGGGCTGGTCGACCGCGGGGACACGGTCGACGTCGCGGTGTTCCCGACCGCCGTCGAGCGCGACCCGGCGCACCGGCGGGGCCTGCGCAGGCTGCTGCTGTTGGCGACCCCGTCACCGGCCAGGCAGGTGCAGCGCGGGCTGGACAACGCGGCCAGGCTCGCCCTGTCGCGCAACCCGCACGGCGGCGTCGGGGCGCTGCTCGACGACTGCGTGACCGCCGCGGCCGACGCGCTGATCGCCCGGGCCGGCGGCCCGGTGTGGGACGAGGCCGGGTACAGCCGGCTGCGCGTGCTGTTCGCGACCCGGCTCGGACCCATGACACTGGAGGTCCTGCACGCCGTGCGCACGGTCCTGACCGGCTGGCACCGGGTGCAGGCCCAGCTCGGCGAGCTCACCGCACCGGTGCTGCGCGCCGGGGCCGCCGACCTCTGTGCCCAACTCGACGCGCTGGTCGGGCCGGGCTTCGCGACCGCCACGGGCGCGTCCCGGCTGGGCGACGTGGCCCGCTACCTGGAGGCGATCGAGCGGCGGATCGACAAGCTGCGCGTCGACCCGGCCCGCGACGCGCAATGGACCGCGCAGGTCCAGGTCGTCGCCGACGAGTACGACGCCGAGCTCGCCGCGCTGCCAGCCGGCGTCGAGCCGTCGCCCGAACTGCGCGAGATCGGATGGATGATCGAGGAGCTGCGGGTGAGCCTGTACGCGCACCCGCAGCGGACCCGGTATCCGGTCTCGATCAAGCGGATCCAGCGGGCGATCGACGAGCTGCTGATGCGCGGCGGCGTGGCGTAGATCGTCGACCTGGAGCCAGTGCATGGGCTGGTGCCGTGTCGATACCCGTGCGGTCAGGTCGATCCGGACGGGGTGGCGGCCTGCTCGAGACGATCGGCCAGCGCACCGAACGCGCCGGCCAGCTCCTCGTCGCCTGCCGCCGCTTCGGCGTACAGACGGAAGACGAGTGCCGCCTGCACCTGTACCGCGGGGGCCAGCCGGTCGATCTCTGGTCCGAGCGGTCCCGGGTCGGGCGGCCCGGGCCGGGGCCACCGGCGCGGCCACGGGATGGTGCCGGGAGTCGTTCCGCACCACTCGTCGGCGATCTGCGCCAGGAACGGGCCCACCTGCCGGCCGCCGGCCTGCACCGCGATGGCGGTGTCGGCCACCGAACGGGCGGTCTGCGCGACGGCCACCCGCAGCAGCTCCAGGGGCGGAAGTGGCTGCGGGTTGAGCGCCACCAGGTCGGCTCGGCCGGCCGCGACCGCGACCAGCGGCAGGTGCGGGTGCAGGGCGTCCTCCAGCTGCGGGTTCAGCCGAGCCAGTAGCCGGAGCAGATCGAACGCGGACATGATGTCTCCTCTCGTACTGCGGTGTCGGCCCAAGGAGTCATGTTCCGCGGGTCTGATACGTGGCCGCCCCGGCGGGTGTGCCCCCGTCGGGAGTGTCAAGATCGTCCGACGGCGAGCAACGGGAGTCGATGATGACGCAGTACGAGCATCTGGGTGAGGCGCTGGGCACGGATTTCTTCTCGGTGCGCGAGCAGTTCACCCCCGAGCAGTGGGAGCGTTTCATCGCGGTCCGCGCGTTCGTCGACGACGAGGTGCTGCCCGACATCGGCGACTACTGGGAGCACGCCGACCTGCCCTGGCACCTGTTCCGGCGGCTGCCCGAGCTCGGCATCGTCGGTGAGGACATCGACGGTCATGGGTGCGCCGGGATGAGTCCGATGGCGTGCGGCCTGGTGCACATGGAGCTGCACCGCGGGGACGGGAGCCTGGGCACCTTCCTCGGCGTGCACGCGGGGCTGGCAATGCAGTCGATCGCGATGTGTGGTTCGGACGAGCAGAAGCAACGCTGGTTGCCGTCGATGGCCTCGATGGAGCGGATCGGCGCGTTCGCGCTCACCGAGCCCGACCACGGCTCCGACTCGATCGCGCTGGAGACCACCGCGCGGCGAGACGGGGGCTCCTGGGTGCTCGACGGCGTCAAGCGCTGGATCGGCAACGCCACCATCGCCCAGCTGGTCATCGTCTGGGCCCGCGACACCGGTTCCGGTGAGGTGCTCGGGTTCGTCGTGGAGACCCCGGCCGACGGGTACCGCGCGTCGGTCATCGCGGGCAAGGTGTCGTTGCGCTCGGTGTGGCAGGCCGACATCACGCTGGACGGCGTGCGGGTGCCGGACGAGAACCGGCTGGTGAACGCGAGGTCGTTCAAGGACACCGGCCGGGTGCTGGCCAACACGCGCGCGATCTGCGCCTGGATGGCGCTCGGGCACGCGACGGCCGGCTACGACGCCGCGCTGCGCTATGCGCTGGTGCGCACCCAGTTCGGCAAGCCGCTGGCGTCGTTCCAGATCGTCCAGCAACGGCTGGTCCACATGCTCGCCGACCTCACCGGGATGCAGCTCCACTGCATGCAGATCGGCCGGCTGGCCGACGCCGGGCGGCTGTCATCCACCGTCGCCGGGCTGGCCAAGATGAACAACACCCGCACTGCCCGGAAAATCCTCTCCTGCGCGCGGGACCTGTTGGGCGGCAACGGGATCCTGCTCGAGAACCACGTCGTCCGGCACTGGGCCGACATCGAGTCGATCCACACCTTCGAGGGCACCGAGACCATGCAGACGCTGATCGTCGGCCGGGACATCACCGGCATCGGGGCGTTCAGCTGACGGGCAGGCCCGCGGCCTTCCACGCCTGGAACCCGCCGACGAGGTCGGTGGCGTTGCGCAGGCCGATGTCGTGCAGCGACGCGGCGGCCAGGCTGGAGCTGTAGCCCTGCGAGCAGAACACGATCCAGGTCACCTCGTGATCGGTGGCCTGCGGGATCTTCGCCTCCGACGCCGGGTCGAGCCGCCACTCCAGGTGGTTGCGCTCGATCAGCAGGGCGCCGGGGATCGCCCCCTCGGCGGCGCGTTGCCACTGCGGGCGGGTGTCGACGAGAACGGCGCCCCGCTCACCCAGTGCGGCGGCCCGTTGCGGGTCGAGCCGGGCCAACCGGGCGCGCGCGTCGGCCAGGACGTCGGCGATCGTTCGGGTCACGTCTGCCACGATGTCAGGTGTGGCGACCCTGAACGACGACGGCAGCCGGAAGATCCAGGGGCGGCGGATCGACTTCCCGGTCCGGATCACCGACGCCTCGGCGGCATGCGCCGCATACCTGGTCGCCACCGCAGGGGCCCAGCGGCTGGTCGCGGGCACCGGACTGGACCTGGTCTCGGTAGCCGGCCGGACCCCGCTGTTCCTGATGTTCGTCGACTATCACGTCAGCGACCTCGGTGACTACGACGAGGTCGGCGTCGCACTGCTCGCCCGGCACCGCGGCCGCCTCGGAACCTACGTCCACCAGCTGCCGGTGACCCAGCCGTTCACCATGGAGGCGGGCCGCGCGTTGTGGGGGCTCCCGAAGTGGCCGGCCCGCGCCGAGCTCGAGATCAGCGGCCGGCATGCCACGTGCCGGCTCGCCGAGGACGACCGGCACGTACTCAGCGTGGCGCTCTGCACGCTGCCCGGACGACTACCGGGCGCGGTACCCGCCGCGCTCACCGTACTCGCCCCATGCGACGGGTCCGTGCTGGTCAGCAGGGTACGGGGACGGGCGCGTGGGACGCGGATCGGGTTCGGCGGGGTCCGGCTGGTGCTCGGCCGGGGGCATCCGATGGCCGACGAGCTGCGCGCCCTCGGGCTGCCGCGACGACCGCTGCTGACCGTGATCGTCGACAAGTTGGCCTTCGACATGGGTCGGGCGACACTCTCGGCGTGACGTCGGCCCTCCCAGCAGGTCGCGCTCTGGCGCAGCCCACGAACACCGGATCAGCGCACGCCTGCCCCGGAGAGTTCGTGATCAGCTGGTCCGCCACAAATTCGTGATCAGCACGAGAGGGACATGAGCCGCACTGGTGCGGCTCATGTCCCTCAAAGGTTGATCACAGCCGCAACGGACGCGCACCGCAACTCGCCGCCGGGCAACCCGCGCGCGCCGGACGCGATCTACGACGATCTGTGGTGATCACTGCTGGCGAGGTCCGACTGGTCTGGTTCCCGTTCAGCCGATCGAACCACAGCCCTACAAGAAGCGACCTGTCTAGGTTCTGGCCGTCCGCGGGTCGGTCCCGGATGGAGCTGTTCTCGTAGCGATAATCACCGGTAACCCTCAACGCTTCGGCAAATCAGCGGTGCGCGGCCAGCCACTCCCGCAGGTCGGCCAGCGGGCGCTCGCGCTCCGGCTCGTGGTAGATCTCGTGCCACAGGCCGTCGTACCAGCACACGGTGGAATCGGGCGAGCCGTTGGTCGTCTCGAGCAGCCTGCTGCCGGCCGGGTCGCTGAGGGCGTCGGCGGTGCCGTGCTGGAGCAGCAGCGGCAGCCGCAGCGCCCTGGCCCGCTCGGGCAGCACCTCGAACTGCGTGTACAGCGCCGACGCCAACCCGAGCGTCGGGTTGCCGTGGTGGACGAGCGGGTCGGCTCGGTAGTCCGCGACCACGGCCGGATCCTTGCTGATCTTCGTATCGTCGATGCCGGTGGGCCGCAGGGTGGGTGCGATCCTCCAGCAGCCGCAACACCGGCACGGCTGCCTTCGGCACGGCGGCACTGGCCAGCGTGGGCGCGGACAGCACCAGGCCGCCCAAGGCTTCGGGGTGGTCCAGGGCGTAGGCCAGCGCGATCTGACCGCCCAGGCTGTGCCCGAGCAGGAACACCGCCACACCCTCGTGCCGGGCGGCGACGTGCCAGCGGAACGTCTCGAAGTCGTCGAGGAGGTCTGCGTAGCGGTCGACGTGGGTGCGCCGACCGCCCGAACGACCGTGCGCGGTGGTCGAGGCCGTAGACCGCCCAACCGTCGGGCGCCAACGCGTCCACCACGCTGCCGTAACGGGCGGAGTGCTCACCGAGGCCGTGACAGATCAGCAGTACCCCGGCGGCCATGTCGGGGCCGGGCGACCACCCCTGCCAGAACAGCTCGATCCCGCCCGCCCCGTCCAGCCGGCCCTCGACCCGCAGCGCCATGCCCACCCACTCCCGCCCGCTTCCGGGAACCTATCGCTCGGTAGCGGGGGCACCTATGACGAACAAGGCGGCAGTCACCAGCGGTCACTTCGCCGGGCGAGCAGGTATCTCCGGGCTGCGTCTCTGCGCTATCGACCACGCCGCCCCGGGGGGTCCTCGTCGACCAGAAGCTGGCTACGCCAGACCGGGCACGGGTGCGACCTGCGGTGCCAGCGGCCTCCGCACCGCGTGCAGCGGCCGGCACCGTCGGGTTCGTGCTCACGCAGGATCGTGGCCAGGGTGCCCACCACCCGAGGCAATTCCTGTCTGGCGAGGCGGACGACGCTCTCGTCGTCCCCGCGGTCGGCGATCTCCTCGATGAGCGCAAGCCGCTCGTGGACCGCTCGTACCAGCACCGCAGCGAGCGTCCGGTCCACGGCCGGCTCACCGGTCCCGCACCGCGACGGTCAGCTCTCGCGCCCACTGGTGGTTGACCTCGGCGGCCATCCGCCGCACGTCCTGAGCGACGGATCGGGCCTGCCGCTCGCGGGTGAAGCGCCGCTCGACGATCCGGTCGGCACCCAGCTCGGTGAGCCGGAGCAGCACGAGCACCGCGACCAGGCCGGCGAGCACGGAGATGAGCACCAGCATGACCGCCTGTCCTTCCGGTTATGAGCCTCGGCCCCCTGGATGGTGGTGGGCCCGCATACGCGGGTGCGGGCCCACCACCGGTGTGGCGTCCGAGGCTGTGGATCGAGGGGGGTACGATCCTACACCAGCATCAGGTAGTGTGAGAGTACTGAGAAATATTCTTAAGTCAAGTGATGTTGATGAAGTGCTCATGAAGGGAGCAGTGGATGACCGACGACGACCCGGACATCGCCCCTGCCGGTCCAGGTGAGCCCGGGCTGGGCTACAGCCCGACGGTGCGTCGCCGCCGGCTCGGCCGCGAGCTGCGCCGGCTGCGCGAGGCGAACGACCTGACCACCTACAACGCCGCCCGGCACATCGAGTGCTCGCAGGCCAAGATGTCCAAGATCGAGACCGGCCGGGTGCCGGTGCGGAGCCTGGAGGTCCGGGCGCTGCTGGAGCTCTACGGGGCCTCGGCGGAGCAGTCCGAGGCGCTGCTCACGCTGGCCAAGCAGTCGCAGCAGAAGGGCTGGTGGCACGCCCATGGCGACGCGCTCCCGGACTGGTTCGAGACCTATGTCGGGCTGGAGGCGGAGGCGGAGAGCCTGCGCGACTACGAGGCTGACGTCGTGCCCGGCCTACTGCAGACGTCCGACTACGCCCGCGCGGTCACCCGCGCCAGCAGCATTGTTGTTTCTGCCGAGGAAGTCGAGCGAGTCGTCACGCTGCGGATAACGCGGCAGGCCAGGCTCACCGCCGTCAACCCGCTGCAGTTCTGGGTAGTCGTCGAGGAGCATGCGTTGCGCCGACCGGTGGGCGACGCGTCCCTGCGTCGGGAACAGTACGAGCAGGTGCTCTCGATGATCACCCGGCCGAACGTGCACCTGCAGGTGCTGCCGAGCTCGGTGGGTGTGCATCCCGGCCTCGGCGGCTCGTTCATCGTGATCGGCTTCCCCGACCAGCTGGACGACGACGTGGTGTACGTAGAGCACAGCGACGGGGCGGTCTACCTCGAGAGCAAGCCGGAGATCAACCGGTATAACATGAAATTCGATCATCTGCGCGCCGAGGCGCTCGGCCTCGTCGAGTCCGAGGCGCTGGTGCGTCAGCTTGTCAAGGAGCTGATTTGACGACAGGAGGTGGGCGGTGTCGGCAGCAGGCCGCCGGTGCACCACATGGCGAACGAGCAGTCATACTCTGAACAAGGGGAGCTGCGTCGAGGTGGCCGTCGGGACGGACGCCGTCGCGGTGCGCGACTCAAAGGACCGCACCGGCCCGGTCCTCGTCGTCGGCCGAGCCAGCTGGGCCGCGCTGCTGGACGGGATCCGGCGCGGTGAGCTCGACCCGAGCTGACGTAACCTTGCAGCCATGGTCGCCGACGACAAGGCAGAGGTCCGCGGCACGCTCGACCTGGCAGGCGCCCAGTGGCTGCGCGCCGCCCAGGCCGAAGACTCCGAGGGCGACCACCTGGAGATCGCCTTCGTCGGCGGTCACATCGCGATGCGCAGCTCCGCGCAGCCCGACGGCCCCAGCTTGATCTTCACCCCGGCCGAGTGGGAGGCCTTCGTCCTCGGCGCCAAGGACGGCGAGTTCGACAGACCGTGCGACGAGGGTTGACACCACCTCGGCGCCCTGCCCAGCGATCCGGTCGACGATGCCCGCTGGGCAGGGCACACTCTTTGTGGTGGCGTGGCGGTGCCCGAGCTGCGGCAGCGAGCCTGGGTTGGCAGCGCAGCCAGTTGGCAGCGCCGGGGACCGGGCGACCCCCGGTGTGTGGGGGTCCGATACTCGTCAGCGCGCTGGCCGAGCGGGCCGAAAACCGCCGGGGCCTACCGAAGCCGCTGCGGGCCTGGCTGGTCGAGCACGGCTGGCACGAGCAGAGCAAACTCGGTCTGGTCTGCGCCGAACACCCTGGACCGGTGGGCGCGGGGAGGACCCGATGACCCGTACACCCACCACGACGGGGCCCCAGTTCGTGCGGCACGTCCGGTTGCCCGCCGACACCAACACCGGCCGGTACCCGTTCACCCTGCCGGCGGTGGCCTGGCTGGCCCGCTCCGAGGGTCTGGCGCTGCCGCCGGGGGTGACGTTCCTGGTCGGGGAGAACGGCACCGGCAAGTCCACCCTGGTGGAGGCGCTGGCGGTCGCGTGCGGATTCAACGCCGAGGGCGGCAGCCAGCACTTCCGGTTCGCCACCCGAGCCACCGAATCCCCACTGGGTGACCACCTGGTGCTGTCCCGGACCGGCCGCAAACCCCGGACCGGCTTCTTCCTGCGTGCCGAGTCCTACTACAACGTCGCCTCGGAGATCGAACGCCTGGACTCCGAGCCCGGCTCGCCGCCGTTGCTGCCCGCCTACGGCGGGATCTCCCCGCACGAACGCTCTCACGGCGAGTCCTTCGTGGACCTGGTGACGCATCGATTCGGGCCGGACGGACTGTATCTGCTGGACGAGCCGGAGGCGGCGCTGTCGGTGCGCGGCTGTATGGCGGTGCTCGCGCGGTTGGCCGAGCTGGCCGGACAGGGCTGCCAGATCGTGGTGGCCACGCACTCGCCGATCCTGCTCGCGCTGCCTGGCGCCACGATCTACGAGATCGCCGAGGACGGCGAGATCACCGCGGTGGACTACGACCAGGCGCTGCCGGTGCGGCTGACCCGCGGCTTCCTGGCCGCACCGCAGTGGTTCCTGCGGCACTTGCTCACCGAGGACGATTGAGCGCGATGATCACTCGGTCGGCATTGCGGTGCAATGGGATCGACAGGTCCGGGTAGTCACCGGCATTGATGCGCAGCAGCATCCGCCCGGTCAAGTAGAGCTGCGCCAGCAACCCGTCCCGCGCTTGGAGCAGGCCGGCGAACTCCGCCCGAACCCGTTCGGCCATCACCGGTTCCAGCAGGATCCTTACCGGCACCTCAGATCGACGTCCTGGCAGATCTGAACCTGCTCGGGAACGCGCACGACCACCGTGACCGGATCGCGTTCCGCCGACACGACGGTGAGGGTGTACTCGCCGGCCGCCAGGTCGCCGATTCGGTAGCGGCCGGACTCCGCGGTCTGCGCGACATCGACGACCTCATCGTCCTGGAGCAGGGTGACGGCCACTCCGGCGAGAGGCACGGCGGCCGCGCGGACCGTCCCCGCGACGGCGCTCGAGCCGGCCAGCAGCACCGCGACCTCGACCGGTTCGGCGCCCACCGTCAACGCGACGGCGCGGGGCTGATGGCCGGCGGCGCAGCACACCAGGACATAATCGCCGGCACCCGGGGACGCCACGACACCGCGGCCGCTCCCGTCGGTGATGCCCTTGCCGACGTCCCGGCCACCGCCGTCGAGCAGGGTCACCGCGGCGTCCGGGACGGGTGCATCGTCGCGTCGGGTGACCCGGAACGCGACCCCGGCCCGGTACGCGGGCTCGTCGGCGAACTCGAACCCGGACCGGGCCGCCGCGACGATCGGGGCCGCGCTGGGACGGGGGTCGGGGTCGGCGAAGCCGAGGACACGCAGCAGGGCGAGGTCGACGGCGGCACGCTCCGCCTCCCGGGCCGCCGGGCGCACGGGTTCCGTGGTGGTCGGCGCATTGGCGACGGCCTGCTCGCCGCGCGGGGCGGGCGGCGGGTGGCGATCGTCGCGCACCCGTCTCCACGGCGGGCTCAGCACGGTCGGTACGGGCGGAACCGTGGGCGCCGCAGCAGCGGGGGCGGACGGGCGGACGTCACCGAGCACCGCCGACTCGACAGGCTCGGTCCCGTCGGTCACCGGGCCGCCACGGTCCGGGTGATCCGGCTCGACGGCCGCTGCGTCCTCCGCGAACTCGTCAGAAACCAGCGCCCGGGCATCCTCCGGCACGGGCCGAGCGCCCGTTCCCCGCTGTGCGACGAGCTCGGCGACGGTCCGCGGACGATCGAGGTCGACGGCAGTGGCGATGGTGTCCGTGGTGTCTGCTGGGGGCCGCCGTGAGCGCAGCAGGAGCACCAGACCCACGATCACCAGCACCGCCAGGCTCAGCCCGATCACGCCCAACCTGTCCACCGTGCTCCGTTCTTCCGCCCGCGAGACGTTAGCACCGCAGCCTCTCGACCCGGCCCAGGTGACCTGGCTGGGTACTTTGGTGTCGCGCCGGCGGGAACGGGGAAGCCAGCGCGGCGAACGTCACCGGCGAGGGATCAGCGGGGAGCTCGTGAGCCGTGCACCGGACGATCTGGTCGAGCTGGCCGCAGCGCACGGCGTCGCAACCTCCTACCGCGACGGCGAACGGCGGCCGGTGACCGTGGACCCCGAGGTGGTCGTGCGGGTGCTCGGGCTGCTCGGCGTCGACGCCGGCACGTCCGAGAGCCGCCGCCGCGCGCTCGCCGGGACCGGTGCGCGCGCGGCGGCGGGCGTGCTGCCCGGCACGATCGCGTTGCGCACGGGCCGGTCACATCCACTGCCCTGCCGCGGGGTACTCGTCGACGAGGCGGGCGCGCGGCGAACCGTCGACGCCGAGCTGCCCGCCGGCCTCGCGCCAGGCTACTACCAGCTGGAGACCGGGACACAGCAGGTCAGCGTGGTCGTGGCGCCAGTGGCGCTGGCCGAACCGCCGCGCTCGTGGGGCTGGATGCTGCAGCTCTACGCGCTGCACTCGCAGCGTTCGTGGGGCATCGGCGACCTCGGTGACCTGCGTGAGCTCATCGCCTGGACCGGCGCCGCGCACGGTGCGGACGCGGTGCTGCTCAACCCGCTGCACGCGATCACCCCGGTCCCGCCGGTGCAGCCCTCGCCCTACACGCCGTCGAGCCGCCGGTTCGCGACACCGCTCGCGCTGCGCGTCACCGACCTCGACGCCTACGCCCGCGCCGACGCCACGACCCGCGCCGAAGTCGACGCACTGCGCCCCGAGACCACCGGCGACCGCGTCGCGCACGACCGGGTGTGGGCGGCGAAGCGCTCGGCGTGCGAGCTGCTGTGGCGCGCCGAGGGCCGTCCGGAACCGCGGGACGTTCCGGCCGGGTTGTGGGAGTTCGCGACGTTCTGCGCGCTGGCCGAACGCTACGGCGCCAGCTGGCGCCAGTGGCCGTCGCCGCTGCGGCACCCGGCGGGTGCGGGGGTGACGCCGGCGCGCCGGGAGCTGGCCCCGCGGGTGGCGTTCCACGCCTGGGTGCAGGAGCAGGTCGCGGTGCAGCTGGCCGGGGTGCGGGCGGCGGCGCGGGCGGCCGGGATGGCGTTGGGGGTGATCCACGACCTCGCGGTGGGCTGTGATCCGGAGGGCGCCGACGGGTGGGCGCTGCAGGACGTGCTCGCCCTCGACGTGACGGTGGGTGCTCCCCCGGACTCGTTCAGCCGGCGCGGGCAGGGGTGGGGGTTGCCGCCGTGGCGTCCGGACGTGCTCGCCGCGACCGGCTACGCCGCCTATCGCGACCTGCTGCGCGCGCTGCTGGCACACGCGGACGGGCTGCGGATCGACCACGTCGCCGGGCTGTGGCGGCTGTGGTGGGTGCCGCCCGGCGATTCGCCCGACCGCGGCACCTACGTGCACTACGACGCGGCGGCGATGCTGGCCGTGCTCACCCTGGAGGCGGCCAGGGCCGACGCCGTCGTCGTCGGCGAGGACCTCGGGACGGTGGAGCCGGCGGTCACGCAGGCCCTGCGAGAGCGGAACATGCTCGGTTCGACGGTGCTCTGGTTCGCCCGCGACCGTGATGCGCCCGGCGAACCGTTGCTACCCCCCGATCAGTGGCCGGAGCAGGCCGTGGCCACGGTGTCCACCCATGACCTGCCGACGGCGTCGGGGTTCCTGCGCGGCGAGCACGTCCGGGCCCGGGCGGAGCTGGGCCTGCTCGACGACGTTGCGGCCGAGCAGGCCAAAGCCGCGCGTGAGCGGGCCGAACTGGTCGAGCTGCTGGTCGCGGAGGGTCTGCTCGCCGGGCCGGACGCGCCCGAGCAGGACGTCGTCACCGCGATGCACGCGCTACTGGGCCGCAGCCGGTGCCGGCTGGCGCTCGTGTCGCCCTATGACCTGATCGGCGAGCCCCGCCAGCCCAACCTGCCCGGGACGACAGACGAGTACCCGAACTGGACGCTGCCGCTGCCGCTCTCACTGGAGGAGCTGCGCGACGATCCGCGCGTCGCCGCCGTCGTGCCGCTGCGCGGCCCGAACCGAGCCGCCGGGTCTGTCGGTGCTCACCGGTAGAACAGTGACATGACCCAGATACTACCGCGGCGCCCGGCGCGAGTGCCACGTCCTCGAGGCCACCACCGTTCACGACCGGGCCGGCGGGACGATGCTCCGGCGGGAACCCGGTGCGGCCGGCCCGATCCGGGCCGGCCGCACCGCTCGACCCCCCGGTCGTCTCGGCGCCACACCGCTGGCGTCTCCTCCGTTCAAGCGCTGCGCGACGGCCGCGCGTTACAGGCGGTTCCGTACGGCGGTGGGCGAGTTCCTCACGTACTGCTGAACTAGGATCGTGGACCGATGGAGACGACGCGCCTCGACCGCTGGCTATGGTCGGTCCGGCTCACCAAGACCCGCGCCGACGCTGCGGCGGCATGCCGCGGGGGCCACGTCCGGCTCAACGACAAGCCGGCCAAACCAGCCACGCCGGTGCATGTCGGGGACACCGTCCGGGCCCGGGTGCACGACCTGACCCGGGTCGTCGAGGTCGTGCAGGTCATCCAGAAGCGGGTCGGTGCCCCGGAGGCGGTGCGCTGCTACATCGACAACACCCCGCCGCCGCCCGAAACCGACACCACAGTCTTTCGCCGGGATCGCGGTACGGGCCGTCCGACCAAGCGCGACCGCCGGATGATCGAGCAGCTGCGCGGGTTCGGTGGGCCCTGAACGCACGTCGTCCACAGGTCTCCGGCGAAGATGTGACGCATGTACGACCTGCTCTTCCGGCTGGTGCTGCGGCGCGTGCCCGCCGAGCTGGCGCACACCCTCGGCTTCGGGCTGATCCGCCTCGTCGCGGGGCCCGCGGTGCTCGGCCGGTTGTGGGCGCGGCTGCGCGGCCCGGGCGACACCGTGTTGCGCACCCGGGTGTGGGGCATCGACTTCCCCGGCCCGCTCGGGCTCGCCGCCGGGTTCGACAAGGACGCGCACGGCGTCCGGGCACTGGCCCGGCTCGGCTTCGACTTCGTCGAGATCGGCACGGTGACCGCCCTTCCGCAGCCGGGCAACCCCCGGCCGCGGTTGTTCCGGCTCACCGCCGACCGCGCGCTGGTCAACCGGATGGGCTTCAACAACTCAGGGGCCGAGGCCGTCGGCGAACGGCTGCGCCGGATGCGCGCGAGCGGCGAGCGGTCGGTGATCGGGGTGAACATCGGCAAGAGCAAGCTCGCGGCACCCGAAGCGGCGGCCGAGGACTACGTGCGCAGCGCGGACCTGCTGGCACCGTTCGCCGACTATCTGGTGGTCAATGTCAGCTCCCCGAACACCCTCGGGCTCCGCGACCTGCAGCAGGTTGACCGGCTGGAGCCGCTCCTCCTGGCGGTCCGCGAGGCGCTGGCCCGCGCGGTGCCAGGCCGGCACGTGCCGCTGCTCGTCAAGATCACCAGCGATCTCGCAGGCGAGGACGTCGACGCGGTCGCCGACCTGGCGCTGCGGCTCCGTCTCGACGGCGTGGTGGCCACCAACACGACGACGTCACGCGAAGGCCTCGCCACGACCGCCGGGATGCTCGACGAGATCGGCGCCGGCGGGGTGTCGGGGGCCCCGCTCGCGGCGTCGGCCCTCGCGGTGGTGCGCCGGCTGCGGGGCCGGCTGGGGCCTGGGATGCCGATCGTGTCGGCCGGCGGGATCGAGACCGGCCGGGACGCCTACCAGCGGATCCGCGCCGGGGCTTCCCTCGTGCAGGCCTACACCGGGTTCGTCTACGGCGGGGCACGGTGGCCGGTGCAGGTCAACCGGGAGCTCACGGCCCTGCTGCAGGCCGACGGCTTCGCGCACCTCGCCGACGCCGTGGGCACCGAGCACGGGCGCTGAGCCCCAGGCGTTCCATCGTGTCAACCGGACGCGGCGGCCGAGTCACGAAAGTGGCGACTCTCGGACCGCAGCTTCAGCCCATTGAGCTCCGCATTCACGTAGCGGCGCGTCAGCGCAGCCGTGAGCAGGCCGACGAGCGGTGCCAGCAGGCCGTTCTGCTCAACGGTGAAGGTCACGCGCACGCCCCTGCCTCCACCCGCCAAGGTGTGTCCGGCGCAGGTGGTGACGCCCCCGCTCGTGGTCGCCCACGAAAACGAACTCAGCGGCGTGAGCTCACACACCCGCCATACCGCCACCGGCAGCCGCGGCTGCTTGATGCGGACCCTGCTACCCATGCCGAACGGACCGCCGTCCAGCCGCTCAACTCGTGTCATCGACGAGGTCCACATCGGCATCCGCTCGACGTCCACGAGCACCGACCAGACGCGCTCCGCGGCCGCGGCGATATCGGCCGAGACCTCATAGCGCATGAGCACCCCTTTCCGGCGCACGCTCGATCCCGCACAACGGCCGTCGTGGCGCCGCCTTCTTCTCATCCCGCCTACTCCAGTCGCGCGTGCAGGCTTTCCCGCCGGGCCACGTACCACTGCGATCAGATTAACGCACTGTCACGGCCCCCGGCGAGGCGCACGGCAACGCAGTCAGACCCGAATCCGCAATTCGCTGCGGATTCGGGTCAGAGAAGGCACCCTCATGGGTAAACATTCAGGTGCCGGTTCCGGCCCTGGTCGGGGCATGATCGGGGCCGCCGTGATGGTTCGGCGGTGAGGGGGTGTCGGGGTTTCGGGCTCAGGTCGGGGCGAGGGCGGGTGGGCGCCAGGGG
>JBBSGM010000070.1:0-21068 GCA_038254065.1 Mycobacteriales bacterium | reverse complement strand
TCAGGTAACGGTCACGAAGTTCGGAGTCGTGCCCGAGTGTCTGCACAACGGTTTCCGACCAGTCCTGACCAGGCAGTTTGGCGAGGATGCCAGCGGCGTTGACCCGTAGGATCGGCTCACCGTCGATCACCCAGCGGCGCAGCGACCGGACGGCGCCCCGATCCACGATCGACGCAACCGCTAGGTCCACTTCGTAAGTGGTCTGCACCGTGGCCAGCGGGTTAGGGTCATTTCCGGCCACGCTCACGGCTAGCTCCCCGCCTATTGTCCGCGGGCTGAGCGCTACTGCCGCAGTCGCCGCGATGAAGCTTCGACGATCCATGTCGGCACCTAGACCTCCCATACCTAGAATTGCCTCATAAGCTTTGACGATTTCCGGCGATACCGGACGCTTACCCGTCTCAATCAACCCTAGATAGGGCTTACTGAAATGAGTACGTCGAGCCATGGCGGACAGGCTCAACCCAGCAGCCATGCGGGCCGCCCGTAGTGTGCTCCCGATGTCGTTCACCCGGCGCCTATCTGTAGACGGTTGTAGACGCCCAGAGCAGCCCAGACGCCCCCTCGTGGCCCCATCCTACTATAGACCGCATGACCACGACAGTTGTTCCCTACTGGGCCCGTAGCCGCCACCGTCTTGGCCGCAATGTGTCGCAGCAGTGGACCATGCGCCCGCGCGCCCGCGTCCCTACCGGCGCCCCGGCCTGCTCACCCGGCTCCGTCGGTGGTGTCGGCGGTGAGCAGCTGTCACGTCCGCGCGATTGTTCGAGGGCGCGCTCGATGCGCCGACCCGTAACGAGTTGCAATCGGCGGAGCCGATGATCACGACGAGGTGATGCA
The DNA here is from genome assembly GCA_038254065.1 of Mycobacteriales bacterium. GTDB lineage: Bacteria > Actinomycetota > Actinomycetes > Mycobacteriales > Pseudonocardiaceae > Pseudonocardia. The sequence goes on along the minus strand of JBBSGM010000070.1, from coordinate 20,228 downwards.
ACTCGCGAAAGAGCGGGGCTCGCGCGGGTCCGCGGTGGAGGTGTACGAACACGAGCACGGCAGGAATGACGAGTTCGGCCCGTCGCGGTGTATTGTCGAATGGGGTGCCGACGGACGACGAAAGCTGTAAGGCATGTGAGTGAGCCTTTCAGGCCGAGATCGTCGTGAGACTCAGTGAGACTCCCGCCGCACGTGCCTATTCGACGCCCGGCAGGTAGCGCTGCCGCAGCTGTGCCAAGTTGTCCTGGATGTCGGGCGACGAGGTACCCGCGTGGTCCGGACCGGGGGTGATCCCCAGTGCCGTGAGGAGGTCCGCCGCGGCGGCGGCCGGGTCGCCGGTCTCGCCGAGCACCGGGTGGAACCCGCGCTCCGCCAGATGGTCGAACACCAGGTTCACGACGCTCCACGGGTTGAAGGTCTCGGTGGTCTGCGTCATCGTGCTGCCTCGTCCTCTCGGTGTCCGCCTTCATACCGAGCGTGGTGCGCCCGACCCTGCCGCGTCAACCCAGAGGGTGTCGCACCATGAGACATGCTCGGTCTCGACGAGGTTGTGGACCGCCCCGGGCTCGACCACCAGATGTGCGAGCAGGGACACCCCGACGACGTGGCCTGCCGCGACGAGCCTGCGGGTAACGGCCTCATCCGCGCGGCTCGGTCCGGCGTTCGACAAGTGGTTGTGCGCCAGGATGACGCCGAGCGCCCCGGTCCGCAGCGCGTACCCGAACACCCGCGCCGGCAACACGCTGACCTGGCGGTCGGTCCCGACCGAGGCAAGCACCGGGCGGTCGACGCCGCCGGCCCGCACGGGCCACACGACGGCAAGTTCCTGGTCCAGGCTCGCCGTCATGTGGCGGAACTCGCGCTCGATCGCCGCGAGCACATCGACACCTACCTGGTCCAGGTTCACAGGGTCATCGCCGTCAGCAGCTGGGTCCGGGCGACGCCGGCGACCGCGTTGCAGATGCCCTTGTCGTTGGTCAGCACCGTTATCCCGAGCTCCAGGGACCAAGCCACGAGGAGGGCGTCGAAGAACCTCAGGTTGCGGTCCACGGCGAGCTCGGCCGCCCGCTCGAGGACGTCGGCATTGGTCACGTGCACGCGGATGCCGGCGTCATCGAGGGACCGGGTTGCGGCGATGTAGTCGCGACGGTCGAGCTTGCCGTGGTTCAGGCCTTTGTTTCGAAGTACGTGGCCGAGCTCGAACCGGACGAAGTCGACGGTCTCCAGGTAGATCCGGCCCGCCGCGAACGCCGAACGCACGGCCAGCGCATCCTGATAGCCGTCCTGTTCCAGATACCACCGGACCACGACACTCGTGTCGAGCAGATATCGCTCAACCACGGGGATCGTCCCGCAGCCGCGAGATCTCCTCGTCGACTCCGGTCGTGCCGCGGGTCTTCTCGCGAATTCGATCCATCAGCTCGAATGCTTCCTCGCGGGTGCGCTGTCTCGGCGCCGGACGGCGTCGCAGATAGTCCTGACGCCGGGACTCGTAGATGACGTCGATGAGCTCGCGCAGGGTTCGCACCTGCGGAGATCGCCGCGTGAACAGCTCCTCGTCCACCCGCACGTATGACCATCGCACACCACTCGCCACTGTGGCGTCCACAGCCCAGGCGGTGGCCCGCTCGTCCTTGTGCGGTACGTCCAGGTCGGCAATACCCTTGGTTTCGATGACGAGATGCTGGTCGTCCGTCAGTCGCACCACGAAGTCCGGGTAGTAGTAGGCCAGCCGTCCGCCCTCGGCTCGGTACTCGAGCGAGAAGCGAACCTCACGGGCCAGCTTGGCGAACGCCGATACGTCGGTGCACCTGTCGAGAAAGCCGCAGAACTGTACTTCGAGGCCGCTGTCGCATGGCTGGGCAGAGAATATAGATCGGGACGCCGCCGCCGTCTCGCGGCTCCACAAGAACGGGCGCGTGCGGGAGAGCAGCAGCGGTTTGGGCTCCGCATCGGCGGCCTGACCGACCAGCGTGCGTTCGTCCACCGCGTGGCGCAGTGCACCGAGGATGGTCTCCTGCACCGCCGGCTCCCGCAACGCCTGGAGCACGAGCGGATCGCTGATGTCCACCGGGCCACCGAAGGACCTGGTCTCGATGTACTCCTGGACCAGCGGGGCCAGCACGGCGAACTGCCCGGTGACCCGGGTCTCGCGCGAGAGCTCATTGACGAACCATGCAAGCACCGGCCCGGGCTGGTCGGCGACGGGCAGCGGGTAGGTTGCGCGGTCGACGACCTCGCCGGTCAGCAGGTCACGCCCGGTGTAGTCGATGTCCTCGCTGCGCAGCTCGTCCGGCAGTGGTACCCGCCGGGCCGGGACGTCGACGGGCCGGAGGTCCCGGAGCCGCGAAGCGTCCCGGCTGAGCACGCGGCTGAGCTGCGGGATCTCGATGTCGTGCTCCAGTCGCTCGGGCTCGACCGTGATGACGATCGCCTCGGGGTGCACGTCGTCGGCGTTGCGGCGCTCGACGACCAGCCCCTCATCGTCGAGCGCGGTGTCCCAGAGCTGCCGGAAGGCCTGATGCTCGATCACCACGACCTGCTCGTCGACGCCGGAGCCGGGTGGGGTCATGCGCCGCAGCCCGCGGCCGAGGGTCTGCTCGGGGAGGATCTGCGCCTTGGCCGTCAGCGGGCGGAGCGGAACGATCACGGAGACGTTGCGGACGTCCCAGCCTTCCCGCAGCATGAGGACGCTCACGATCGCGGCGTAGGGGTTGTCGTCGGCGTCGACCTCGCGCGCCCAGCGCCGCGCCTGTTCGAGGTCCCCCCTGCTGACCTCGCCCTTGTTCGCGCCGCCCATGTTGACGTGGATGGTGAGCACCCGGCTCGCGAGGTCGGGCAGCGTTTCCAGGTAGCCGGCGATCTGGTCGGCCGCCGCGGTGTTCTCGGCCATGACGAACAGCAGTGGCTTGCGGCCGGCCGGCTCCAGTGCGTCCCGGAACTCGCGCCACTTCGCCACCCCGGCCGCGATCCGCTGCCGGTACCGGACCGACGCGTCGTCGCTGGCAGCCTCCAGCTCCCCGGACAGCTCGCCGATGACCGGTCGCTTCACGATGCCGTCGGTGATCGCGGCGGACAGCGGGTAGTCGGCGACGATGTCGGGGAACAGCCTGCCCTCCTGGTTGCGCGGAGTCGCCGAGAAGTCCAGCTGAACGGCGACTCCGCCGTCGGCGAGATCGTGCAGGTGGTGCAGGGTCCGCCAGATGGTGAGCGCCTCACCGGTGTCGCGCCGGATCGCATCGTGCAGGTGGTGCGCCTCGTCATTGACGACGAGCACCCGGCCCCGCGCAGCGAGCCGGTTCAGCATCGGCTCCGGCGACATCGGACGGGCGGGGGGCCGAGGACCGAGGATGCTGTCCACCGGGTTGACCGGCGGCGAAGCCGGGCGTTCGTACAACGCCTGGACGTTGGTGAGGGCCAGGACGCCGTCGGCGCCGGACGGCAGCGGGTCGTCCCGCAACGCCACCTGGAGATCGAAGTCGGAGCGCCACTCCGGGGGGACAACGGGATCGTCGCGAAAGATCCGACCGTGCTCGAAGTCGGTGCGCAGCCGCTCGTAGACGATGAGGTTCGGGGCCACCACCAGCGAGGTCGTGGCCAGGTCGGAGCCGGGCTCCCGCTTGCGGTGCAGGTACGACCATGCGATGAGCAGGCTCATCACCTTCGTCTTCCCTGACCCGGTGGCGGCCTTCACCACATACCGCGGGTAGGGCTGGCCGTCGAGGGCGACCGGCTCGGTCGCGAAACGCCCGGCCAGGTCCCCGATGGTGCGCGACCTCGCCACCTCGTACAGGTAGACGACCGTCTCGACGGCTTCGCGCTGGGCGAAGTAGTACCGGAAGGGGTCGCCGGCCGGCGTGCGGTGCTCATCGAGGAACCAGTGCTCCAGCAGTCGCCTTGAGGTGGTGCTCACACCGGGATACCCGGCGGTTCGCCACCCGTCGACGTGCCGGCGGATGCCCTCGACGAGCGGTGCGGCGCTGGGCACCCGGGTGCGCGGTACCGCGAACGGGTCGCTCACCGGACTGTCACCCCGACCTCGCTGGTGGTGTCATTGCCGAACACGTCGACGACCTTCACCAGGATCCTGCGGGGGCCCGGTGGGTCCGTGACCGTTATGTCATAGTCGTGATGCGCGGACAGTTCGAGGCCGCGGTTCGCGCGGGTGCGATAGGACTGCCACTGGTTGTGGAACGTGTCACCGGCACCGCCCTCGCCGAAGGCAAAGTCCACGGCCCAGTAGTCCACGTAGTCGGACCAGCTCGCGATCTTGTCGCGGATGGTGGCGGGAACCAGCTCCGGGTTGGGCAGCACGAAGTCGGTCAACGTCACCGTGACCGAGCGCTTGTCCAGTGTCGTGGCGACGGCCAGGTAGGCCAGCTCGTGGAACACGACCTCGCCGGACGCGACGACTCGCGGGTCCATCACCTCGCGTGGGATGCGTCGGATGCGCAGCGCGACCCCGCGGAACCTGGCCTCGTCCTGCACCAGCTCGTGCAGGCCCATCTCGAACTCCCAGCCGAGCACGTCGAGCTGGGCGAAACCGGCGTGGGCCACCTCGTCCAGCGACTCCTTGATCTCCGCGAGGGTGACCGGAGCGTCGACTGCACCGACGTGCACGGCTGTCTTGGCGACGGTGCCGTGCAGGTGACGGAACTCGTGCAGCGGCTCGCCGCCGTAGAGCTCGACCACGAAGTCGAGGTAGGCGCGCAACTGCTCGCCGGTGGTGTCGCGCTGCCAGACCTGCCGCTCGTAGCGGCCGAGGTTGGCGACCACGAAGGGGGCGCACTGCGGGCGGTCGAGCAGCCGCTTGCGGGTGGTGTGGACGGCGAACCGGCCGATGTCGACCGCGACCCAGCGTCGGCCGAGGCGTTCGGCCACGGCCGGAGTGGTGCCGGAGCCGGCGAAGCAGTCCAGCACGATCGAGTCCTTGTCCGAGGAGGACTCGATGATGCGTTCGAGGAGGGCCTCGGGCTTCTGGGTGTCGTAGCCGAGACGTTCGTGCGCGACCTGATTGATCCGCTTTATGTCGGTCCACACATCTCCGACCGGCATTCCCTTTGCTTCGTCTAGGTACCGCTTCAGCATCGGGAACCCGCTTCCGCGCTTCGGCCAGTAGATCTTGCCGGCCTTATTCAACGCGTCGAGGTCCGAATGCGGCACTCCCCAGTGTCTACCTTTGGTGGTGGGGCTGAAGCTGCGCCAAGGTTTGCCGCTGTTACCGTGGCGCACACCGGGAGCGGTGATATCTCCGGGCCAGTAAAGCCGGCCGTCTCCATCATCATACCGGTAGTATTGTGCAACAAACTCCTGGTCGTATGGCTCGAACTTTGGATGCCAGATGTGCTTTGAAGTCTTGGCGAACGCGATTATGCTGTCATGCACCGGGCCGAAGTCGTGCGTGCTCGTGTGTGAGCTCGTGCGTTTCCAGATGATCTCGGCGCGGAAGTTGTCGGCGCCGAAGATCTCGTCGAGCAGCACCCGGGCGAGGTGTGAGACGTTCGGCGCGAGGTGCAAGAACAGCGAGCCCCGGTCGGACAACAGCTCGTGCAGCAGCACCAGGCGCTGGTAGAGCATCTGCAGATAGGACTCGACGCCCTTGCCCCACGTGTCGCGGTACGCCTTCTCCTCGATCACCGAGGAGATCTTGGCCAGCTCCTGGTCGGCGCCGTCGCCGTCGTCCCCGACGGTGATGCGGACCTTGTAGTCCTGTCGCGAGTCGAACGGGGGATCGATGTAGATCAGGTCGACCTGCCCGGCCAGCTCGTCGGCCAGCGAGGACAGCACGTGCAGGTTGTCGCCCCAGATCAACCGGTTGCGCCAGCCGTCGGGCGCCTCCATACCGCCGTCGAACAGCGTGCCCCGGTCGGCGCGGGACGCGTTGACCGTCTCCACCACCTGGATCGGCAGCCGCAGCCGCGGGACCTCCGCAGTCTTCCCATCCCACTCGAGCCGCACTCCGACCACGGTGACCCCCTTCGCACGGCGTTGGCGTGATGCTCCCATCCACCCGGTGCTCAGACGGACCGGGCACGCGGCCGGTTCCCACTTCTTCTTGCCGGCCCTTGGGGGTCAGGGACGACCAGTGGGATCACTCGGGGTCCGCCACCTCACCCCATACGCTGCGGCGCAGCGCCGCGATGTCGTCCGCGCTCACCTCCGGAACCGTCCCGGCCAGTGCGCCGTACATGTTCTTCCGCCGACCGGCCGGGCTGACCCGCAACCGAACCCGCTGCCCGGGCATCAATGCCAGATTACGAACAACCTCGGGTGGCACGACGACCGTGCCATCCGGCCCGACCACCGCATCGACATCCACCGGTGAGCTCATCGCCTGCGGATCTCCCTGCCGTCAGTCGCGATCCTATCGATCTCGCACGTTCTGCGGGCCGTTCCGCCCGGTTCCGCGATGCCGGGGGCCGCCCGGCCGTACGATGCCGGACGTGCCCCCCGCCCGCGCCGAGCGACTGGTGAACCTGGTCCTCTGCTTGCTCTCGACCCGGCAGTACCTGTCGGCAGAGCGGATCCGCGCGACCGTGCCCGGCTACGCCGACGCGCCGAGCGACGAGGCGTTCTTCCGGATGTTCGAGCGGGACAAGAACGAGCTGCGTGAGCTGGGGGTGCCACTGGAGACGGGCCGGCGGCCCTCCGACGACACGGACGGCTACCGGATCGCCCGGCAGGACTACGAGCTCGGGGAGATCGACCTCGCGCCCGACGAGGCGGCGGCCGTCGCGCTGGCGTCCCGGCTGTGGGACTCCCCGGAGCTGTCCGGGGCGGCGCACGGCGCGCTGGTCAAGCTGCGCGCCGCCGGTGTCGAGGTCGACGAGACCCGCACCGGGCCGGTGCAGCCGCGGGTCCGGGCCACCGAGCCGGCGTTCGCCCCGCTGCTCGCCGCGGTGCAGGCGGGCCGCGCGGTGACCTTCGACCACCGCCGCGGCGGCCCGATCGGCGAGGTCTCCCGGCGAACCGTGGAGCCGTGGGGCGTGGTGTCCTGGCGCGGCCGGTGGTACCTGGTGGGCCATGACCGCGACCGTGCCGACGTCCGCTCGTTCCGGCTGTCCCGGATCGCCGGGCCGGTCAGCCCGACCGGTCCGCCCGGTGCCGTGACCGTGCCGCCGGGAACCGACCTGATGACCCACATCAAGAGCAGCCTCGGCCCCCCTCCGGTGATCGGTGTCGCCCGGGTGTGGGTTCCCACCGGGCGGGCGCACGGCCTGCGCAGGCTCGGCCGGCTCGTCGGGCCGCGGGTGCATCGCGGTCGCGCAGGCGACGAGCTGGAGCTGGAGCTGCGCAGCGTGGCGCTGGTGGCCCGCTGGCTCAGCGGGCACGGCCCGGACGTCGTCGTGCTGTCCCCGCCAGGGCTGGCCGAGCTGGTGCACCGGAACTGGGCCGCGGCCGTGGCGGCGCACGAGGCGGCCGCGGCGGCGCACGAGGCGGCTGCGGCGCACGTGGGTGCCGCGGTGGCGCAGGTGAAGGCCGGGGGAGTGGGCGGCCGGTGAGCGGGGGGACCGCGGGCCGGTTGCCGCGGTTGCTGTCGCTGGTGCCTTACCTGCTGGCCCGGCCCGGCGTGGGAGTCGCGGACGCCGCTGCCGACTTCGGCATCTCCGAGAAGCAGTTGCGACGCGACCTGGAGCTGTTGTGGATGTGCGGGCTGCCCGGGTACGGCCCCGGTGACCTGATCGACCTCTCCTTCGCCGGCGACACCGTCACCGTCACCGAGGACGCGGGGATGCGCCGTCCGCTGCGGCTGACCACCGCCGAGGCCACCGCACTGCTCGTCGCGCTGCGCACGCTCGGCGAGGTACCCGGCATGGTCGACACCGCCGCTGTGCGTCGGGCCACCGTGAAGATCGAGCAGGCCGTCGGCGACGCCGGTCCGGTCGGCGTGGCCGTCGACCTCAACCGGGCGGAGCAGGCCACCACGGCCGCCGTTCGGGGCGCGCTGGAGACCCGCCGCGCGCTGCGCATCCGCTACTACACCGCGGGCCGCGACGCGGTCTCGCAGCGCACCGTGGACCCGATGCGGCTGCTGCTCGTCGAGGGCCGCGGCTACCTGGAGGCCTGGTGCCGGCGCGCCGAAGGGGTTCGACTGTTCCGGCTGGACCGGGTCGAGGCCGTCGAGCAGCTCGACGAGCCCGCGGTGCCACCGCCCGATGCCGCACCCACCGACGTCTCGGCCGGGTTGTTCCGACCGACGCCCGAGCACCGCAGCGCGGTGCTGCTGCTCGAACCGCAGGCCCGCTGGATCGCCGAGTACTACCCGGTGGACGAGGTGGTCGACCTCGGCGACGGGCGCGCCCGGGTGCTGCTGCGCTACGCCGACCCGGCGTGGCTGGTCCGGCTGGTGCTCGGGCTCGGCGGCGGTGCGCGGGTGCTGGAGCCGTCGGAGCTGGCTGTGGCGGTCGCCGAGCGGGCGCGCGAGGCGCTCGCCGGCTCGCGCGCAGCTCGGTGAACCGGCACCCCGCCGCTGACCGAACCCTGGAAAGGCTGCGTAGGATTGGCAGCCTCCGACCGATAGGGAAGGACAGCTTATGGGTAACCTCGGTGGCTGGGAGATCATCATCATCATCGGTGTGCTCGTGCTGCTGTTCGGGGCCAAGAAGCTCCCGGACATGGCGCGCTCGATCGGGCAGACCGCTCGCGTGTTCAAGGGCGAGATGAAGGGCCTGAAGAGCGACGACGAGCCCCGCAAGGCCGAACCGGCCGCGCCGCCGCACACCTCGCCGACCACCGCGCCGTCCACTGCTCCGCCGTCGACGCTGCCCCCGGTCCAGCCCAGTCCGGTCCGGCCCGGCCAGCAGGCGCAGCAGGACCCGACGCCGGCCAGCCGGCCGGGTCGCACCGACAGCGCGTCGTAGCAGGGCGGCATGCCCGGTTTGCCCCGTCGGAGGGCGAAAAGCCCGGACGGGACCATGTCGCTCGTCGAGCACCTCTACGAGCTGCGCAACCGGCTGGCCATCTCGATGGTCGCCATCCTCCTCACCACGGTCATCGGCTACATCTGGTTCGAGGTCGGGTTCTTCGGCGGACCCAGCCTGGGTGTGCTGCTCAAGGAGCCCTACTGCTCGCTGCCGGTCTCCTCGCGTGCGGTGTTCACCGCCAACGGCACGTGCACCCTGCTGGGTACCGGGCCCTTCGACCAGTTCACCCTGCGGCTCAAGGTCGGCGCCACGGCGGGTGTGGTGCTGGCCTGCCCGGTGTGGCTCTACCAGCTGTGGGGATTCATCACACCGGGGCTGTACTCCAAGGAGCGCCGGTTCGCGTTGACGTTCGTCTCGGTCGCCGCGGTGTTGTTCGGCGGCGGTGCGGTGCTGGCGTACTTCGTGGTCTCCCAGGGATTGCGGTTCTTGTTGACGATCGGCAGCGAGGTGCAGACCACGGCGTTGACCGGGGACAGCTATTTCGGGTTCGTCATCGCGCTGTTGCTGATCTTCGGAGTGAGTTTCGAGCTGCCGCTGGTGGTGGTGATGCTCAACCGGGTCGGGGTGGTGTCCTACGATCGGCTGCGCCGCTCGCGGCGAGGGTTGATCTTCGGGTTGTTCGTGTTCGCGGCGATCGCGACGCCCGGGCAGGACCCGATCTCGATGACGGCGTTGGCGGTGGCGTTGACGGTGTTGTTCGAGCTGGCCATCCAGCTTGCCCGGCTGCACGACCGGGGCAAGGCCCGCCAGCGCGCCGCCGAGGGCTGGGACGAGTGGGACCCGGACCTGCCGTCGCCGCTGGACACCACACCGTCGTCGCTGGACACCACGCCGTCGCCGGTCCACCCGACTGCGTCCGTCCCCGACGACGCCAGGCTCGACGACGTCACCTGAGCGGCGTGCCCAAGTTGTCAAAGGCGCCACCCCGACGACGCCACCCGACGCGCCCGGCGGTGAGGGGCGCGGCAGGTCGTCGCGCCGCGGGTGTGACAGCCTGGAGTGGTGGTACCCCGCACTGCCGGTAGCGCGCCGGCGCCCGCACAGGCTTACGTCGCCGCGAAGGGCCGGGTCGCACGCCCCCGGCTGACCGAGTTCGCCGCGGGCCTGCCGTTCGACCTCGACGGCTTCCAGCGCGCTGCGTGTGACGCGCTGGAGGACGGCCACGGCGTTCTGGTGTGCGCGCCGACCGGAGCCGGCAAGACCGTCGTCGGCGAGTTCGCCGTGCACCTCGCGCTCGCCCACGGGCGCAGATGTTTCTACACGACGCCGATCAAGGCGCTGTCGAACCAGAAGTACGCCGACCTCGTCGAGCGGTACGGCACCGCCGCCGTCGGCCTGCTCACCGGTGACACCAGCGTGAACGGTGACGCGCAGGTGGTCGTGATGACCACCGAGGTGCTGCGCAACATGATCTACGCTGGTTCGCGCCGGCTGGACCAGCTCGGTTACGTGGTGATGGACGAGGTGCACTACCTCGCGGACCGGTTCCGCGGCGCGGTCTGGGAGGAGGTCATCCTCCAGCTGCCCGGGCATGTCGCGCTGGTCAGCCTGTCGGCCACGGTGAGCAACGCCGAGGAGTTCGGCGACTGGCTGGTGACGGTGCGCGGGGACACCACCGTCGTCGTCGACGAGCACCGGCCGGTCCCGCTGTGGCAGCACATGATGGTCGGCTCCCGGCTGGTCGACCTGTTCGCCGGGGAGACGGTGCCGTCCCATCCCAGCGGGGAGCCGGGCGGGCTGCATGTCGACCCGGACCTGCTCCGGCGCACCCGCGAGCTGGAGCGCCAGAGCGCGCTGGCGGGCTGGGAGCGCGGTGGGCACCGCGGCCCCGGCGGGCCGGCGCGCCGCGGCCCCGGCGGGTTCCGGCCGCCGTCGCGGGTCACGGTGATCGACCGGCTGGACCGCGACGGGCTGCTCCCGGCGATCACCTTCGTGTTCAGCCGGGCGGGCTGTGACGCCGCCGTCGCCCAATGTGTACGAGCCGGCCTGACCCTCACCACCCCCGACGAGGTGAGCGAGATTCGGCAGATAACCGAGCGCCACACCGCCGACCTGCCGCAGGCCGACCTCGGCGTGCTCGGCTACTGGGAGTGGCGGGAGGCGTGCGAGCAGGGTATCGTCGCGCACCACGCCGGGCTGCTGCCCGCGTTCAAGGAGACCGTCGAGGAGCTGTTCGTCCGCGGTCTGGTGCGTTGTGTGTTCGCCACCGAGACGCTCGCGCTGGGCATCAACATGCCGGCCCGCACCGTCGTGCTGGAGCGGCTGGTGAAGTACAACGGCGAGGCCCATGCCGAGCTGACGCCGGGGGAGTACACCCAGCTCACCGGCCGTGCCGGGCGGCGCGGTATCGACGTCGAGGGGCATGCCGTCGTCATCTGGGTGCCCGGGGTGGACCCGGAGAAGGTCGCCGGGCTCGCCTCGACGCGGACCTACCCGCTGCGCAGCTCGTTCCGGCCCGGCTACAACATGGCCGTCAACCTCGTCGGGCGGCTCGGCGTCGATGCCGCCCGTGAGCTGCTGGAGCAGTCGTTCGGGCAGTTCCAGGCCGACCGCTCGGTGGTCGGGCTGTCCCGGCGGATCGACCGCAACACCGAGGCGCTCGCGGGGTACGCCGAGTCCATGCAGTGCCACCTCGGCGACTTCGCCGAGTACGCGGCGTTGCGCCGGCGGATCTCCGAGCGGGAGAAGGCGCTCAGCCACCAGGGCGTCGCGGACCGCAGGGAGGCCGCGGCCGACTCGTTGCGCGCGCTGCGGCCCGGCGACATCATCGCGGTGCCGGGAGGCCGCCGGGCCGGGCTGGCGGTGGTGCTCGATCCCGGCGTCGACTCCACCGGCGACCCGCGACCGCTGGTGCTCTCGGCGGACCGTTGGTCGGGCCGGCTCTCGGCTGCGGACTTCCCGACCCCGGTGGTGCCGTTGGGCCGGATGCGGTTGCCCCGCCACGTCGACCACCGGTCGCCGGGTGGTCGGCGCGACCTCGCGTCGTCGCTGCGCAACACCGGCATCCAGCTCCCGCCGTCGCAGCGCCGGCGTGGGGGAGCCGGGGCCGGATCCGGCGCGGCCGCCGACGACCCGGAGTTGGCCACCCTGCGCCGCGCGCTGCGGGCGCATCCCTGCCACGGCTGCGCGGACCGGGAGACGCATGCGCGCTGGGGGGAGCGCTACCACCGGCTCGATCGGGAGACCGAGCAGTTGCGGCAGAAGGTCCGCGCGACGACGCACTCACTGGCCCGGTCGTTCGACCGGATCCAGACGTTGCTGGCCGAGCGCGGCTACCTGGCCGGCGAGGAGGTCACCGAGCACGGCGAGCGGCTGGCCCGGCTGTGGGGAGAGTCCGACCTGCTGGCGGCCGAATGCCTGCGCCGCGGTGTCTGGGCGGGCCTGGACCCCGCCGAGCTCGCCTCGGTGGTGTCGGCGCTGGTCTACGAGTCACGCCGGGACAATGTGCCGATGCCGCGGGTGCCCCCCGGCGCGGTGGCCGAGGTGCTGGCCGCGACCGGGCGGATCTGGGCGGGACTGGAGGCGGACGAGCGCCGGCACAAGGTCGACCGAACCCGCGAGCCCGACCTCGGCTTCGCGTGGCCGATGCAGCGCTGGGCCCGTGGCGAGTCGCTGGCCGAGGTGCTGGCGGCGGCCGAGCAGAACGGGAGTGAGCTGTCCGCGGGCGACTTCGTGCGCTGGTGCCGCCAGGTGCTCGACCTGCTCGACCAGATCGCCGGGGTCGCGGGCCGGTCCACACCGGTGGGGTGCGCCGCGGTGCAGGCCGGCGCCGCCATCCGCCGAGGGGTGGTTGCGGTGGGGGTGGTCTGAGTGCCGCTCGGGCACCGGCTGCGGACCGTGGTCACCACGTCGGATCCGGGGCTGCTGCGGCTGCCGGATGGCGGGTAGCACGGTAGCGACCCTGGTGGTCGCCCTGGGCGTGTTGTACACCACCGGCCTCGACAGCCAGGGGTGCGCTTCGTCCGCGACGTGGTCAATCGGGAGTGAGGCCGATACGTGGCTCCCGCTGTCCACCCCGAGACCGGCGACGTCCGCGCCCGCCGGCGCCGCGTCGTCGCCGGGGTCTCCGTCGCGGGTGCCGGCCTGCTCGGTGCGTCGCTGTCCACCCGACCGGGCTCGCCGCAGTTCTACGTCGCCACGCTGGGAGTCGCGGGCACCTGGGCGGTGGGCGGCTTCGCCTCCGGTCCACTGCATCTGGGGTGGACGCGGGCGCGCGGGAAGACGCTGCGACGCCCGGTTCGCACCCCCGTCCTGACCGGGGGCTGCGCCTTCGGGGTGTGTTACGGAGCCGCGCTCGTCGCACGGCACATCCCGCTGCTCGACGACGCCCTGCGAACCGTCTTCCGCTTCGCCGAGCAGGGCTCCGCACCGCTCGTGCTCCTCACGACCCTGGCCAACGGGGCGGCCGAAGAGGTGTTCTTCCGCGGCGCGCTGTACGCCGCGGTCGGCGAGAGACATCCGGTGGCGTTGTCCACCGCCGCCTACACCGTGGCCACGGCCGCCACCCGCAACCCGGCCCTCGTGCTGGCCGCCGCGGCGATGGGCACGCTGTTCGGCCTGCAACGGCGCGCCTCCGGAGGAATCCAGGCGCCCCTACTGACCCACCTCATCTGGTCGACCCTGATGCTCCGCTACCTGCCGCCGCTGTTCCGTAGCTGATCAACCCGGCTCAGCCACCCAGCGCCGCAACGAGCCGGTCCACCGGGGAACCCAGCCCCCAGCGTTGGGCCAGTGCCACCAGCCGGTCGGGGTCGACCGGTGCGCGGGGCAGGGTGTCGGCGCGGTCGAGGCGCACCGGTGCGTCCAGCGCCACCCGCACCACCGGTTCGACGACGGCCAGGTAGGCCGCCGCGGCCGCCAGCTTCGCCCGGACCGGCGGGGCCAGCCGGGTGTCCGCGCGGTCGGGCACCGCGGTGCGCAGCGCGTCCCATGAACCGAACCGGGTGACCAGGGTGGCCGCGGTCTTCGCTCCGACGCCTGGCACGCCGGGGAGTCCGTCGGACGGATCGCCGCGCAGCATCGCCAGCTCGGCGTAGGCCTCGCCGGCACGGTACCGCGGCACCCCGTACTTCGCCGCCACCTCGGTGGGACCCAGGGTCTCCGCCTTGGCCAACCCGCGCCCGACGTAGATCAGCCGGACCGGGGTGGGTTCCTCGCGGACCACCTGCATGAGGTCTCGGTCGCCGCTGACGACCAGCACCGGATCGGACCCTTCGGCGGCGGCCAGGGTGCCGATCACGTCGTCGGCCTCGTATCCGGCCGCTCCGCCGGTCGCGATCCCGGCCGCGTCGAGCACCTCCAGCAGCACCGGAACCTGCGGACCGAGGGTGTCCGGCACCGCCTCGGGGATGCCGGCGGGCGTGGCCGCGCGCTCGCCCCCGGCCACCCGGTGCGCCTTGTACGACGGCAACGCCTCGACCCGGAACGCCGGACGCCAGTCCAGGTCCAGGCAGGCGACCAACCGGGTGGGCCGGCGCTCGGTGACGAGCCGAGCGACCATGTCGCAGAACCCGCGCACCGCGTTCACCGGGGTCCCATCCGGGGCGGTGACCGACTCCGGGACCCCGTAGTAGGCGCGGAAGTAGAGACTCGCGGCGTCCAGCAGCATCAGCATGGCCGGTCAGCTTGCCACGTGATCGTCGAGAGTGTGCGCACATGGTTGTCGCGACGACGATGAGTGCACACTCTCGACGATCGTCGCGACGCGGATCCTGGTGGGCGATGCGGATCCATCCGTTGTGCGTGACCACCAGCACCCGGGACGTGCGGCTCAGCGGCGCGACGGCGTCGAGGGAGCTCTCGACCCGGCCGATCAGGCCGGTGAGCTCCTCACCGCCAGGGAACACCCTCCCATACACCCATGCCACGCTCGCGCAGCTGGTCGTCGAGGGTGACCGGGATCCCGGGGAACAGCACCTCAGCGGTCAGCACGGCCCGGCGAAGCGGGGAGGAGAACACGTGATCGACCGAGCCGGCGGCATCACACCAAGAGTTGCCGCCCGGGCCAGCCCCTCCGGTGTCGGCGCGACATCGAGCTCGCCGAGGAACACCCTGTGCCGGTTCCACTCGGTCTCGGCATGCCGGACCGACCGCAGACCGGCACCGGAGGCCTACCCGGTGACGAGGTAGAGCCGGTGCGGTACCCGAGGCTCGGACATGCATTGCCCACTGCCGGGACCGTGGGCGAGCCGGCGACCGTGAGGTGGATCTTCCTGCGCGGACATCGGAGTACTCCCTCAGACCGTGCTGGGCAGGGGCACCCCGATGTCGCCGAGCACTCGGCTGTAGATGCCCTCGAACGTGCGCAGCGTCGCGCCGATCGCGTGCTCGGCCACCATCTCGCGGCTGGCCGCGCCCATCCGGGCGCGCAGCGGCGCGTCGGCGAGCAGCGCGGCCAGGCGGGCGGTGAGCTCCGGGACGTCGCCGGGGGGGTAGAGCCAGCCGTTGCGGCCAGGACGCACGAGGTGCGGCAGCGCCATCGCGTCGGCGGCGACCACCGGGGTGCCCGCCGCCATCGCCTCCAGGGTGGCGAGGCTCTGCAGCTCCGCGACCCCGGGCATCACGAACACCGCGGCGCGGGCGTAGGCGTCGAGTAGCTCCTCCTCGCGGACGAACCCGCGGAACCGCACCCGCCCACCGAGGCCGAGGCCCTCGGCGAGCGCCGTCCAACCGGCCCGCCGCGCGCCGTCACCGATGATCTCCAGCTCGCCGGGCAGCCCGGTGGGGAGTGCGGCGAACGCGCGGATCAGCTCGTCGACGCGTTTCTCCTGGTCCAGGCGGCCGACGAACAGCACGCTCGGGACGGCGCCGGGGGCCTGCGGGGCGTCCCGGTAGCGTTCGACGTCGATGCCGCAGGACACCGGGACCGCGGCGGCGAGCCCGGCGCGGCGCACCAGCAGCTCGACCGCCCGCGGCGTCGGCGCGGTGACGACCGCGGCGTGCCCGAACACGTGCCCGAGGTCCCGCCAGGCCCAGCCGAAGGCGACACCGCGCAGGATGTGCGGGATCGGGGAATGCCCGGCGAGGTTCTCCGGCATGAAGTGGTTGGTCGCCACCAGCGGCCGCCCGCTCCGGTGCGCGGCACGGACGAGCCCGCGGCCGACCACGAAGTGCGCTTGGACGTGCACGACGTCTGGGTCGAGCGTGTCCAGCAGTGCGGCCGAGGCCGGGTATGCCTCCCACGGCAGGCATACCCGGAACGCCGGGTGCATCGGGTACCGGTGTGAGCGCAGCCGGTGCACCGTGACTCCGCCGTGGTGCTCCGTGCCGGCAGGCCCGGTGGGCGAGGGTGCCGCGACGTGCACCTCGTGGCCGCGTGCGGCGAGGCCGCCGGCGAGCCGTTCGGCGAAGCGGGCGGCGCCGTTGATGTCGGGGGGGTAGGTCTCGGCGCCGATCAGGATCCGCAGCGGCTTCACGGGGTGCCTCTCAGGTTCGGGCGGCGGACCGGCGTGGGGATCACCGGGAGTTCAGGGCGGGCCGCGAGGGGGCGTCGGAACGCGGTGCCGCCGGGGTGGAGCGGGCGGCGGCATCGGGATGGTGGCGGGCCAGGGCAACGACGCCTGCCGTCGCCGTGACCGCGGCCACGAGCAGCAACAGCCAGGTGCCGACCGGGGTCGCGGAGCCCTCCCCGAGCAGCACCACCCCGAGCAGGACGGCGACGATCGGGTCGACGACGGTGAGGCACGCGATGACCACCTCGGGCGGCCCGGATGCGTAGCCCTGCTGCACGAACCAGCCGCCTCCGAGCAGCGCGGCAATGATGGCGGCGGCGGTGGCGAGCACCGCGGGGCTTCCCAGCCCGGCCGCGCCGGAGACGACCTGCTGGGCCACGGTCCGCAACAGCGCCGAGACCAGCCCGAACGCGACAGCCCCCGCGGTCGCGCAGGCGACGCACCGCACCCACCCGCTGCGGGGCAGCCCCAGCCCGGCGAGCACCGCCACGATCCCGGCGACGGTGGCGCCGGCCAGCAGCGTGGCTCCGTCGGACACCGGGGTGCTCACGGCGGTACCGGCGGTGAGCCCGACGAAGGCGGCCACCCCGGCGACGCTGAGCCCGACCCCGGTGAGTACCGCGGGCGGGGGTCTCGTCCGGGTGCGGGCGACGGTGAGCAGCACCGCAAGCGGGACGGCGAGCACGCCGACCGGCTGCACGACCGACAGCGGGGCGAGCACCAGCGCGGTGGCGTGCAGACCGGAGCCGACCCCGGCGAGCGCGAAACCGGTGAGCCAGCCGGGCCGACCGAGCAGCACCCGCATTCCGCGCAGGGAGAGCGCGTCACCGGTGGTCGCGGTGGTCACGGCGTCGACCGCGCGGTGCTGCAGGACGGCGGCACCGGCGAAACACCCGGCCCCGAGCATGGCGAGGAAGATGGCCAGAGCGGTGCCGGTCAGCGGTGCGCTCACCCCACGCGCCACCCTGATGTGACCTGCTCCGCTGCTCCGCGCATACCAACCATTCTTGCCCATTCGACTGTGCCGATGCTGGGCGTTTCCTGTGTACGGGCTGTGTCGATCCGGCCGCGGCACGCCGACCACTCGCCTGACCCCCGTCGACAACGACGTTACTGCTGGTTTCAGGGCGAAAAAACAGCACCAACGTCGTTGTCGACGCGAGGGTCAGCCCGGGCCGCCGCGAGCTGCGCCAGTAACGCCAGCAGCACGCGCGCCGAGGCCTCCCAAGAGTACCCGGCGGCCCGGTGCCGGGCCGCCGTGGAGTGCTCGTCCCATCGCCGCGGCTCCTCGAGCGCGCGGATCGCGCGGACGAAGCCCTCGACGTCGTCGGGCGCGACGTAGGTCGCGGCGTCCCCGCCGACCTCGCGGAACACCGGGATGTCACTGACCACCACCGGGGTGCCCATGCTCATGGCCTCGACGAGCGGGATGCCGAACCCCTCGTCGCGCGACGCCGACACCAGCGCCGTCGCCCCCCGCAGCACGTCGCGGTAGGTCCCGTCGGTGGCGCCGTCGTGGAACACCAGCCGCGCGCCGGGTGCCAGCGCGGTGAGCCGGTCCCGCTCGCTGGCGGAGATCCGGCTCATGAGGTGCAGCTCGTGGTCGGGCAGCGCACGCATCGCACTCGCCAGCGTCGCCACGTTCTTGTAGGGCATGAACGAGCCCATGTAGACCAGCGCTCGGGTCCGGGGCAGCCGGGCGGGGTCCGGCGCGGGATCGGGCGCGTTGGGCACGACCGTGACCGGTCGCCGGGTCAGCCGGTGCACGGCGATCAGCGCGGCGGTGCTCGCGGACACCGTGACCACCGCATCCGCCCGGTCCAGCAGCAGGCGCTGGGGCCACCAGGACAGGTGGTAGAGCCGCCACAACAGCCGGATCGGCGCCGCGAGGTCGGGTGGGGGCGTGCGGTGGTGGTGGTAGATGAGGTCGTGCAGGGTCAGGACGAGTGCGTAGCGACGGCCCCAGCTGCCCATCGTCTGCATCGGGCTGAACACGACGTCGGGCTCGAGGCGGCGCACCTGCCGGGCGACGAACGGTTCGCGCAGGCTCGTGGGACCGCTCCCGAGGTGCCACGCCAGCTCGGGCAGCTGCCCGAGCTGGCGCCGGTCACTGATCAGCATCATCACCGGGTGCAGCGCGGCCAGCGCCGTGACGAGGCCTGCCGTGAAGCGGCTGATGCCGTCGGGCCGGTCGACCCGGACGTAGCGGCAGTCGACGACGACCTTCACGGGACCGGCAGCGCGGCCACGAACCGGGCGAGGGCCCGGGCGATCGGCGCAGGCGCCTCGTAGTGCGCCAGATGTCCGACCCCGGGGACCACGACGAGCCGCCCGGCACCGAACCGGCCGGCGAGGGCGTGCTGGGCCGGCAGCGGGCCGAGGTCGTCGCGCTCGGCCGCCACCAGCAGCGTCGGCACGCCGACCCGACCCGCGAACTCGCCCACGTCGTGCGCGACGGCGGCGTGGAACGCCTCCAGCACCACCCGGCGGTCGGCGAAGGTGGCGAAGTACCGGTCGTGCTCGGCGTGGATCCAGCGGCGCAGCGTGCGATCCGGGGTCTTCACCAGCGCGGTACTGACGATGCGGGTGGCGATCCGGCTGCGCAGCAGCGCCTCGCCCCACCGTTGCGGCAGCGCGGCGGCCAGGTGGTGACAGCCCACGGTCAGCGCGGTCAGCACCACCCGCGGACCGGCCAGCGGGGAGCAGGCGATCGGGTTGACGAGCACCAGGCCCCGCACGGGCAGCCCGTCCGCCACGGCGGCGGCCGCGACGACCGACCCGAATGAGTGCCCCAGGAGCACGGCCTGCCCGCGGGGGGCGACGGCCGTCACGAAGTCGCGCGCCCACGCCGCGTACCCCGCCACGTCGTGGCTGCCGGAGGTGAGCGGCGGGGACTCGCCGAACCCGGGGAAATCGGGCACGACCACCCGGCAGCCGCCGAGGTGCGCGACGATCGGCTCGAACCCGTGGTGCTCGCCGCGCAGCCCGTGCAGGGCGACGACCGCGGGTGCGTCGGCGGTGCCGTACACCCGGTACCGGGTCAGTCCGGCGGGCAGCTCCACCTCGGCCCGGCATACCGGGACGCGTTCGAGCAGTGTTGCGTAGGGGGAGCGGCCGGCCATCGGGACGCAGTGTAGGCGCCGGCGCGCGCCGCTGCGGCCGCTACCCCATGCTCTTGGAGCCGTCCAGGGACTCCCGGATGATGTCGGCGTGGCCCGCGTGCTGGGCGGTCTCGGCGATGATGTGCAGCAGGACCCGGCGCGCCGACCATCGGGCGCCCGGGGCGAACCAGGGGGCTTCCGGCAGGGGGTGGGACAGGTCCAGGTCGGGCAGGCCGGCCACGACGTCGTCGGTCCGGCGCGCCACCTCCTCGTACCGGGTGAGCAGCCCTGCCAGGGTCTCCCCGGAAAGCATGTCGAAGCTCTCCTCGTGAGCGGCCACGCTTCCCTGGACGTCGCCGACCGGCGCTTCCGGGCCGTCCAGGATGAAGTCGGTCCAGCGCTGTTCGACGCGGGTGACGTGCTTGACCAGGCCGCCCAGACAGAGCCGGCTCACGGTGGTGCGGCGGGCGGCCTGCTCGTCGGTCAGGTCGCGGGCGGTGAGGCGCAGGAAGAACCGGTGCTGCGCCAGCGTCTCCAGCAGGTCGGCGCGCTCGCCGGTTGCGACGGTCTCGGTGATCGGGGTCGGGTTCGCGTTCATGGTGTCCGCCTTTCTTCGGTGGCCTTCGAGACCAACGCTACGAGCTCCAGCGGTCACTTTCTGACCTGAATCGCGGAAGAATGGGTCCGGTGGCCAACACGAGCTCCCGGACCCTGCGGCTGCTGTCGCTGCTGCAGACTCATCGGTACTGGCC
>JBBSGM010000069.1:0-21073 GCA_038254065.1 Mycobacteriales bacterium | reverse complement strand
TCGTACCCGGGTCGGCCACCAGCGGTGCGGTGAAGATCTGGTTCACCCCGGCGAGCACGTTGGGGGTGCCGGTGACCGACTCCCAGCGCACGAGGTCGGCGTTCCAGAACCAGTAACCGAACCCCGCGGTGTGGGTGATGAGCTGCTTGACCGTCGCCCGGCCGGCCGGTGGGCGCAGCTTCGGGGTGTCATCGTCGAAGCCCTCGAGCACCTGCAGGTCGGCGAACTCGGGACGGTAGGTGTCGACGGGCGCGTCGAGGTCGAGGTTGCCCTGCTCCACCTGCTGCAGGGCCGCGACCGTCGCCACGATCTTGGTCATCGACATGATCCGAAAGTGGGTGTCCGGGGTTGACCGGGTCACTGCCGTCGACCACCCGCGAGCCGGCCGCGCCCTCGTAGATCACCCCGCTCGGGTCGGCCGCGATGGCCACCGCGTTCGGTACCTCCCCGGAGTCGACCGCATCCTTGAGTACCTGGTCGATCTGCGAACTCACTGGGTCTCCTCGGGGTGGGGGATGTGGGGCGTCTCGCAGCCTTGCGGGCCACCCGGGACGCGTCAACGGGCGGGGACACGCCAACTGACGAGTGTCGCCCGGGCACCTGTCCGAATGGCCAGCTCGATCAGATCGCTCCGGCGTCGTCGGCACCGCCGCCGCGCACCGCAAGCGTGTCGAACACCGCGGGCGGCTCCCGCCACGGATCGGCGGCGCGGCCTGCGCGGGCCTCCCGGATGGCCCGCCACACCCGCTGCGGGGTGCAGGGCAGGTCCAGGTGCCGCACCCCGAACGGGCGCAGCGCGTCGACCACGGCATTCTGCACCGCGGGTGTCGAGCCGATCGTCGCCGACTCCCCGATGCCCTTGGCGCCCAGCGGGTTCAGCGGCGTGGGCGTCTCGGTGGTCGCGGTCTCGAACGGGCACAGGTCGGCCGCGGTCGGCATCCGGTAGTCGGCCAGCGTCGCGGTCAGCGGCTGGCCCTCCGGGTCGAACATGACCTCCTCGTACAGGGCCTGCGCGATGCCCTGCGCCAACCCGCCGTGCTGCTGGCCCTCGACGAGCAGCGGGTTGAGGATGCGGCCGCAGTCGTCGACGGCGATGTGGCGCACCGGGCGCACCCGACCCGTCTCGGTGTCCACCTCCACGACCGAGACGTGCGCGCCGAACGGGAACGTCGCGCCCTCCTGGCGCGCGTCGAGCCCGGCGAACAGCTCCTCCCCCGCCTCCTGCGCGGCACCCGCCACCTGCACCCAGGTCACCGTGGCACCCGGCACGCCGACGACGCCGAACTCGCCGCTCCCGGTCAGCTCGACGTCGTCGACGGCGGCCTCCAGTAGCGCCGCCGCGCGGCGCCTCGCCTGCTCCAGCACGTCGGTGCCGGCGGCGAGCACCGCGCTGCCGCCCAGCTGCAGCGACCGCGAACCGCCGGTGCCGCCGCCCCGGGGGACGGTCGCGGTGTCCGACTGCACGAAGGCAATCTTCTCGAGCGGGATGCCGAGGGTGTCAGCGGTCAGCATCGCGAATGCGGTCGGGTGGCCCTGGCCGTGCCCGGAGGTACCCGCCGAGACCGTCGCGGAGCCGTCGGCGTGCACCCGCACCGAGCCGAACTCCGACCCGCCGCCACCCGCGGTGACCTCCACGTAGACGCTGACGCCGATGCCCAGCTGCACCGGGTCGGCGGCCTCCCGGCGGGCGGCCTGTTCCCTGCGCAGCGTGTCGTAGTCGACCAGCCGCAGCGCCTCGCGCAGCGGTAGGTCGTAGTCGCCGACATCGTAGTGCGCGCCCACCGGGGTGGTCAGCGGGAACGCGGCCGGGTCGAGGAAGTTGCGGCGGCGAAGCTCCACCGGGTCGACGCCCAGCTCGACCGCGGCGACGTCGATGATCCGCTCCAGATGGGCGGCCGCCTCGGGCCGGCCGGCGCCGCGGAACGCCCCGACCGGCGTGGTGTTGGTGAGCGCGACCGCGGCGTCGTAGCCGACCGCGGGGATGTCGTAGACCCCCGGCGCCATGAGGTAGGTCGTGTGCATCGGTAGCGCCCCGCCGAACCCGGCGTAGGCACCCGAGTCACCGACCACCCTGGCGCGCAGCCCGGTGATCTTCCCGGCCCGGGTGAGGCCCAGCTCGTAGTAACCGATCTGGGCCCGCCCGTGCGGCATCGACACGAGGTTCTCCGACCGGGTCTCCACCCAGGTCAGCGGGCGGCCCAGGGCCAGGGTCGCGCCGATCACCGCGGTGTGCTCGGCGAGCATCCCGGCCTTGCCGCCGAACGCGCCGCCCACGTGCGGGGCGATCACCCGCACCCGGGCGGGCTCCAGGTCGAACAACCGGCACAGCTGGGCCCGGAACCCGTGCGGCATCTGCGTCGAGACGTGCACGACCAGGTCGTGGTCCGCGTCGCCGCCAGGCTGCACCGCGATGGCGTTGCCCTCCATCGGCAGCACCGCCAGCCGCTGGTTGACCATCCGCGCGCGGACCACGACCTCGGCTCCGGCCAGCGGGTCGGGGTCGGCGGGTGAGCGCGCGCCAACAGCCAGGTTCGAGCCCAGCTCCGGGAACTGCAGCTCGGCTCCGGGCTCCAGCGCAGCCTCCATGTCCACCACCGCCGGCAACGGGGCGTAGTCGACCTCGACCAGCTCGCCGGCGTCCACCGCGGCTGCCTTCGTCTCCCCGACGACGAGCGCGACCGCCTCGCCGACGAACCGCACCCGGTCGGTGGCCAGCGGCGGGCGCGGGGTGTCCTCGTTCACCGTCATCAGCCCGTGGTGCGCCGGCAGGTCCAGGTCTGCGGCGGTGTAGACGGCGACCACTCCAGGCGCCGCCGCCGCGGCCGCGGTGTCGATGCCCTCGACGCGGGCGTGCGCCAGCGGCGAGCGCACGAAGGCGGCGTGCAGCATCCCGTCCAGCACCAGGTTGCCGACGTAGGTGGCGGCACCGGTGATCAGTGCGGGGTCCTCGACCCTGCGCACGGCGGTGCCGAGTATCGATCCAGGCATGTACCGAACGTACCTGGGAACGACCGCGGGGCCTGTTGACGCCCGGGCCGCTCCGTTCAGTCCCGCGGATCGTCGGGATCCAGGCCGTGCCGCGGGAACACCGCGCGCCGGGTCTCGGCGACGGCCGGGTCGACGGGGTCGGTGCCCGTACCCCACGGACGGAACGTGGGGTCGGCTCCGTCGGTCATCGCCACCGGCAGCGGCACCGCGGTGAGCCCGGCGGTGCGGGCCGTCCAGCCGGCCGGCAGCGGTGTACCGGGGTCGAGGTCGCGGTCCAGCACCGTGGCGAGCAGGTGTGTCCAGGTCCGCGGCACCACCCGGAACAGGGAGTACCCGCCGCCGCCCAGCACCAGCCACTTGCCGCCCGCGGTGCGCTCGGCCAGCTCGCGCAGCGTCGCGAAGATCTGTCGCTGGCCGTCGACGGACAGCTCCAGGTTGGCCAGCGGATCCTCGGCGTGGGTGTCGACGCCGCATTCGGTGACCAGCACCTGCGGCCGGAATGACGCCACCAGGGCCGGCACGACGGCGTGGAAGGCCCGCAGCCAGCCGGCGTCACCCGTGCCGGGGGGCAGCGGCACGTTCACCGCGAAGCCGGTGCCCGCACCCGTGCCGGACTCGCCCGATCGGCCGGTGCCCGGCCAGAGCGTGCGCGGATGCTGGTGCAGGGAGATCGTCAGGACCCGGGGGTCGGCGTAGAACGCCGCCTGCACGCCGTCGCCGTGGTGCACGTCGACGTCGACGTAGGCGACCCGCTGGCAGCCTTGTTCCAGCAGCCAGGCGATGGCCACCGAGCAGTCGTTGTAGACGCAGAAGCCCGCGGCCCGGTCCCGCATGGCGTGGTGCAAGCCGCCCGCGATGTTCACCGCCCGGTCCGCCCGGCCCTCGGCGATGGCCCGCGCCGCGAGCAGCGATCCGCCCGCGACCAGGGAGCCGGCCTCGTGCATCCCGGCGAAGACCGGGTTGTCGGGGGTTCCGAGCCCGTGGCCGACGCCGCGTGGTGCCCCGGGTGCGGCCTTCACCGCCGCCAGGTACGACCGGTCGTGCACCCGCAGCAGATCGTCGTCGACGGCCGGCTTCGGGACCAGTGTCTCGACGCCGTCCAGCACGCCGAGCTCGGTCGCCAGCCGGATGGTCAGGTCGAGCCGGATCGGGTTGAGCGGGTGGCCGGGCGAGAGCCGGTAGCCCAGGAAGTCCGGCGTCCAGACCACGGCGGTGCGGGGGCTCATGACCACCGACGGTAGCGGATCCGGGCGCGACGGATCCGTCCTCGTTCCAGCCCGACCAGCACCGCAACCACCAGGACCTGCCCGGCTAGACTGGCCGGGACGAAGGGGCCGGCCGTGAACGAGCTCATCGATACCACCGAGATGTACCTCCGGACCATCTACGAGCTGGAGGAGGAGGGTGTCGTCCCGCTGCGCGCCCGCATCGCGGAGCGGCTTGGTCAGAGCGGTCCGACCGTGAGTCAGACCGTGGCCCGGATGGAGCGTGACGGCCTGGTTGTCGTCGCCGGCGACCGGCACCTCGAGCTCACCGACACCGGGCGCGGGCGCGCAATCGCGGTGATGCGAAAGCACCGGCTGGCCGAGCGGTTGCTCATCGACGTGATCGGCCTGGAGTGGGAGTTCGTGCACGCCGAGGCCTGCCGCTGGGAGCACGTGATGAGCGACGCTGTCGAGCGCAAGCTCGTCGAACTGCTCGACAACCCGACGACCTCGCCGTACGGCAACCCCATCCCGGGGCTGACCGAGCTGACCGTGCAGCCCGACATCGGCGCCGTCGCCACGATCCCCGCCCGGCCCACGCTCGAGGTCGGGCTGCAGCGGCTCGACGAGTTCGCCCGCCGTGGGGGCGGGCGGGTGGAGGTGCGCCGGATCGCCGAGCACGTGCAGGTCGACACCGAGCTGATGGCCGAGCTGAAGGGCGCGGGCATCGTTCCGGGCCGCCATGTCCAGGTACGCGCGATCCCGCGGTTCGGCGACGCGGTCTCCGTGGTCGCCGAGGGGGCCACCGAAGGCGCCGAGGGCGCCGTGGCCCCGTTGATCGCACACGCGGTGCTGGTCCGGGCCCGGTAGATGAAGCTGCTCGTCACCGGCGGAGCGGGCTACGTCGGTAGCGTCTGCGCCGCACATCTGGTGGAGGCCGGGCACGAGGTCGTCGTACTCGACGACCTGTCCACCGGACACCGGGACGCCGTTCCCGACGGCGCCCGCTTCGTGGAGGGCGACCTCGTCGGCGCCGCGGCGGACGTACTGGCCGAGGGCTTCGACGGGGTGCTGCACTTCGCGGCCCGCTCCCTGGTGGGCGAGTCGATGCGGCAGCCGGAGCTGTACTGGACCGGGAACGTGGTGGCGTCGCTGCACCTGCTGGAGGCCGTCCGGGCCGCCGGCACGCCGCGGCTGGTCTTCTCCTCCACGGCGGCCACGTACGGCGAGCCCGAGCAGGTGCCGATCCGCGAGGACTCCCCCACCCGCCCGACGAACCCCTATGGTGCGAGCAAGCTCGCGATCGACCACATGATCAGCTCCTATGCCGTGGCGCACGGCCTGGCCGCGGTGAGCCTGCGCTACTTCAACGTCGCGGGCGCGCACGGGTGCTTCGGTGAGCGGCACACGGTGGAGACCCACCTCATCCCGATCGTGCTGCAGGTCGCGGCCGGCCTGCGCGAGTCGGTACAGATCTTCGGTGCGGACTGGGACACCCCCGATGGCACCTGCGTGCGGGACTACATCCACGTCGACGATCTCGCCGATGCCCACCTGCGCGCGCTGGCGCATGCCCGACCCGGCCGGCACGCCGTGTACAACCTGGGCAGCGGCCGGGGCTTCTCCGTGCGCGAGGTCGTGCAGGCCTGCCGCGCGGTGACCGGGCACCCGATCCCCGCGGTCAGCGCGCCCCGCCGGGCCGGCGACCCTGCCGTGCTCGTGGCCTCCAGCGAGCGGGCCGTGGCGGAGCTCGGCTGGTGCCCTACCCGCACCGACCTGGCCACGATCGTCGGGGACGCATGGCGCTTCACCCGGGACCGGCTGCCGGTACCTCCCGCAGCCACCGGCGCAGCTGTTCCGGGCTCAGACCTGCTCCGACGGCCTGCAGGAGCAGGACGCTGAGCCGGTGCCCGGGCCACGCGGCCTGGGCCCGGTCGAGCGCCACGTTGGCGAGTGCGCCGTCGCCGCGGGCCAGCGCAGCCACCGCGAGCATGGTCGCAGGTTCGGCTGCCTCCGGATCGGGCGTCTCGCGGGCGAGTGCCGCCCACAGCTGCTCGGCGTGCGCAGCCCGGGGTCCGGCACAGCTCGCGAGCGCGATGTCGCGGATCGCCGGGACACGCAGGGCAGCGGCCAGTGCCAGCACCATGGCGTCGTCGACCACCAGCCGGCCGGCGGTGGTGGCGGTGAGCGCGCCCTCCAGCGCGGCCCAGTGCACCGCGAGCGCCTCGGTCGGTGCCTGGGCCGCGGGGTCGTCGGCGTCGAGTGCCTCGTCGACCTCGCGGTCGAGCAGGGTGTGTCGGCGACGCAGCCGCTCCGGGTCGGCCGGCGCGACCTGGCGCTCCAGGTCTGCGCGGTCGGGGTAGACGACCTGCCCGCTCGCGACGGCGGCCACCGCCGCGGCGGTGGCCGCAGGGTCGGGCAGCTCGCCCGAGCACCCGCACGAGTCGTAGCACGCCCATCGTGCACCGGCGCTCGTGCGCGGCGCCCACACCATCGTGTGCGCGGGCACCCCCACCCTCGTGAGCTCGCGCACCGCGGCGTCGACCACGTCGCGCCGCGGCAACCCGCCCGTCCCCTCGCGCCCGCCGCCGAGCACGACCACCGCGGCACCGGCCGGGTCGCCGGCCAGGATGCTGTCGGCCGCGGAGCGGCAGACCAGGGCGGTGTCCTCCGGCGCAGGCAGGTCGACGCGCAGGGTGAGACCGACCCGGCGCCCGGACGCACCGCTGGTGCCGATGAGGACCAACGAGTCGCGCGGGTGGAACCCGAGCAGCACCGGGACGACGGCGACGAGCTCACCGGGGTTGCGCACCCGGGCGACAGGTGGCTGCGAGACAGCGGAGGAAGCCATGCGTCGAGCGTGCGGGCAACCGGTGGACCTTCGTCGCGGCCTCACCCGGTCGGCCGTGGACAACTACGGTTCCGTCGCGCCCCGTTCGCTCTCCGGCAGCGGCTGTGGACAGAGTACGGCGCGGCGGCCGAGGTCGTCGGTTCCTGGTGCTAGCCTTGCCAGCCCAACGGCGGCCGGCCGCGGGTGGTGCTTCATCCCCGCGCGGGGTGATCACCTCGGGGTGCCGGGGTGGCCCCGGTGGGCCGGTCGCGGACCTGATGACGCGACACGCGGACCGGAGCGGGAGCGACGTGGCCGGCCTTCGCCGGCATCTGCACCGCTTCCCCATGCAGGTCGGCGGTGGTGCGCAGGCTCTGCGGGTCGGGCATGGCCGGCCCGGAGGCGGGGACAGCTGCCGGGGCAACCGCGGCCGCGGTCGGCAGCGCGGCGAGCCGGGCGAGATCGGCGCCGGTGCCGGCAGCATCGCCGGGAACGAACGTCCCGCTCAGTTCCTCGGCAGAGCGCCCGAGGAGGTTGACGCCGTTGGGCACGCCGGAGTAGGCGGCCTGTCCGGCCACGGCGAGCGCGCCACCGGCGACGGCGGTGGCGACAATGGCGAGCACGCGGGCGCGCAGCGGGCCGACCGGAAGGACGAAGGACCGGTGTGCGCCAGCCCCCGCTGCTGCGCTCAGAGCCAGCAGCGGGGGCCCCTGGTGCGCACGACGGCCGCCGGGGGAACGGTGCCGTGACACGACCCTTCCTTTCGGATCTCAGGCCTGCCGGACGTCCCGGGGGACGGGGCGGATCGATCGGGGGTCGATCCGAGTCCGGTTCGTGATCGTGCCGTGATGTGATCCGTGGATGACGTTAGCGAGCCGGCCCCCTCGGGGAACACCCTCCGGCCGCTCGCTGAGACCGCCGGATCAGGCGCGGCGACGAGCGGACGTCCTGTCGGGCCCGCGCGGTACACCGCATGGTGGGGCGCCGTTCATCGCACTGATACTGCCTGTCTGCCGGCGTGCGTGACGGCTCGTGGTTCTGTCGTCACGGACAGTCGCTCCAGGGGTGGGCCGTCGCCGGTCACCGCACCGGACCATGAGCGACGCGCGGCCAGCGGTCCGACCGGGACCGCTGGTGGTCATCAGCCAGCGTCACGCCCTCGTGGCCGCGCACGAGCTCGGCCGCTTCGGCGGCGGCGACCGGGTCGGGTGGGAGCCGGCGGTGAGCCCGTCCGCGATCGGACGTCAGCTCACGCCCAGCTCGGCCAGCCGGGCCCGGAAGCGCTCGACGTTGGCCAGCTTGACGCCCTCGTAGCCGCGCACCAGATCCGCGGCCTCGGCGACCGCGACCGCCGTCGCGTACGAGTCGGCGCCGAGCCCGTCGGCCAGCTGGAGTACGAGCGCCCGGTACTCCTCGCGCAGCGAGCGCTCCAGCCGGCGCAGCTCCGTCCGACCGAACGGGTCGAGCGGGGTTCCACGCAGGACCTTCCCACGCGCGAGCCCGCGCAGCACCGGGCGCATCCACGACCCGAACGCGATCTTGCGCTGCCGCCCCATCGACCGCAGCACGGGCGGGTGCAGCCGATAGCGCAGCCCCGTCCCACCGGGAACCTCGGCCGCGAGCCTCGCCTCGAAGGCCGGATCGGTCAGCAGCCGGGCGACCTCGTACTCGTCCTTGTACGCGGTGAGCTTGTGCAGGCCACGGGCCACGGCCTCGCTGAACGCCCCGAAATCGGGCACCGCCTCTCCCAGCCGCCGTTCGGCCCGCCACACGGTCAGCACGTCGGCGACGTAGCGCCGAGCAGTCCGTTTGTCCTGGAATCCGACGAGCGCGGCCGCCCGGATCTCCACCAGCCGCCGGGTCTCCCCCGCCAGCTCGCCGAGGTCGATCCCGGCGGGCAGCACCGGGGCGCGGGATCCCGGAGCGGCCGGCCGCGCGGTCGCCGCCGCGAACGCCGCCGGATCGGCCAGCGCCACCCGACCCCAGCGGAACGCCGCGGTGTTCGCCGCGACCGCGACCCCGTTGAGCCCGATGGCCCACTCGATCGCCTCGGCCGAGAGCGGCAACACACCGGACTGGTAAGCCGCACCGACGAGCAGCAGGTTGGCCGCCGTGGTGTCGCCGAACAGCGCCTGCGCGGCGGCCTGCGCGTCGATCTCGACGACCCGTCGTACGCTGCCCGAGATCCGACCTACGAGGGAGGCGACGTCGAGCGCTGTGGCCGAGACGTCGCGCACCATGACACCGGTCGGCACCGGACTCGTCGAGACCAGGGCCGTCGTCGAGACGGGTGAGGTGTAGGCCAGGTTCTTCGGATCGGCGCCCACCAGCACGTCGAACACCAGGTAGCAGCTCACCTGCGCGGGACCGACCCGGTTGGCCGGGCCGAGCGCGGCGTGGTCGGCGGCCACCCGCAGGTGGGAGACGACGGGGCCGGCCTTCTGCGAGAGCCCGATCTGGTCGACGCCGTGCACGGCCAGCCCGTTGCGGACCGCGGCCGAGCCGAGCACCTGGTTCACCGTGACGATACCGGTGCCACCGATGCCGGTGAGGACGATGTCACCCGTCGCTCCGCGCGCCACGTCCGGGACGCGCGGGGGCTCGAGCGGACCGTGCCGCGCCGGCACCTGCTGCCGCGCCGGCACCTGCACGGTGACGAACGACGGGCAGTCGCCGTCGAGGCAGGAGTAGTCGGTGTTGCAGGAGGTCTGGTCGATCCGAGTCTTGCGGCCGAGCTCGGTGTCGACCGGCTGCACGGACAGGCAGTTGCTCTGCACCCCGCAGTCGCCACAGCCCTCGCAGACCGCCTCGTTGACCACGACGCGGGTCGACCGGACCGGGATCGTCCCGCGCTTGCGCAGCCGCCGGGACTCCGCGGCACAACGCTGGTCGTACACCAGGACAGTCACGCCCGCCGTCGAGCCCAGCACCCGCTGCGCCTCGTCGAAGCGGTCCCGGTGCCACAGGTCGACCCCACGCGGGAGCGCGCCGAGCCGAGCGTACCGCTCCGGCTCGTCGGCGCACACGATGATCTTCGAGACGCCCTCGGCGAGCAGCTTGGCCGCCAGCTCCGGGACCTCGAGGCCGCCCTCGGCGTGCTGCCCGCCGGTCATCGCGACGGCCCGGTTGTACAGCAGCTTGTAGGTGATCGACACCCCGGCCGCGACGCAGGCCTGCACCGCGAGCTGCCCGGAGTGCGCGAACGTGCCGTCACCCATGTTCTGGTACATGTGCCCGGCCGCGGTGAACGGCGCCTGGCCGATCCACTGCGCGCCTTCGCCACCCATCTGGGTGATCGAGGTGACCTCGCTCTGCGGGCGGTGGATGAACGCGACCATGGCGTGGCAGCCGATCCCGCCGCCGGCCACCGCACCCTCAGGCACCACGGTGGAACGGTTGTGCGGGCAGCCCGAACAGAAGTACGGGGTACGGGCGACGGGCAGCAGGTCGAGCTTCGGGAGATCACGGCGGACCGGAACCAACGCCGCGACGACCTCGGGCCGACCGGCCAGCACCCGGCGCAGTGGACCGGCCAGCGCGCCCGCGGTGAGCTCCCCCGCGACCGGCACGAGCGGCGCCCCCCCGGCGTCGGCCGAACCGATCACGGCCGGCGCGTCCGGCAGACCGTAGAGCACGTCGCGCACCGCCGACTCGACGAACGGGATCTTCTCCTCCACCACGAGGACGGTGTCGAGCCCGGCCGCGAACGACCGCAGCAGGTCGCGCTCGAGGGGATGGATCATGCCGAGGCGCAGGAGCTTGATCCCGGCCCATCGGCACCGGTCGTCGTCGAGGCCGAGGTCCCGCAACGCCTGACGCACGTCGGTGAAGGCCTTGCCGCCGGCCACGATACCCAGCCATGCCGCCGGAGCATCGACCTCGACGGTGTTGATCGGGTTCGCGGCGAGGAAGGCGCGCACCATGGCCCAGCGCGGCCCGTAGAGCTGCGCTTCGGCGTGCATCGACGCGGGCGGGACCAGCATCGGGACCTGCTGGTAGGACCAGGGCCGGCCCTCCCATTCCAGCTCAGGGACCGTGATGTCCATTTCCCCGCAGTCGCCCTCGACGGTGTAGATGCCGTCCGCGACATCCGCGGTGATCTTCATCCCGACCCAGATGCCCGAGGCCCGCGACATCGCCACCCCGTACCGGCCGAGCCGCACGATCTCCTGCGCGCCGCCCGGGTAGAGCACCGGCAGCCCGTAACCGGCCAAGGTGCGCTCGGAGCTGCACGGGATCGTCGAGGACTTGCAGCCCGGGTCGTCACCGGCGAGCACGAGGACCCCGCCGCCCGGGTGCGCGCCACACATGTTGCCGTGCCGCATCGGGTCGCCCGTGCGGTCCACCCCGGGACCCTTGCCGTACCAGACCCCGACGACACCGTCGACGGTCCTGCCGTGCCCGGGCACCTCGACCTGGCTGCCCCAGACCGCGGTGGCCGCCAGCTCCTCGTTGACCCCCGGGACGAACCGCAGGCCCGCGGTCTCGACGAGCTCGGGCGCCGCGGCGAGGGCCTTGTCCAGGCCGCCGAGCGGGCTGCCCGGATACCCGGACACGAACGACGCGGTGCGCAACCCGACCGCGGCGTCGGCTGCGTGCTGCTCCACGAGCATCCGGGCGATGGCCTGCACCCCGGTGAGCAGTACCGGACCGGCGCCGGCGCGGTAGCGGTCACCGAGGGAGAAGTCGACAGGCGCCGCGGTCCCGGTACCGCGGCTGGTGTCCGGCGGTGTCATCCCCCTCACTCCGTTCGGCTCGTTCGCGACACTCTGCACCACACCGACCTTGCCCTGCTTTCAGGACGCGCGGTCGAGCCGGCACGGCACTGCTCACGACGCGGCTGGCGATCCGTATCCGGCGCGCCTAGCGTGGTGGTGATGAGATCGTCGTGGGTCCGCTCGTTCGTCGCGGGGGTTCTGGTCGCCAACAGCACCCCACACCTGGCCACCGCGGTCACCGGGCGTCGTCACCGCACGCCGCTGGGTGGGCGGGAGTCGGGGCCGGGGGCGAACGCGGCGTGGGGCGGGGTCAGCCTGCTGGCCGGCCTGCTCCTGCTCTCCCCCGACCGGCATCGCGTCCCGGCCCCGTGGAACGACGACCTGGTCGCGTTCGAAGCGGGCGCGGCAGTCCTCGCGACCTGCGCGGCCGGGTTGGAGCGCCTGCTCCGGACGTAAGTCATGGTCGCGCAGGCAGCCATGGATGCACACTGTCCACCTCGGCCCTGGCTTCCCGCCGCGCGGATTCGGCGGTCCGGGTGACCGTCGGACGCACGCCGGGGACGACGATGCGCATCCATGTTGAGACGATGGGGCGCGGTCCACGCACGGAACGGGGATGCTGTGCGGGCACGCTGAGGTTGCGGTGCGGAACACGCGAGGCAAACGTCGATCGGCCGGAGGTACGCGGTGCTGGATCCCGAGGGGCTCTACCGGGTGGAAGCGGACGTTCCGCAACTGACCGATCCGGTGCTGGTGGTCGCGCTGGACGGGTTCGTCGACGCCGGGAACGCCGGGCGGCTGGCCGTGGAGGCGTTGCGCGAGGGTCGGGAGCTCATCCCGGTCGTCCGCTTCGATGCCGACCAGCTCGTCGACTACCGGTCGCGGCGCCCACCGCTGCGGTTCGAGTCCGACCACTGGACCGGCTACACCGCGCCCGAGCTGGACGTGGTGGCTCTCACCGATGCCGGGGACACGCCGTACCTGCTGCTCACCGGCCCGGAACCGGACACCCAGTGGGAGCGGTTCGCCGCAGCGGTCGAGCAGCTGGTGCGCCGTTTCGGGGTACGGCTGGTGGTCAGCCTCACCGGCATCCCGATGGCGGTGCCGCACACCCGGCCGATCGGGGTGACCGTGCACGGCACCCGGCCGGAGCTGACCGAGGGCCACCAGGTGTGGTTCGCGACCGCCGAGGTGCCGGGTAGTGCGGTCGCGCTGTTGGAGTACCGGCTGGGTCAGGCCGGCCTCGACGCGATGGGTTTCGCGGTGCACGTGCCGCATTACCTGGCCCGCGCCGAGTACCCGCAGGCGGCGCGCACGCTGGTGGACCACACCGGAGTAGCGACCGGGCTGTTCCTGTCCACCGAGTCGCTGACCAGGGCGGCCGCGCGCGCCGAGACGGAGATCGCGGCGCAGGTCCAGGCGTCCGAGGAGGTCGCGCGGGTCGTGGCGGCGCTGGAGAAGCAGTACGACACGGTGGCTGCGGGGCGCGGTGAGCGCAGCAGCCTGGGGCTGGGTGGTGAGCTGCCCAGCGTCGAGGAGCTGGCCGCCGAGGTGGAGCGGTTCCTCGCCGACCAGGACGGCGAGGACGGGAGCGGCCCGTCCCGCCGCCCGCCCGACGACTGACCCCGCCCGCCTCCCCTCGTTGTCGGAGGTGATCGCCACGAGACGTGCCCGACTGCTGTCTGATCAACGTCGACGCACATCTCGCGCCGATCTTCTAGTCCGCGAGATCCAGGGCAGCTGCCACGATGGCGTCGGCGTCGAGGCCGTGGTAGCGGTACACCTGCTCGAGGTCGCCGGACTGGCCGAACCGCGACACCCCGAGGTGGACGCCACGCACCTGGTTGATCCCGGCGAGGAACGCCAGCGTGTGCGGATGCCCGTCGAGCACGGTGATCAGCGGCGCGGCCCGGCGGGCGGGGAGGGCGGCGTCGAGGACCCAGCTCTCCCCCGACCCCCGCCCGGCCCGGGCCTGGACGGCGTCGAACACCAACCCGGCGCTGGTCACGCAGACGACATCGGCCGGGGCCCCCAGCTGAGCCAGCCGATCCGCGGCGGCCAGTGCCTCGGGGAGCACGGCGCCCATCGCGGCGATCGTCACCGCAGGTTTCCCCGCGCAGCGCACGATGGGGTACGCCCCGGCCACCACCTGGCGGCGCCGACGTTCCCGGGCGGCCGGGTCGGCCGGCACCGCGGCGAGGGTCTGGTCGACCGGGCGGGTGGACAGCCGCAGGTACGCCGACGAGCCGTCCGGGCGGCCGAGCCGGGACAGTGCCGCCAGCAGCGTCCACTCGACGTCGATCGCGAACGCCGGTTCGTAGCTGATGCAGCCCGGCTGCTCCAGTCCCACCGACGGGGTGGAGATCGACTGGTGCGCCCCGCCCTCCGGGGCCAGCGAGACGCCCGACGGGGTCCCCACCAGGATCGACTGGCCCCCGGCGTAGATGCCGAACGACCAGGGTTCCAGCGCCCGCTCGACGAACGGGTCGTAGAGCACCCCGATCGGCAGCAGCGGCTGCCCCCACCGACTCCAGGTGGCCCCGAACTCGCCGAGCAGCCCGACCAGGTTGGTCTCGGCGATGCCCAGCTCCAGGTGCTGGCCGGTGGGCCGCTCGCGCCAGTGCAGGATCGTCTCGGGGTCGTCGGCGAACCAGTCCTGGCGCTCGGCGGCCGACCACACCCCGACCTTGTTGACCCAACCACCGAGGTTGGTCGAGGAGCTGACGTCCGGACACAGCGTGACCACCCTGGCCGCCGCCTCCGGGGCCTCCCTGGTGAGGTCGAGCAGCGCCCGGCCCAACGCGGCCTGGGTGGTCGCCCGTCCGGTCGGGGTCCGGCCGATGTCGGTGGGCAGCACGGGCACCGGGGCCACCTCGACCGGCTCGCGACGCAGCCGTGCCGCCACCGAGGCACACAGGTCCGCAGCTGGGGAGCCGGCGTCGAACCGGGCCCACGGCGCGTCCACCGAGGCACCCACGTCCGCCGCGAGCTGGGCGAGCTGCTCGCCGGACAGCAGCGACGAGTGGTTCTGCGGATGCCCCTCGCTGGCCAGCCCGTAGCCCTTCAGCGTGTAGGCGAAGATCACCGTGGGGCGGCTGTCGTCGATGGCCCCGAGCGCGGCGCCGAGTGCGGCGAAGTCGTGCCCGCCGAGGTTGCGGATCGCGGCGTACAGGGTGGCGTCGTCCAGCCCGGCGATCAGCCCGGCGAGCTCGGCGCTGTCGCCGGGCAACCGGTCGCGCAGCTGGGCGGGGGTGCAGCGCAGCAGCCGCTGGTACTCCGGGTTGGCCATCTCGTCGATGCGGCGGCGCAGCGTGTCGCCACCCGGCCGGCCGAACAGCTCGTCCAGCAGCCTGCCGTACTTGACCGTGAGCACCTGCCAGCCCGCTGCGTCGAACATGCCCTGCAGTCGGGTGGCACCGATGTTGGGCACGACGCGGTCGAGCGACTGCCGGTTGAGGTCGATGATCCACACGACCTCGCCGAGCTCACCGACCATCGGGTCGAGGACCGCCTCCCAGCAGGCGCCCTCGTCCAGCTCGGCGTCACCGACCAGCGAGTACTGCCGGCCGCGGGGAGCGTCGGCAGAGCGCGCACGCCCACGGGTGCCCGCCTCGCCGACGGTCGACTCGACGTATCGCCGCGCCAGTGCCCCCCAGATCGGCGCAGTGGCGCCGATGCCCACCGAGCCGGTGGAGTAGTCAACAGGGTCGGGGTCCTTGGCACGGCTCGGGTAGCTCTGCAGGCCGCCGAACGCGCGCAGCGTCGTCAGATACCGCTCGTCCAGCTCGCCGAGCAGGTAGTTGACCGCGTGCAGCACCGGCGAGGCATGTGGCTTGACCGAGACCCGGTCGGCCGAGCGCAGGTGCTCGAACCACAGCGCCGTCATGATCGTCACCATCGACGCACTCGACGCCTGGTGGCCGCCGACCTTCAAACCCGTCGGGTTGGGCCGTACCCGGTTCGCGTGGTCGATGATCGCGGTGGACAGCCACAGCACCCGCTGCTCCACCTCCCGGAGCAGCGCACGCCGGTCGCCCTGCCGATCGGGCGCCGAAGCCGGGACAGTTGTGGTCATCGTCGATCACCGTCCGGGAAGCCGAGGCGGGTAACGTGTCATCCCACTGCATCACCCCGCTCAACCCTGCACAAGTCGGGTGCGCACCGGTCAGGCCGGGTACGGCGTCCGCTGGCGGGGGATGCGGACGTCGAGATCGTCCTGCCGGGGCCCGACGGCGGCGTCACGGGTGAGGTGGAAATGGCCGCTGCGGGACCGGTTGCACAGATAGGACCGCATCGGCAGCGCGCCGAGCGCCTCGAACTCCCTGGCCGCCTGCTCGGCGGACTCCCGGTCCGGGTAGATGACCTTGCCGTCGGTCCGGGGCCCCTGCAGCGGGGTGGCCAGGCCCCGCACCTCCGCGCGGCTGGGCTGGCAGAACTGCGGGCCACCGTCGGATCGCAGCCGCGCGTGCCGCAGCACGATCTCGGCGCGGGCCTCGTCCCGGACGGGGCGCCGCTGCTCCGGCATCCGGACCCGCTTCGTCGGTTCGGTCGCTCGCCCGTCCATGGTGTCCCTCGCGTTCGCTGTCATCGCGGATCGCCGCCGCCGGTGCCGGTGCCGCCCGTCAGCCTACGGCGTGACCCATCACCCGCGAGTGTGGTTGTCGGCGGGCGGGCAACGCTGGGTGAGCGGCTAGCCCACCGGGGCGACCGCCTCGATGTTCGCGACCGTGAACTCGCGCTGCCCGGAGCGCAGGTAGCACCAGGACTCGAGCCACTGCCCGGACAGCTCGCGTGGCTGGATCTGCCGTACCGTGGCGCTGCCGTTGTTGTCGCGGTAGACGATCGAGACGTCGTGACCGTTGTCCAGCGCGTCGGCGAGCAGATCCAGCTCCGCCGCGGTCAGCTCGCCGGTCAGCTTCGCGAGCCGCTGACCGGTCACCGACCGGTGTGCCACCGGCCATCCGTCGGGGTGGGCCAGCAGCCGGGCGGCGAACTCGGCGGCGCCGACCCGGGCGCACTGCCGGGTGGTGCCGGTCTGCTCGGCCACCGGGCGGTCCCGGCGGTCCGCCACGATGACGACGCCCTCGGCGTCCTCGGGCATCGGCGCGAACCCCGCGTCGCGCAGCCGCGCCAGTACCTCGTCGAGCTCGAACGGGCTGGTCAGCACCGTCGGTGCGAGCCGCGCCAGGTGCAACTTGTGCAGGGCCCTGGTATGCAGGATCTCGGTGACCTCCGCTTCGCCGCCGACGACACAGCAACGCGACCCACGCACCCGGACGTTGCCGTGCCGGCGGGCGACGTCGCCGATCAGGTAGTCCAGTGGCTGCGGCAGCGCCCGGTCGGCGATCGCGACGAGCCCGGCCCGCAGTTCGTCCGCCGTCCAACCGGCGTCGAGCGCGGCCCGGACGCTGGCCGGGGTGAACCGCCAGGTCGCGGCGACGCCCCGGCTCTCGGCGACGGCGGCGGCCGCCAACAGCCGCGACGCGGCGGTGCTGGGCTGGCCGGACACCACCGCGGACAGGTCGGACTGCAGCACCAGCAGCCCGGGTGCCTCGGGCAGCAGGTCGGCGCAACGCCGAACCAGCTCCTCGGGCGCCGCCCTCGCGACGAGGTGCTCGCCCAGCTCGGACAGCGCGTCGTCGACCACCACACCGAGCTGCTCCCCCTCGTGCACGGCGGCCGCCAGCTTCTCCGGCAGGTACTCGGGGGCGTAGCCGCTCCCGGGACAGAACCACTCGATCTCGGCCGCCGCCGCGCGCAGCGAGCGGCCCGCCGCCGCGGCCTCCAGCAGGGCGCGCCGCAGCAGCCCGGCTCCCGACAGCAGCGGAATTGGAGGTGCCACCTCGCCGTGCGCGTCGGTCTCCCGCTGGGTGGGGGCGAAGTCGAGCTCGAACCACGCGCGGGCGGCGCGCGCCCAGCGCGTCCCAGGCGGCTCCTCACGCCACCGGTCGTACCCGGCGGTCGGCAGGTAACCGCGGCCGGACGGTGCGAGCAGCCCGGCGGCCGCCGCGACGTCGATCCAGAGCACCAGGTCGCGCTCCTCGATGGACAGCCGTTTCGCGAGCCGGGCTCGTTCCCGCGGCCCCACACCACCCTTCTTCAGCGCGGTGATCGGCGTGGTCCGTGCCTCGTCGAGCAGGGTCACCAGCCCCAGCAGGGCAGCGTCGGCGGCGGCCCGGGCGCATCGCCGGGCACCGTCATGGTCGACGGCCGCCGCGGGCAGCTGCGGGCGTCCGGTCAGGGTGGTACTGCGCTCGTGGAGCAGCGCCGCGACCGCGATCTCGCGCGGGAGCTCTCCGCGACCGTAGACGCGCAGCATCAGCCCGGCCTGGACCAGGTCCTCGTCAGGGTCCCGCGGAGCGCCGCGACCGTAGCTGACGTAGTAGCTCTCGGTACCACGTCGTGCCTGGTCCAGTCGGCGCCGCGCCGGCGCGGCAAGACCGGCGACGGCGCGCTGCACGGTCGCCGGATCGGCCATCAGCGCCTCCAGCCGCGCGGTGAGCTCGGGCTTGCGCAGCCCGGCCGGGTCGCCACCGAGGCCCGCGACCGCGGCCCGCAGGCCCTCGACGACGGCCTGCTGCGCGATCAGTGCAACCGGCCGGAACGCGTCGGTCCGAGCGCGGAAGTGGTTCCCCAACCGTTGCGGGAGGTGGATCTTTCCGGCGGCCTTCCAGGCCAGCCCACGGCCGACGAGCCGGTCCACGGTCTCGGCGACGACGGCCTGCGGGGCGCGGAGCAGCCCGGCCACGGCCACGGCGGTGGCTCGATCGCCGAGCAGCGCGACGGCCTGGGCGGTCAGCAGCAGATCGCGGTCGATCGAGCGGAGCGCCGAGGACAGTGACTCGGCACCGCTCAACCGCTGCGCGAGCTGTTCGAACCCGCGCGGTACGGGTTCGACGAGGACGTCGGGGCGGCTCTCGAGCAGCCGGGTCAGGCGCGCGGCGTCCAGACCGGCGAGCTGGCGGGCGAACGACATGGCGTGCATCGCACCACCTCCGCGCTACGGCCGTGACGGCGGGGGCCGCACACTGCACCCGTGGCCTGCGCCCGCTGGGTGTTGCATCTCGACCTCGACCAGTTCACCGCCGCGGTCGAGGTGCTGCGCCGTCCTGAACTGGCCGGACGCCCCGTCGTGGTCGGCGGGTCCGGCGACCCGAACGAGCGGGCCGTCGTGGCCACCGCGTCCTACGAGGCTCGCGAGTCCGGCGTGCACTCCGGGATGCCGCTTCGCCTCGCCGCCCGACGCTGCCCCGACGCGGTGTTCCTGCCCACCGACCGCGCCGCGTACGAGGAGGCCTCGGCGGAGGTGCTTGCGGTCCTGCGCGAGTTCGACGTGGTGGTCGAGGTGCTCGGCTGGGACGAGGCGTTCCTCGGCGCCGAGACCGACGACCCCGAGGCACTGGCCCGCGACGTGCAGCGGGAGGTGCTGGCCCGCACCGGCTTGGCATGCTCGGTGGGTATCGGCGACAACACGCTGCGGGCCAAGCTCGGCACCGAGTTCGGCAAGCCGGCCGGGGTCTTCCGGCTGACCGCGAAGAACTGGTTCGCGGTGCTGGGCGAGCGGCCGACCGACGCGCTCTGGGGCATCGGACGCAAGACCGCCCGCAAGCTCGCCGACCTCGGGTGCTCCACCGTGGCCCAGCTCGCGCAGGCGTCCCCGCAACGGCTCGCCGCGGAGCTCGGCCCGACGTTGGGGCCGCACTACGTCGCGCTGGCCCGCGGGATCGGTCGAACGGAGGTCATCGGTTCGCCCTACGTGGCTCGGTCGCGGAGCCGGGAGACGACGTTCCAGCGCAACCTCGACGAGTGGGACCTGGTCCGGGCCGAGGTCGCGGCGCTGGCCCGGCGGGTGGCGGTCGATGTCGTGGCCGAGAGGCGGCCCGCGGTGCGGGTGGCCGTCAAGGTGCGGTTCGCGCCCTTCCGCACCGCCACCCGCAGCGCGACGCTCGCGGCGCCGACGGGCGACCCGGCCCAGCTCGAGACGGCCGCGCTCGAGGTGCTCGAACGGTTCGACCACAACCGGCCGGTGCGGCTGCTGGGGGTGCGGGCGGAGTTCGGGCCGGCGTGAGGCGCCAGGCCGTCAGACGTTCGCTCGCGGGCCAGCTGAAGATCATCGTTGATCCGTCCTCCGGTGCCGCTTCCGACTCTCCGACACCAGGTCGGTGATCGGAATGCGGTTCCGTTTGAGCTCGGCGAACGCCGGGTGGCGGACGAGCCAGGATACGTGCTGCCATAGTTCTACGGCGTCGGAGTCGGACGGCACCCGCGCGATGACCGGGCCGAAGATCGAAGGACCGGCGCCGTCGTCGAGCACGATCGTGGGAACGCCGATGCTACCGGTGCGCTCGACGAATGCGGCATGCTCGGTCTCCAGCATCGTCGTCGTGGCGTCATCGCTCATCGCCTGCTCACCCAAGGTCGCGTCGAGCCCGGCGTCCGTGAGAGCGCCCGCTACCGTCAACGTCTTCGCTAGCGGCTCACCACACTCGTGGACGCGTCGCCCGAGTTCTCGATAGAAATCGCCTACGGCTTCCGGTCCATGATGCGCGCGCACCGCAACGACGGTGCGTAGCGCACGCTCGGACCGGAAATGCCCTTTCTTCTTGGTCGTCGCGTTACCCCGGTTCGCGATGGAGAGACTGAACACCGCCCAGTCGACCTCGACCTGGCCAAGTTCTACCAGGCGCCAGATCCAAC
The DNA here is from genome assembly GCA_038254065.1 of Mycobacteriales bacterium. Lineage (GTDB taxonomy): Bacteria > Actinomycetota > Actinomycetes > Mycobacteriales > Pseudonocardiaceae > Pseudonocardia. The sequence continues at coordinate 635 of JBBSGM010000069.1, read as the reverse complement.
GAGCGGTCTGGTAACACCATGGGCAGATAGGGTCGAAATAGAACTGGACGCGCTCAGCCATTGTAGATGACCCACCTGCCACGGTAACTGCCCTTTTCCACCACGTCAGCGTACTTCACGGCTTCAGCGGTGGCGCAGGCAGCCGATCTGTGAAGGAGGACGAATAGCGGGCCGGATGCGTCGCCGCGGGCTCCCCGGGAGCGGGAAGTCTGATCACAGGTGCAGTCGTCATCGGGGGTCGTGGGCCGTGGTTTCAGCAACCCGCCGCCTGCCGCAGCGCCCGGTACAGCACCGCGGCGTCCCCCAGCCGCCGCCGTAGCGCCCGCTCCAGCCCGCCGATCGGATACAGGTTCTGCGGCGCCCGCGCGTCCTTGTAGCCCGCCGACGCGTACCGGCCCAGCGTCGCCTGGCTCAACCGCGCCATCGCGACCGCATCCGGACCACTCAGCGTCGCGCTGCACTCGCACCGCACCACCCCGGCCCAGGGCCCGCCCGCTTCGCCCGGCAGCCGCAGGTACCAGGTGTAGCGGTCCCACGAACTGCCGAGCAGGAACACCGGGGTGCGCTGGCCGGCGCGGAGCGCGGCGACCAGCCGGTTCAACGGGGCGTGCAGGTACTCGCTTCGGTGGCTCTTG
>JBBSGM010000068.1:0-21118 GCA_038254065.1 Mycobacteriales bacterium | reverse complement strand
GAGCTGATCGCCCGCGCAATCCTCGACAACCTCTACCGGTTCGTCGTCCCCGCGATCGCCGGTCCCGCCCGCCTCGTGCCGCTCGCCGCCCTGGCGACGCCGAGGATCAGCTCGGCGGCCTTGCGGGCCGCAGCCGTGCGGGGCGCGCTCCAGGCCACGAAGGGCCCCGACGGGCAGTGGCGGTCGTCCCGGAACTGGGTCGAGGAGTACGCCTCGACCCGGGAGAAGCGGATCGGCCGCCCGAGAATCCTCGGCGACCGGCCATGAGTATGGAGGAGGGAGGAAACATGACGGAGCCCGATTCTGCCTCTACCGACGCGGAGATTGCCGAGTACTACGACCAGCATCGGGACCTGACGAACTGGCGGGAGCCGCGGCCGATCGCGAGAGCCGAGCGGCTGGATGTCACCATCTCGGTACGCTTCACGCCGGCCGAAATCGAGGCTGTCCGCGCGCGCGCCGAAGCGGCCGGTCTCAAACCGACCACCTACATCCGTAGCCGCGCCCTGGCCGACGAGCAGTCGCCGATCGACCGTCAGCGGCTGTCGCGCACCGTAGCGGCACTCACGCGCGATCTTGAAGATCTTCGCCGCGCAGCCGGCTGAGCTATGCAGCTCCGGGCTGAGCGGCACCGACATCGGCGTGTCCGCCCAGCGCGTCTCGCAGCTTGTCGACGACCGCGGACGCGGCAAACTGGCCAACGGTCACGGCCGAGATCCCCGACCGCCGCCTGGGAAGAACCACCGCCGCGCCGCGCAGGCTCGTGCTCTCGCGCCGGACGGACGGCGTCGCGGCTCAGGCCGCTTCGATCGTCGTTGCGCTGACCGTGGCCGAGATCGGAAGCGCCTCGTGGCGTTCGCGCAGCACCTCGAGATGCAGCCGGATCGCCTCCGCCATCTCAGCCAGGGTCTCGGCTTCCGTATCGCCGAGGGCGACGCAACCGGGAACGTCCGGACTCCACGCGCCGAAGCCACCGTCGTCGGCCCGTTCGATGATGATGGCATAGGTGCTCACCGCAGTCCCCTGTCGATTCCGGCTTGCCTCAGGCTGCTTCGCTCCGTACCGCTGGGCGAGTCCTTGCCCAGCTTGCCCGGTATCGTGACAGCCCCGGGCTTCGTGGGGTGGACGTAGGTCGGACGAGCGACGGTCGCGGGCAGACCTCTCCGGCTGCGGCGCAACCCGTCGTGCACGACACTCGCTGCGGGAGCGACACGACAGTGGGGCCGCCGCCAGGAGCGCGGCACCCGCCACGGCCGACGAGATCGAGGGGAAGGACCAGTGACCACGTCCGTCACGAAACCGTCGGCCCGCCCCGCCCGCGAGGAGCTGGAGTACCGGCTCGCCCGCGAGCCCGACGGCCGCTCCTGGACCGCCCGGGAGAACCTCACCGACATCCTCGAACGCGAACTGCTCGGCCCGGCGGGGGGCCCCGACGAGCTCCTGCTCGGCGCACCCGACTCGGCCTACCTGGTCGGGCGCATCGCCCCAGCCCGCCTGACCGCGGGCGACGACGACCCCACCGACGCCGACGATCCCGAGGCGGCCACTGATGTCGGGGATGCCGTCGACGCGGAGGAGAGCCGCGGCGTGCCGGTCACCGCCGTCGACGAGACCACCGCGGCCGCTGACGAGGACGCGAGCGAGGACACGCCCCAGCAGCGTGGGCTGATGATTCCCGCGTCGATGGGCCTGCGGTTCCAGATCAGCGGCGACCTCGCCGCGTTCACCGTCGTCGCGTCCTGGGGGACCTACCGGTCGGTCAAGGATGAGCGGCCCGACGCCCCGCGCTCACGCCGCTACCAGCGCACGCCGGTCGAGATCCGCACGACGATCACCGTCGCCGATCTCGTTCCGGAAACGACCAAGACCTACGTGCTGCACGACAAGGTCGTCCTGCGCGTCGACCGCTACGACGACACCGAGCGCGGCTGCCGCATGATCGAGGTGGCGCTGTGCAACGACCGCGTGACGCCGCGGAAGATCCCCGTCGACGCATGGCTCTACCAGACCCGGCTCACCGTCGACGCCGGCGGGGCGGACGCGTTCCTCCCGGTCACCGACATGCTCCTCGACACCCGCGAGGAGCGCGACGACGAGCTGCGCCGGCTGCAGCTGCAGTACCGCGACCGTCTCGAGTTCGCCATCGGCCGCACCTGCTCGGTCGACTGGGCCACCGCGCCCGGTACCCGGCGGGCCACCTCGGTGTGGACCACCTGGCTGCCGACGGTCGAGACCCCGCAGACCACCGCCGAGGAAGTCGCCGCCGCCCTGCTGGACATGGAGAGGCTCGCCGTAGCCGGCCGCGACGAGTTGGAAGCCGGGCTGGCGCCGATCGTCGCCGGCTACACCGCATGGCTCGACGGCGAACAGCAGCGCACCGCCGCACTCCCTGAGCACCTGCGCGCCGAGGCCCACGATGCGGTCACCGAGGCCCGCAAGGTCGCCCAGCAGCTCGCCGACGGCCTCGCCCACCTGCTCGACCCGGATTCCGAGGAGCCGCTGCGCTGCTTCCGGTTCATGAACCGGGTGATGGCCGATCAGCGCGTCCAGACGCAGGTCGCCGAGCTCCGCGCGAAGAACACTCGGATCGGCATCGCCGACGCCCGCGCCGCCGTGTGCGACGACAAGGGGGCCCGGGCGCACTCGTGGCGCACCTTCCAGCTCGCCTTCATCCTCACCCAGCTCCCGCTGCTCACCGACCCGGCCGCTCCGAAACGCTCGGGCGATCTCGCCAACGCGCAGCTGCTGTTCTTCCCCACCGGTGGTGGCAAGACCGAGGCCTACCTCGGCCTCGCGGCGTACACGTTCGCCGTCCGTCGCCGCCAGGGCATCGTCGAGACCCCCGACGGCCCGCTCGACGGGCGCGCGGGCGTTGCCGTCCTCATGCGCTACACCTTGCGTCTGCTCACGGCGCAGCAGTTCCAACGGGCCACCGCGCTGGTCTGCGCGGCGGAGCTCGCCCGCCAGGCCGACCCCGCCACCTGGGGTGACGAGGCCTTCCGGATCGGGCTGTGGGTCGGCACCGACGTGAGCCCGAAGTGGTGGGACGAGGCCGACAAGCAGCTCAAGAGCGCCAACGAGGGGCGTGGGTACCGGCTCACGGTACTGCAGATCCAGCGCTGCCCGTGGTGCGGCAGTCGTATCGGCCCTCGTGACATCCGCGCCGTCGCCTCCACCCGCCGGATCCACGTGCACTGCGGCGATGACCTGGGCGACTGCCCGTTCGCCGCGGGTGGCACGGTGCCCGACGGGCTGCCCGTCCTGACCGTCGACGAGGAGATCTACCGGCTCGCACCGTCGTTCGTCATTGCCACCGTGGACAAGTTCGCCCGCCTCGCCCGGGAGGGCGCCGCGGCAGCGCTGTTCGGGTACGTCGGGCGGCGCTGCGGGCGGCACGGCTACGTGCACCCCGACTACCGCTTCTGTGACATCAAAGACGGCAACAAGCACCCCACCGGCAAGGACGGCACGCCGCCCGCGACCGTCCGTCCGGTGGGCCGGCTGCGGCCGCCCGACCTCGTGATCCAGGACGAGCTGCACCTCATCACCGGCGCACTGGGCACCACCGTGGGCTTGTTCGAGGTGGCCGTCGACGTCCTCACGTCGTGGCGTGACCGCGAGGGGCGGCCGGTGCGGCCGTTGCTCGTCGCGTCGACGGCCACCGCGCGCAACGCCCCCGACCAGGTCCGTGCCCTCTACGGCCGCGACGTCACGATCTTCCCGCCGCAGGTGCTCGACGCCGGCCGGACGTTCTTCTCCCGCGACGAGCCGGTGTCGGAGAAGTTCCCCGGGCGGCGCTACGTGGGGATCAGCACCACCGGCGTGCGGCTGACCACCGCGGAGATCCGGGTGGCCGAGATCCTGATGGCCGCCGCGCAGGAACTGCTCAACCGCTCCGGGCGGGCCGCCGACCCGTACCTCACCCTCGTCGGCTACTTCAGCGCCATCCGGGAGCTCGCCGGCATGGCCCGCTACCTGGGCGACGACGTGCAGACCGCGCTCGCCAAGCGCCGGCCCTGGTCGCTGCTGCCTGGCCGGACCGGCACCGACTACGGCAACCTGCACGTCGCCGAGCTGACCTCGCGGGTGGCCAGCGGCGACATCACCGGCACGCTTGACCAGATGGCAGTCGAGTTCGATCCTGCGTTCGACTCGGCGGCCGGCAAGCGCGACCTGCGGGCACTGCGCGACGCCGGGAAGCCCACGCCCAAGCGCGAGCCCGACCCGTTCGATGCGGTGCTTGCCACGTCGATGCTGCAGGTCGGCGTCGACGTCACCCGGCTCGGGCTGATGCTCGTCGTCGGGCAGCCCAAGAACACCGCCGAGTACATCCAGGCCTCGTCGCGGGTGGGCCGCGATCCGGGGCGCCCCGGGCTGGTCGTCAGCCTCGGCAACTGGGCCCGCCCGCGCGACCTCGCCCACTTCGAGCAGTTCCGCCACTACCACGAGACGTTCTACCGGCAGGTCGAAGCGCTGTCGGTCACGCCGTTCTCGGTGACGTCGCTGGAACGCGGCCTGGACGGGGTGCTCGTCAGCGCCACCCGGGTGCAGGACGCCGCCCGGCCGGACGGCCTCTCCTCGGAGCAGTCCGCCGGCCGGATCGACGCCGAGCGTGACACCGTCGTCGCGCTGATCGACAAGCTCATACAGCGGGTGGCCCGCGCCGCCGACGAGGACAGCGCCGATCGGGCCCGCCAGCGCCTGCTCAACCGGCTCGACCAGTGGAGCAAGCGCCGTGCCTTCCTCAAGGGTCTCGCCAAGACATTGGTTTACGAGCGGTCCACCGACGACGCCCACCAGGGGCCGCTGATCAACAGTCCGGACAACGCCCGCGCGATGGCCACCAGCAAGGACGCGCCGCCGTTCGTGGTGGCGAACTCGATGCGGGAGGTGCAGCCGGAGATCAACCTGCTGGTCAGCCCGATCGAGGAGAACCTGGTGCAGACCGCGCCGCCCGGCTCGCCCACCTGGACGTTCGATCAGGAGGACGCATGACGGCCACCGAGGACCGGTTCCTCTACGACGCCTCCGCCGCCATCGACCCACTCGGCGACGCGGAACAGGAGGCCGAGAAGGGCACCAAGCACAACCGCGCCAAGGTCGGCTCCGGCCGCCCATCGACGCTGCTCTACACCTACGGCCCCGGCGCGATCATGGACCTGCCGCAGTTCACGGTGATGCCCGCCGGGCTCGACGACTGGGACCGCATCTGGCGTCGCCGTGACGGCATCCCGCAGATCCACGCGCCGCGGCTGCGCACAGTGGTCCGGATGCTGCTCGCGTCGCGCGATGTGCAGCTGCGCCCGTTCCCCTGGCAGCCGAAGCGCAACGTGCACTCCACCGAGGGCAACGACCTCGGTGTGCCGGCGCGGATCTTCCCGCAGTGGCTGCGGTGCACCGGCTGCGACATGCTCGCCGGCCTCGCGCAGTTCGACTATCGCAATACCCACCCGTTCCGCACCGACCTCGCCTGCTTCGAGCACGCGAAATGCCACGGCCGGGCCAACCGGGGCAAGGCTGCACGTCGCCCGGCGGTGCCGGCCCGCTACCTGCTTGCCTGCGTCGACGGCCACCTCGACGAGTTCCCGTACGACCTGTGGGTCCACCACGGGCAGGCCTGCGCGGAGGCCTGCCCGGCCCTGAAAATGGTTGATCGCACGGCCGGCAAGGGCGCGTCCGCGGTGATCGAGTGCGCATCCTGCGGGCTGCGCCGGCCGATGAACGAGGCCCAGGGGGAACTCGGCCGCACCAAGTTGCCGCGCTGCCGGGCCCGTCACCCGCACCTGGACGCGTTCGACCCGAACGGGTGTCCGAACCAGACACGGCTGATGCTGGTCGGGGCGTCGAACCTGTGGTTCCCCGCCACGCAGTCGGTGATCGTGATGCCGGAGTCGGCGGCCGAGCGCACCGACAGCCTCGCCGACGACATCCGGCTCGCCATGGGCGACAAACTGGCGAAGTTCGGCGACGACCTGGACACTCTGCGCTTCGTGCTGGACGGCAAGGTGGACGTCACCGAGGTGAGCGATGCGCAGCTCGCCGAGGCGGTGGAAGCGGCCGGCCGGCCGCCGGTGAGTGACGAGGAGCAGGAGCAGCGGCTCCGCGAGTGGGATCCGGTCGATTTGCTGGTCCCCGAATGGGAGTACCTGCAACGCGACCCGATCGGCCCGCACCAGGAGGACCCGGCCAGCGGCCTCACGCTCTCGAAGAAGGACCGCGATCCGGGCCTGCCCCCCGCGATCACCCGGGTGCTGGCCGTCGAGCGCCTGCGCAAGGTCAACGCGCTGGTCGGATTCACCCGCATCGACGACATGGACCGGGTCGGCGACCTGCCGAAGCGGCTCGTGCCCCTGACCCGCACACCCCGTCCGGCCTGGACGGTCGCCACCGAGGACCGCGGCGAAGGGATCTTCCTACAGCTCGACGAGGGCGCAGTCGCCGCGTGGGAAACCCGCATCCTCGATACCGGGCTCTGGCAGTCCCACCGTGCCGCGCACCGTCTCAACTTCGAACGCCGCTTCTCCGAGACCGCCAAGAAGGTCGGGGCCGACAGCCGGCTCAAGCCGCCGCGCTACTGGCTGGTACACACGCTCGCCCACGTGCTCATCCGGGAGCTGGCGATGACCTGCGGCTACTCCGCGGCGAGCCTCTCGGAGCGCCTGTACGCCTGGCCGGAGGCACCTGGCCGGTCGGCGTCGGCCGGACTGTTGATCTGCACCACCGCATCCGACAGCGACGGGACCCTGGGCGGCCTCGTTCAGCTCAGCGAGCCGGAACGGCTGGAACGAGTGGTCTCCGGAGCGCTGTACCGGGCGAGACGCTGTTCGTCGGACCCGATCTGCGCGATGCGCACCCCGCAGAACCCCGAAGACTTCCTGCACGGCGCGGCCTGCCACTGCTGCGTGATGGCGTCGGAGACCTCGTGCGAGCGCGCCAACCGGTTCCTCGACCGCCGGTTCCTCCTCGACCTGCCCGGGAGCGATGTTGGCTTCTTCCCAACCGTCCGCTGACGCGGCGCGGGAACTGGGGCGCCTGCTCACCGGCACCGAGGCGAAGGACCTCGCCGACCGGTTGGCCGACGGCGACACCGTCACTGCCGCGCTCAAGGCAGTGGCGGCCGGCCGGCGGTCGCAACTGCGCTCGTTGCTGGACAGCGGGAGACTCGCGCTTGATCAGGCCGTCGCCGTGCTGCGCGCCGTCGAGGGAGCTCGATCCACGACGACTGCGATCGACCCGCTCTGGACGATGCCCGGTCACCTGGCCCGCAGCGGCCCGCTGACCAGCTCGGTGACCCATCTCGTCGACCACGCCCGCCAGTCCGTCACCTGCTCGACGTTCAACTTCCAGCGCACCTCAGCGCTCTGGGACGCCCTCCATCGGGCCGCGCACCGGCCCGAGATCATGCTGCGCGTCTATGTCGACACCGCAGCAGCCGACCGCCGTTCGAAGCCGTCGACCCCGAGCACGTCCGAGGTGGCGGCGCACCTGGATCCCGGCATCGTCCTGCGGACGAGGTCGTTCGACGGCGCGTCCGTACGCAATCATGCGAAGTTCCTCGCCGTCGATCACCGCTTCCTGTTGGTGACGAGCGCCAACTTCTCGTGGAGTGCCGAGCACGGGAACGTCGAACTCGGGGTACTGGCGGACAACGCGAATCTGGCACAGGCCATCGAATCCCAGATGCGCCACGTCGAGGATTCGCTCTACGAGCGGGTCGAGCGGTAATTGCCAGACCTCGCCGATGACCGCCCGCGGAAACAGGTCGCCGTGGCCCTCTACCATCGACGACACCACATCTGTCACCGAATCCGCTTGTCTCTGGAGGCTCCTCGTGTCCGCACCGCCCGCCCAGCTCGCGTCCGCCCGCGTCCGGGTGCCGGCCGGGACGACTGCGGGCGCCGCGGTACGCGCGGCGGACCTGCCCACCAGCGGGCCGAGCGCGGTCGTCGTCGTCCGGGACGCCGACGGGCAGCTGCGCGACCTGGCCTGGACTCCGGACACCGACGTCGAGGTCGACCCGGTCGCCGCGGACGCCGAGGACGGCCGCAGCGTCATCCGGCACTCCGCGGCGCACGTGCTCGCCCAGGCGGTGCAGCAGCTGCACCCCGACGCCAAGCTCGGCATCGGGCCGCCGATCACCGACGGCTTCTACTACGACTTCGACGTCGCCGTCCCGTTCACCCCCGATGACCTCCGGTCCCTCGAGTCGACCATGAAAAAGATCATCAAGGCGGGGCAGCGGTTCTCCCGGCGCCGGCTGGACTCGGTGGACGCCGCGCGCAAGGAGCTGGCGCACGAGCCGTACAAGCTCGAGCTGATCGACCTCAAGGGCGGGGTCGACACCGACGAGGTGATGGAGGTCGGCGGGGCTGAGCTGACCAGCTACGACAACGTGCACGCGCACACCGGGGAGACGGTGTGGAGCGACCTGTGCCGCGGTCCACACGTGCCCACCACCAGGTTCATCCCGGCGTTCACCCTTACCCGCACCGCCGCCGCGTACTGGCGCGGAGACGAGCGCAACCCGCAGCTCCAGCGCATCTACGGCACGGCATGGGAGAGCCAGGAGGCGCTCGACGCCCACCTGCACCGGCTCGCCGAGGCCGAGCGCCGTGACCACCGCCGCCTGGGCGCCGAGCTCGACCTGTTCTCCTTCCCCGACGAGATCGGCTCCGGGCTCGCGGTGTTCCACCCGAAGGGCGGGGTGATCCGCCGCGAGCTGGAGAACTACTCGCGGCGCCGGCACGAGGAGGCCGGGTACGAGTTCGTCAACACCCCGCACGCCACCAAGGGCCGGCTGTTCGAGATCTCCGGGCACCTCGACTGGTACGCCGACGGGATGTACCCGCCCATGCACCTCGACGCCGAGTACGACGCCGACGGTGAGCTGCGCAAGCCCGGGGGGGACTACTACCTCAAGCCGATGAACTGCCCGATGCACAACCTGATCTTCTCCGCGCGCGGGCGGAGCTACCGCGAGCTGCCGCTGCGGCTGTTCGAGTTCGGCACCGTGTACCGCTACGAGAAGTCCGGCGTCGTGCACGGGCTGATGCGCGCGCGGGGGTTCACCCAGGACGACGCGCACATCTACTGCACCACCGACCAGATGCAGGACGAGATCCGCTCGCTGCTGAGCTTCGTGCTGGACCTGCTGCGCGACTACGGGCTCGACGACTTCTACCTCGAGCTCTCCACCCGGGACCCGGACAAGTCGATCGGCACCGACGAGGAGTGGGAGCAGGCCACCGAGGCATTGCGCGAGGCCGCCGGGGCGAGCGGGCTCGACCTCGTCCTCGACCCGGGCGGTGCCGCCTTCTACGCCCCGAAGATCTCGGTGCAGGCTCGTGACGCGATCGGCCGGTACCACCAGATGTCGACCATCCAGGTCGACCTGATGCTGCCCCAGCGGTTCGACCTCACCTACACCGCGGCCGACGGGTCCCGGCCGCGCCCGGTGATGATCCACCGGGCGCTGTTCGGCTCCATCGAGCGGTTCTTCGCCATCCTCACCGAGCACTACGCCGGCGCGTTCCCGGCCTGGCTCGCGCCGGTGCAGGCCGTCGCGATCCCGGTGACCGACGACCAGGTGCCGCACGTGCAGGCGGTCGCCGCCGAGCTGCGCTCCCGTGGCATCCGGGTGGAGGTCGACGCCTCCGACGACCGGATGCAGAAGAAGATCCGCACGCACACGTTGCAGAAGGTGCCGTTCCTGCTGCTGGCGGGGGCACGCGACGCCGAGGCGGGTGCGGTGAGCTTCCGGTTCCGCGACGGCAGCCAGCGCAACGGGGTGCCGGTGGCCGACGCGGTCGACGCGCTGACGGGCTGGGTCACCCGCCGGGAGAATGCCTCACCGACCGCCGGGACCCTTCCTCCCGCACCACCCCCGTCGACCGCCTGACCACCGCTCGGTCGACGCACCCGCACCCCCGTTGCGGGGTCCGCATCCCGTCCGGGCGCCCGGTGCGGGGCAACCTGCCGGCGGTTCCGTGCCGGGCTTGACCACTGGGCCGGCGTCCGGCAAGCCTAGGATCGGCGGCCATGGACGAGCCGTCGGTGGTGCCCCAGGGCGGTGTCGGGACACCGGATGGCTTCGCCCGACTGTGGACACCGCACCGGCTGGCGTACATCAAGGAGGTGGGCGAGGGCGGTTGCCCGCTCTGCCGGATCCCCCAGCTGCCCGACGAGGAAGGACTGGTCGTCGCGCGCGGGGATACCGTGTACGCCCTGCTCAACCTGCACCCGTACAACCCGGGTCATCTGATGGTGCTGCCCTACCGGCACGTCGCGGAGCTGGAGGACCTCGCCGCCACCGAGGCCGCCGAGCTGATGGCGTTCACCCAGCGGGCGGTGCGCGCGCTGAAGCGGGTCGCCGTGCCGCACGCGTTCAACGTGGGGATGAACCTCGGCACGGTCGCGGGTGGCTCGCTCGCCGACCACCTGCACCAGCATGTCGTCCCGCGCTGGGGCGGGGACGCGAACTTCATCGCCGTGATCGGCCAGACCAAGGTCATCCCGCAGCTGCTGTCGGAGACCCGGCTGCTGCTCGTCGACGCCTGGGAGTCCGCGCCGCGATCCGGGTAGCCGGTCCGGGGTCCGGTCCATCCCGGACTACTCTGGATCGGACCCGCACCACCCGTCGTCCGGCAGGAGTCCGCACCCGTCGATGCTCAATGTCTTCGCCCGCGCGCGAGTCGATCGGGTGACCGACCCGATCGGTCGCTGGCTGGTGGCCCGCGGGATCACACCCGACGTGGTGACGGTCGTCGGGACCGTCGGGACCGTCGCCGCCGCGCTGTGGTTCCTGCCCCGCGACGAGCTGGCACTGGGCTCCTGGGTGATCACGGTGTTCGTGCTGTTCGACCTCGTCGACGGGGCCGTGGCGCGGGCCCGCGGTTGCGGTACGACGTTCGGCGCGGTGCTCGACTCGACGTGTGACCGGCTCGCGGACGGCGCCCTGTTCGCCGCGCTGGCCTGGTGGTGCCTCGGGGTCGGGGAGCAGCGGCTGGCGGCCGTCGCCGCGCTGATCTGCCTGGTCGCGGGCCAGCTCGTGTCCTACGTCAAGGCCAGGGCGCAGGCCGAGGGACTGTCCGCCGACGGTGGTCTCGTGGAGCGGGCCGAGCGGCTCATCAGTACCCTGGTCGGGACGTTCCTGCAGGGCGTCGGGGTGCCCTACGCGCTGGCGGTGGCGCTGTGGCTGCTGGCCGGGGCGTCGGTCTGGACGGTCGGCCAGCGGCTGGTCGCGGTCCACCGCAGCTCGGCGGCGGCAGCGCGGGCGGCGTCGTGACCATGGGCCCGTTGCGGATCGGGATCGTCTGCCCGTACTCGCTCGACGTCCCCGGTGGGGTGCAGGCGCACGTCATCGGCCTCGCCCGTGCGCTGCGGGCGCTCGGGCACGACGTCGACGTGCTCGCGCCGGCCGACGAGGACAGTGACCTGCCGGACTTCGTCACGCCGGCCGGGCGCGCGCTCGGGGTGCCCTACAACGGCTCGGTGGCCAGGGTCTCGTTCGGGCCGGTCTCCTACCTGCGGGTCAGGCGTTGGCTCCACGGCAACCCGTTCGACGTGCTGCACCTGCACGAGCCGACCACGTTCAGCATCTCGGTGCTCGCACTGATGGCGGCGCAGGGCCCGATCGTCGCCACCTTCCACACCTCGACCGAACGGTCCCGCACGCTGACTGCGTTCGGCGCCCTGCTGCGCCCGTTGATGGAGAAGGTGACGGCCCGGATCGCGGTGTCGACGCCGGCCCGGCGGGTCCAGGTCGAGCACCTCGGCGGCGACGCCGTGGAGATCCCCAACGGCGTCGACGCGGCGCTGTTCGCGCACGGCCCCCCGCTGGCCGGCTACCCGCGCGGCGAGACCGTCGGGTTTCTCGGCCGGTTCGACGAGCCGCGCAAGGGCATGCCGGTGCTGCTCGACGCGCTGCGCCGGCTCGCGCCGCGCCGTCCCGGCCTGCGGCTGCTCGTCGTCGGCCGGGGTGACGCCGATGCGCTGCGCCGGCACGCGGGCCCGGAGCTGGCCGACCGGCTGGACGTGCTCGGCGCGGTCGACGACGCGACGAAGGCGGCCGCGCTGCGTTCGATGGCGGTCTACTGCGCGCCGAACCTCGGCGGCGAGAGCTTCGGCATGGTGCTGACCGAGGCGATGGCAGCCGGGGTGCCGGTGCTGGCCAGCGACCTCGGCGCGTTCCGCTCGGTGCTCGGCGGGGACGACGGCGGCCGGCCGGCCGGAGTGCTGGTGCCCACCGGCGATGCCGGTGCGCTGGCCGCCGTGCTGGAAGCGCTGCTCGACGATCCGGCGCGGCGCGCCGCGCTCACCGCCGCTGGCCGGCTGCGCGCGGTCGACTACGACTGGCCGGTGGTGGCGGCCGCGGTCCTGCGGGTCTACCAGGCTGCGGTGGCCGCCGACCCGCGCCGCCTCGTCGACGCGGCGGAGGGGGCCTGATGACGGTCCTCGGGTGGGTGGTGCTGAGCACGGTCCTGCTGGTCGTGGCGGCGGTGACGGTGCTCAGCGTGGGCCGCGTCCGGCGGTTGGACCGGCTGCACGTACGCACGGATTCCGCCCGCGCCGGGCTGGTGACGGCCCTGGACCGGCGTTGCCTGGTGGCCGGTCGGGTGGCGACTGCCCTGCCGGCGGTCGGCCACGACGCCACCGCCGGCCACGACGCCACCGCCGGGCTCGCCGCGGCCGCCGCGGCGGCGCTGCGCGCCCCGATCGGCGCCCGGGAGGCGGTGGAGAACGCCCTGAGCAGGCAGCTGTCCGCCCTCGACCGGGCTGCGCTCGGTGAGGGGCTGCTCGAGGAGCTGGTGGACGCCGAGCAGCTCGTCATCCTGGCCAGGCGGGTGCACAACGACGCGGTGCGCGACACCCTCGGGTTGCGTTCGCGACGGCTCGTCCGCTGGCTGCGGCTGGCCGGCACCGCGCCCATGCCGGGTTACTTCGAGATCGCCGACCCCGGGCCGGGACCGGTGGTCGCCTGGCGGAGCGCGGCCTGAGGCTGACGTAGGATCAGGATCGACGTTCTCGCCGTGCAGCAGAGAGGTACCCCGCCGTGTCGCGCGACCAGACCCTGTCCGACAACGCCGGCTCCCAGCTGGGCACCGCCAGGGTGAAGCGCGGGATGGCCGAGATGCTCAAGGGCGGCGTCATCATGGACGTGGTCGACGCCGAGCAGGCGAAGATCGCCGAGGACGCCGGAGCGGTGGCCGTGATGGCGCTGGAGCGGGTGCCCGCCGACATCCGGGCCCAGGGCGGGGTGGCCAGGATGAGTGACCCGGACATGATCGGGCGCATCATCGACGCGGTCTCCATCCCGGTGATGGCCAAGGCTCGGATCGGGCATTTCGTCGAGGCCCAGGTGCTGCAGACGATCGGGGTCGACTACATCGACGAGTCGGAGGTCCTCACCCCGGCCGACGAGGCGCACCACATCGACAAATGGAACTTCACGGTGCCCTTCGTCTGCGGTGCAACCAACCTGGGTGAGGCGTTGCGACGCCTCTCCGAGGGCGCGGCGATGATCCGCTCCAAGGGTGAGGCCGGTACCGGCAACGTCGTCGAGGCCACCCGGCACATGCGCTCGATCCGGGCGGAGATCCGCAGGCTGGGCACCCTCGACACCGCTGAGCTGTTCGTCGCGGCCAAGGAGCTGCGGGCCCCGGTGGAGCTCGTGGCGGAGGTCGCCGAGGCGGGCGCGCTGCCGGTCGTGCTGTTCACCGCGGGCGGCATCGCGACCCCGGCGGACGCCGCGATGATGATGCAGCTGGGCGCCGAGGGCGTGTTCGTGGGCTCGGGCATCTTCAAGTCGGGCGACCCGGCGCAGCGCGCGGCCGCCATCGTCAAGGCCACCACGTTCCACGACGACCCCGACGTGATCGCGAAGGTCTCCCGCGGGCTCGGCGAGGCGATGGTCGGGATCAACCTCTCCGACCTGCCGGCGCAGCAGCGCTACGCCGACCGGGGCTGGTGACGCGCAGGGCTGCTCCGCTCTGCGTCCCTCCGCCGGCCCGGCGGCGCGGCCGGACGCCGCCGGATGCGCGGCAGCACGCCCCGGTACGCCATCATCCTTGACGTGCGGTGTCTGGTGATCGGGGCGACCGGCTATGTCGGCGCCCGGCTCGTCCCGCGGCTGCTGGCCGACGGGCATGTGGTCCGCTGCCTGGTTCGGGACGAGGCCAAGCTCGCCCGGCTGGACTGGGCGCGGCGGGTGCAGGCCTGCGCAGGCGACGCGGCGGACCGGGCCGCGACGGACCGCGCCTGCGCCGGGATCGACACCGTGTTCTACCTGGTGCACTCGATGACCGGCCCCGACTTCGCCGCCCGCGACCTGCGCGCCGCCGCTGTCGTCGCGACCGCGGCACGCGCGGCGGGGGTCGGGCGGATCGTCTACCTCTCCGGCCTGCAACCCGCCGGCGACGGGTGCTCGGAGCATCTGCGCTCGCGCCGTGCGGTCGGCGAGGTGCTGCTGGCCGGCGGCGTGCCGACCGTGGTGCTGCAGGCGGGCATCGTCCTCGGCTCGGGCTCGGCGAGCTTCGAGATGATCCGGCACCTCGCCGACGGCGTGCTCGACGGGCTGCCGGTGCTGCTCATGCCCGACCACGCCTGGCACACCGTGCAGCCCATCGGCATCGACGACGTGCTGCACCACCTCGTCGGCTGCGCCGGGCTGCCTCCCGGGGTGAACCGCACGTTCGACGTCGGCGGCCCGGAGGTGCTCAGTTACCGCGAGCTCCTCGCCGGCTACCTCCGCGAGGCGAACGGCGGTCGTCCGGTCGCGGTGCCCGTGCCGCTGGTCGCGCCCGGGTGGGCGGCCCGTGCGGTCGAGGCCCTCACCCCGGTGAGCCGCCACCTCGCCGGGCCGCTGCTCGCGTCCATGGCCCACGACCTGGTGTGCCGCGACCGCGAGGAGCTGGTGGGGCTCCTCGGTGAGCCACCAGGTGGTGCGACCTCGTACCGGGAAGCGGTGCGCCGCGCGCTGGACGGCCGCGGTGCGGCCGGGCTGCTCCCCACCGACCTGCCCGGCTCGGGTCCGCCGGAGATCGTCTCGGAGCAGGTCCACGACGTCGACGCCCCGGCCGACCTGCTGTGGTCGGTGATCACCGGGCTGGGCGGGGACACCGGCTGGTACACGGTGCCCGGCGTCTGGCGGCTGCGCGGCTTCGTCGACGGCCTGCTCGGCGGGGTCGGAGCCCGCCGGGTCCGGCCCGCCGAGCTCGTGCCCGGAGCGGCGCTGGACTGGTGGCGCATCGAGGCCGTCGACGATCGCCTGCTCCGGTTGCGCGCGGAGACCAAGCTGCCCGGGACCGCCCGCCTCGAACTGCGCGCCGAGCCCACCGGCCCCGTCACCAGCCGCTACGTGCAGCGAGTGACATTCCGCCCGCGCGGTGCGGCCGGGCGCCTGTACTGGTACGCCCAGCTTCCCGCCCACGAGCTCGTCTTCGCCGTGATGGCGCAGACCCTCACCGGCGTCGCCGAGCGCCGCGCCCGCGCCGGTCGCTGATCGCTCCGCGGCCGAGCTATGCGGGCGCCGCGTCGTAGCGGGCGAAGCTCCGGGTGAACGTCGCGGTGCCCGAGGTCATCGCGCGCAGGTCCACGGCGTAGCGCAGCAACTCGGTGCCTGGCACCTCGGCGCGGACCAGGATGCGCCCGGGTTCGGCGACGTCGGTACCCAGCACCCGGCCCCGCCGCGAGGACAGGTCGCCGAGCACGGCGCCGAGGTGCTCGTCGGGGATCCGCACGGCCACCTCGTCGAACGGTTCGAGCAGCAGCGTGCCGCACACCTGCGCGGCCTCCCGCAGCGCGAGCGCACCCGCGATCTGGAACGCGGCGTCGGAGGAGTCGACGCTGTGCGCCTTGCCGTCCACCAGCGTCGCCCGCACGTCGACGACCGGGTAGTGCCCGTCGGTGAGGCCGCGTTCGAGCTGGGCCCGGATGCCCTTCTCCACGCTCGGGATGAACTGCGTCGGGACGGCGCCGCCGACCACCTTGGACTCGAAGGCAAAGCCCGCCCCGCGGGGCAGCGGCTCGAACTCCACGTGGCACACCGCGTACTGGCCGTGCCCGCCGGACTGCTTGACGTGTCGGCCGGTGACCTTGGCCGCACGGGCCAGGGTGGCTCGCATCGGGATCTTGACGTCCTCGGTGTCGACCTCGGCGCCACCTGCGCGCAACCGGGAGAGCACGACGTCGGCATGCGCCTCGCCCATGCACCACAGCACGGTCTGGTGGGTCTCGGCGTTGCGTTCCAGACGCAGCGTCGGATCGGCCGCGACGAGCTTGGCGAGCGTCTTGACCAGCGCGTCCTCGTCGCCGCGGGTGCGGGCGGTGACGGCCACCGGGAGCAACGGGTCGGGCAGCTCCCACGGGGTCAGCAGCAGCGGATGGTCGGCGGCCGAGACGGTGTCGCCGGTCTCGGCGGAACCGAGCTTGGTGAGTGCGCAGATGTCACCCGCGATACAGCCGTCGACCTCCCGCAGGGTGGCACCCAGCGGGGAGTAGACGTGTGCGAGCCGCTCGTCGACATCATGGCTGCCGTGGCTTCCGTTGGCGCCGTTCTCGGTACTGGCACGCGGAGCCGGCACGGCCGGGCTGTGCCCACTGATGTGCACCGTGCGCTCCGGGCGCAGCGTCCCGGAGAACACCCGCACCAGCGAGACCCGCCCGACGTAGGCGTCGGCCGAGGTGCGCACGATCTCGGCGACGAGCGGGCCCGCCGGATCGGCGGTGAGCACCGGATGCGCGGCACCGTCGAGCGCGGACACCGGCGGCAGCGGGTGCTGCAGCGGCGAGGGGAAGCCGCCGACGAGCACCTCGAGCAGGGCGTCCAGACCGATGTCGTTGCCGACGCAGACGGGGATGACGGGGTGGAAGGAGCCGCGCGCGATGGCAGTCTCCAGGTCGTCGACCAAGGTGTGGACCTCGATCTCCTCGCCCTCGAGGTAGCGCTCCATGAGCGTCTCGTCCTCGGACTGCTCGATGATCCCCTCGATGAGCGCGGCCCGGGCGTCGTCGGCGTCCGCCGGGGCCGAGCCGGCCGGAGTCCGGGACAGCAACCCGTACAGCCCGGTGAGCGCGCCATGGTCGGAGCGGATCGGGAGGTAGAGCGGAGCGACCCCGGCGCCGAAGACGTTCCGGCAGGCGGTGATGGTGGCTTCGAGGTCGGCGCGGGGATGGTCGCAGCGCGCGACGACGACGGCCCGCGGCATCCCGACCGCGGCACACTCCTCCCACTGCGCGACGGTGGCCGGGTCGATCGTGCCCTCGTGTCCCTCGGACGCGGGAAGCACGAACAGCGCGGCGTCGGCGGCCCGCAGCCCCGCGCGGAGCTCGCCGATGAAGTCGCCGTAGCCCGGGGTGTCGATGAGGTTGATCTTCATGCCCGCGTGCAGCAGCGGGGCGACGGACAGCGCGACCGACCGTTGCTGGCGGACGGCGGCGGGGTCGTGGTCGCACACCGTGGTCCCGTCCAGCACGGTGCCCGGGCGCGGGATCACCGAGTTGTGCGCGAGCAACGCCTCGACCAGCGTCGTCTTCCCCGACCCCGACGGGCCCACCAGCGCGACGTTGCGCACCCTGGCCGGGTCGGTCACGACGGGAACCGCGGAACCACCGGCTCCCGCGCGCTGCCCGCTGTCTGCTCTGACGGCCATTCGGACCACCTCCGCGACGTGCGCTGGATGTGCCCGATCTCACACCGTCCAACCATCGGCCACAACCCCCGCCCGCCCCCCAAAACCCGCGAGTCGGGGTATCTGTGCGACCGTGTCGGGCCATTTGTGCGAGCCCAGTGGTGACGTCGCCGGCGGCCGGACCGGGCTGATCGGCGCGACTACCCTGGTCCCCGTGATCGGTTCCCACCTCGTCGTCGGCGTCCTGGCGTTGCAGGGCGACGTCCGCGAGCACCTCGCCGCGCTCACCGCCTGCGGGGTGCGCGCGGTGCCGGTGCGCCGGCCCGCCGAGCTCGACGCCGTCGACGCGTTGGTGCTGCCCGGTGGCGAGTCGACCACGATGAGCAGGCTGCTGGAGGTCTTCGAGCTGCTCGACCCGCTGCGGGACAGGGTCGGCGCCGGGATGCCGGCCTACGGTTCCTGTGCCGGCATGATCCTGCTCGCTTCCGAGGTGCTCGACGGGCGTCCGGATCAGCGCCAGGTCGGCGGTCTGGACGTCGTGGTGCGCCGCAATGCGTTCGGCCGCCAGGTCGACTCGTTCGAGACCGAGCTGGACGTCGACGGCGTTCCCGGTGCGCCGGTACGGGCCGTGTTCATCCGGGCGCCATGGGTGGAGAAGGCGGGTGACGCCGTGCAGGTGCTCGCGACCGTGCCCGCAGTGACCTCGGCGGGCCGGGACGCCGGTGCCGCCGCCGGGCGGATCGTCGCTGTGCGGCAGGGTCCGGTGCTGGCCACCGCGTTCCATCCCGAGCTGACGGCCGACGGTCGGGTGCACGCGTTCTTCTGCGCCCTGGTGAACGAGAAAGCTCGGGCGGCGTGAACGCGACCGGCTCGTCGGGCCCGTCGGGTCGCCCGGTCGTCGTGCGCCGCTACCATCAAGGGATCCGGCAGGGTCGGTGACGTCGCGCCTGCGCGGTCCGGCGCAGGCTCCAGGACCCGGGCAGATGCCGCACGTGAACAGCGGAAGGGACAGCGAGTACAGATGAGCGGGCACTCCAAATGGGCGACGACCAAGCACAAGAAGGCCGTCGTCGACGCCCGCCGGGGCAAGATGTTCGCCAAGCTCATCAAGAACATCGATGTCGCGGCGCGGATGGGTGGCGGTGACTCGGAGGGCAACCCGACGCTCTACGACGCGATCCAGAAGGCCAAGAAGAGCTCGGTGCCCAACGACAACATCGACCGCGCGGTCAAGCGCGGTTCCGGGGCCGACTCCGGCGGCGTCGACTACCAGACGATCACCTACGAGGGCTACGCGCCCAATGGCGTCGCGGTGCTCGTCGAATGCCTCACCGACAACCGCAACCGCGCGGCCACCGAGGTGCGCATCGCGATGAGCCGCAACGGCGGCACGATGGCCGACCCCGGCTCGGTGTCCTACCTGTTCACCCGCAAGGGCGTGGTGATCGTCCCGAAGGGGGAGCTCAGCGAGGATGACGTGCTGCTCGCCGTGCTCGATGCGGGCGCGGAGGAGGTCAACGACCTCGGCGACAGCTTCGAGGTCGTCTCCGAACCCACCGACCTGGTCGCGGTGCGGACCGCGCTCGTCGACGCCGGGATCGACTACGACTCGGCCGACCCGACGTTTGTGCCCTCAGTGCAGGTACAGCTCGACGCCGACGGCGCCAAGAAGGTGTTCCGGCTGATCGATGCGCTCGAGGACAGCGACGAGGTGCAGAACGTCTACGCGAACTTCGACGTCTCCGACGAGACGCTTTCGCTACTCGACGCCTAGTCTGCACCCAGCCCGTGACCCCGGCGGGTCGCGGCGTTATGCCTCGAGAACAATTCAGCGGCGGACATCGCCGATCTCGCACAAAGCGGATCGACCGACGCCCGGTTCCGGCGATGCAGAGCTGACCCTAACCTGTTGGATACAGTCGTCGGTCGAACCGGTGTGGCTGCTCAGTTCCGTCCACGTACCAGGCGACCGGATGCCGGGTGCCGAGTTCGCCGACGACGAACCTCGCCACCGACGCAGCGAGGACCTGTTGGTCTGTCGACCTCTCCTGCGCGTATTTGCGTGCCTCGTGCTCGGTACTGAAGATTATCTCTACCGCGCCCACATCGTCCGGCTTGGTCGTATGGACCGAGAACACCATGCCGCTCACCTGGACATCTCCTCGACGAGTGCCCCGGAAGGCGCCATCACCCACATTCGATGCGCTTGTTCGCGGGGCGAGTTTTTCGGTGCTCCCCGCATGGGGACCAGCAGAGCCATGGCATCGGCTGACAGAGCACACTGTGGGGACCGACCGGCGCGAGGGGATCGGGGGTTCCCGCCTCGCACCGGCCGGGGATCATGGGCAGCCGTGCCGGGGGTTGTTCCCGTGCTGCGACGTCGACACCGTTCACTCGGCACGATCGACCTCCTCGGGGTCCACTGGATGCTCGACAGGCGATATTGCCGGATCGGCAAGAATCCCGGCAGAGGCAACCGAGGGGGCAGGTCTGGGGGCGAGTATGCCCCCAGGCATGACCAGGAAAATGGGGTGAACCTATAGCCACGCGATATCCGTGCACAGAAATGAGGCTGCCATGCACGACCCGATTGCTGGCAATTGCTGGCTGGGCTAGGCTGGTGGCGTGACGCCGGACCGGGAAGGACGTCCTGCGTGGGCTGAACGCCTGCACCGGGAACGGGTGGCGCGTGGCTGGTCGCAGTCCGACGTCGTGAGAGCGATGCGGACATTCTCTGATGCCCCGCTACCCGCTAGCCTGCTCGACCAGTGGAAGCGGTGGGAACGCGGCCGGAACAAGCCTGACGAGTCATATCGACCGCTTATCGCTGCCACGTTCGGCACCGTCGTTGAGTCGATATTTGGGCCGGGGAGAACACCGTACCGCTCAGCTCCAGGAGATGCTGCTCTCGTTGTTCGAAGCGGAATGGACACCCACGAGCTAGTACAACGAATCCGACGATCATCGCTCGACAACGACACGCTGGATGCACTCGCCGTCACGGTCGAGCAACTGTGTTGTGACTACGTCACTCGCCGCCCGATCGAGGTTATTGCAGACAGCCGGTCATGGCTCGTTCACATCACGCGTCTCCTTGATGAACGGCTTTCCTTTACCCAGCACCGCGACCTGTTGGACGCGGCAGCCTGGCTCACTCTTCTTATCGGCTGCCTCGAGTATGATATCGGTGACCACCGAGGTGCAGAGACTACGCGAGTGGGCGCTCTGCAGTTGGGTAACGAAGCCGGTAATCCCGCGGTCATTGGCTGGGCGCACGAGATGCGTGCCTGGTTCGCACTGACGAACGGCCGGTACCGCGAGGTGCTTGAGGCCGCACAGGCAGGGCAAGACGCGGCGAATGACCGTTCCGTCTCGGTTCAGCTTCTCGCGCAGGAAGCGAAAGCGTGGGCGCGAATGGGAAACAAGCGTAACACCACCCGCGCGCTGGAGAAGGGGCGGGTGCTGCTCGACTCGCTGCCGTATCCGGAACG
>JBBSGM010000067.1:0-21976 GCA_038254065.1 Mycobacteriales bacterium | reverse complement strand
CAGCTGATCACCGAGATGGAACAGGTCTCCAGCCAGGCCCGCGAACTCCCGCCCACCCAACCCCGCTGACCGCTCAGGCTCAGCGAGGCACCAGCGGGGTGGGGGCGCAAATCAGCCCCGAGAAGTGCGGAACGTCAGTCATGCCGAGGATGGCGGTCCATTCCCGCGCGTGCAGCCGGTTGTGGAATACCATCCCGGCGAGCAGCAGCGTGAACGCCAGCTCCAGGACCAGGATCGGCTGCACGAGCGCGATCGGTCCGGTGGCCAGGGCGCCGGCCTGGAGCAGGAACCCGACGATGATCGCGCCGATGCCGGCGAACCAGACCGGTTTGTGGGCCAGTTCCCACAGCAGCGCCAGGCCGGATGCCGAGCCTTCGCCGTCCGGTTCGTCGCGGTCGGCCTTGCGCTGCAGGACCGACGCGGTGGCGTTCGCCATCGCGGCCAGGACTACGAGAACGACGCTCAGCACGGTCGAGCCGTGAGCCGTGCGGGGGTTGGTGCCATGCTCGTGCCTCCAGGTGCGCAGGGGGTACATCCGTGAGTCTTCCCGGGCCTACCCGGCCGGGGCGCTGGTGGGCTGCCGGGTGTTCTCCTCGGAGGCGACGGCGGTGGCGACGTCGCGCGGGTAGCTTCGCCGGGCCCACAGCAACAGGATCGCCCCGGCGACGACCAGCGGCACCAGCATGATCAGGAAAGTGTGGTCGAGGCCCACCGCGCCACGTTGCTCGACACCGCCGGGCTGGCCGAACCCGGCGCCGTTGCCGCCGAACAGGCTCGAGACATAGCCGAACAGCAGCGGCGCGACCGCCTCGAGGGAAGACCGCAACACAGTGCGCACGCTCTCGGCGCGGCCCCACAGCCGGGAGTGCATGAGATCCAGGCGGGCCGCGTCCAGTGATGGGTTCGCCCCGCCCACGCCCGCGGCGGCGAGGAAGAACAGCGGGGCAGCGAGCAGCAGCGAGGTGGTCAGGAGGCCGGGCAGGAAAAGCACCGCTGCGACGATGAACGCGATCCCTCCCACCAGCGGCCGGCCGGTGATGTGGTGGTGCGCGACGAGCCGGTCACTTACCGGGCCGGCGACCAGGACGCCGACGATCGCACCGACCCCGATGAGCACCAGCAGCGAGCTGGCCACGCCCTGACCGAGACCGAACCGTCCGCGCAGGAACACCACCGCGAAGGTCCGCAGTCCGGCGAAGAAGAAGTACCCCAGCGCCGATGCGATGATCAGGTAGACGTTCGTGCGGACCGACAGGACGTAGCGCACCGCCCACCACAGCGACCGGTCGGTCGGGTCGGTGTGCAGCACGAGCGCTTCGTGTGGGCGCACGCCCGCCTCTTTGACCTCGCGCTGGATCTCGCCTTCCGCTGTCCCGGGTTCCCCGGAGCGCGCCCCTTCCCCTGCGTCCTTCGCCCCCGGGTCGGTCGGCGTCCGGTCCTCGACCTGCCGGGCCGGACGGAGTTGTGCGTCGCCCACCTGCAGCCGGCTCTGTCCACCGCGGGCGGGTTCGGGCAGCAGCCGCCAGATGGCCACGGCGAGGACGAACCCTGGAACCGCGAGCACCCAGAACGAGTACCGCCAGGACAGCACTGCCGCGACGTCACCGGAGACGAGGAACCCGATCGCCGTGCCGACCAGCTCACCGGACAGGATGAACCCGTAGATCCGGCCTCGCTCGGCCGCCGGGAACAGGTCCCCGATCAGCGACGTGACCGTTGGGCTCGCGGTCGCCACGATCGCGCCGAGCGCGAGCCGGGTCAGCAGCAGCATCAGATATGACGTCGCTGTTCCACTGACCACCATCGCGACCGACCACGCCACGATGGCCCCGACCAGGAGGTTCGTGCGGTTCACCCGATCGGTGAGCGCCCCGACCGGCAACGTGGCGAGCGCCCCGATCCCGGTGGACACTGCGACCAGCAGCCCGATCTGGGTGTTGCCGATGCCCAGGGCCTGCTCCAGCTGCGCCGCGGTCGCCCCGATCGTCGCCTTGTCCGCGGCGTCCAGCGCCAGCACACAGGCCAGCAGCACCACCACCCGCAAGCGGGCCGAACCCCCCACCACGCCGCGGAGCCGATCCTCGACCTCGCGCCGGAACCAGTGCCGCACCCCGCTCACCGGGGTTCCATACCCCGGTGACCTCCGGCGCAACCACTCCGGGGCGCCCGTTCGGTCCGGCGAGCTACGGTCTTGGAACTGCCGCACCGAACCGGCGCTACCGCTGCGCCGGCGGGGGCGGACAGCCCCCGGCGCTACCGCTGCTGCGGCGGCGGGGGCGGGTAGCCGGGACGCCGTGCCGGGCTCTCGTGGCCGCCCTCGGGCCGGCGCGAAGGGGCCGGCTGGGCTCCCCGCTGCTGGGCTCCCCGCGGCTGGGGCTCCGACGGATGGGCCCCTGGCTGGTGGGCCGCCGGCTGGTGGGCCACCGACGGCTGGGCCTCCCCCGCCCCGTCCGCACGCTGTCTCGATCGGCTGTCCGGCGGCGGGCCGACCGGCGGCAGCGCGACCGGCTCGGTGCCGAGCGCCGGGACCTCCTGGCGGGCCTGCGCCTCGGCGTCGGCGACCAGCCTGGCGATCTCGGGGTCGCTGGACATGTCGAACCAGTCCTTGACCGACTCGTCGTCCACCTCGGGCCGGGTGCCCACCCCGTCGTCGGACGGACTCGGCTCGAACCGGAACACTCCGTCGTCCCCTTGCGCCCCGAGCATCCGGGAGAAGCCCTCGAGGGCCTTGCCGAAGTCGCTGGGCACGATCCAGACCTTGTTCGCGTTACCCTGCGCCATCTGCGGCAGCGTCAGCAGGTACTGGTAGGCCAGCAGCTCGGGCGTCGGCCTGCCCGCCTTGATCGCCGCGAACACCTTCTCGATCGCCTTGGCCTGGCCCTGGGCCTCCAGGTAGCGGGCGGCCCGGTCACCCTGCGCGCGCAGGATCCGGGACTGCCGGTCACCCTCGGCATTGAGGATGGACGCCTGCTTGGCGCCCTCGGCGGTGAGGATCTGCGCTTGCTTGTTGCCCTCCGCGCTGCGGATCGCCGACTCCCGCTGGCCCTCCGCGGTGAGGATCGTCGCGCGCTTCTCGCGGTCGGCCTTCATCTGCCGCTCCATCGACTCCTGGATCGACGGCGGTGGTTCGATCGCCTTGATCTCCACCCTGGCGACCCGGATGCCCCAGCGTCCGGTCGCCTCGTCGAGGGAGCCGCGCAACACGGTGTTGATCTCGTCACGGGAAGTGAGGGTGCCCTCGAGGC
Source organism: Mycobacteriales bacterium (assembly GCA_038254065.1). Taxonomy (GTDB): domain Bacteria; phylum Actinomycetota; class Actinomycetes; order Mycobacteriales; family Pseudonocardiaceae; genus Pseudonocardia. The sequence goes on along the minus strand of JBBSGM010000067.1, from coordinate 18,731 downwards.
TCATCCCGCCGACCACGTTGCGCAGCGTCGTGATGGTGATCTGCTCGACGCCGTTGATGTAGTTGGAGATCTCGTAGACGGCGGCCTTGGGGTCGGTCACCTGGTAGTAGACGACCGTGTCGATGTTGACGGTGAGGTTGTCCTGGGTGATCACCGGCTGGGGCGGGAACGACACGACCTGCTCGCGAAGGTCGATCCGCTCCCTAATCTTGTCGATGAACGGGACCAGGAACGCCAGCCCGGGCTGCTGGGTGGTCTTGTAGCGGCCGAGCCGCTCGATGACGGCCGCGGTGGCCTGCGGGATGATCTGCACCGCCTTGACCACCGACACCACGACCAGCAGCACGATCAGGAGGACGATGATGAGCAGTACTACGCCGCCGCCATCGGGCACCGGATCTCTCCTCTCCTGCGCCTTCAGAACTCGGCGAGGACCAGCGCGGTCGCACCCGAGATGTCGATGACCGTGACCCGCTCGCCGGGCTCCATCACCTGGGTCTGATCGTAGGCCCGGGCCGACCAGAGGTCGCCACCGATTTTGATCCGGCCGCCGTCGCCGTCGACCCTGGTGACGACCACCGCGACCTTGCCGACCAGCGCCCCGGTGTGCATGGCGCTCGGGTCGATGGCCCGGTCGAGCCGGTGGCGCAGGGCCGGGCGCACCGCGAACAGCAACAGCACCGAGCTTCCGCCGAAGATCAACGCAGCGGGGAGCACCCCGACGCCCAGTGCCGCCGCGACCGCGGCCAGCAGTGCGCCGCCGCCGAGCATGAGCAGCATGAAGGCACCCGACGCCACCTCGGCGGCGACCAGCACGATCCCGGCAATCAGCCAGATCACGGCGACGCCCATGTACCGATCCTGCCAGAGCTCAGTGCGGCGGCGAGCCGATTCCCGATCCGGAAAGCGGGTCGGCGGTCACGAAGTCGATCAGTTGCTCGACGGCTCGGATGAGCGAGGTCTCCAGGTCGCGGAAGTCGCGCACCGCGCCGAGCACCCGGCGGGCCCCGTCAGCGGGTTCGCCCCAGCGCAGCGCGGCGCAGACGCCGGTCTTCCAGTCGATGCCATGGGGGACCCGTGGCCACGCCCGGATACCGACCACGGACGGCTTCACCGCCTCCCACACGTCGACGAAGGGGTGGCCGGTGACCAGTACGTCACGCCCGGTGACGGCCCGGATCGCGCGCGTCTCCTTGCTGCCCTCAACGAGGTGGTCGACGAGCACCCCGAGCCGGCGGTGCGGCGCGGGGGCGAACCCGCGGACCGCGGCGGCGAGGTCGTCCATGCCGTGCATCGGCTCGACGACGACGCCCTCGACGCGCAGGTCGTGCCCCCAGACCGTCTCCAGCAGCGCCGCGTCGTGCACGCCCTCGACCCAGATCCGGCTGGCCCGCGCCGTCTGCGCCACCAACCCCGACACCTTCACCGAGCCCGAAGCCGAGCGTCTCGGGGGCGCCGGTTGCGCCTTCGGCACGACGAGGGTGGCGAGCCTGCCCTCGTGCAGGAACCCCGCCGGAACCAGCGGGAACACCCTGCACCTGCCGTGTCGGTCCGCCAGTTCCACCTCGCGCACGTCGACGCGCACCACGGCACCGCAGAAGCCACTCGCCGGATCCTCGACGACGAGCCCCGTCTCGGCCGGGACCGCTGGGATCTCCTTGCGCACCCGGATGCGGCTGCCGTCCGAGCCGAACGCCCCGTGGTAGTCGTGCGGGCGCGAGCCGGGACGAAGGGCCATCCGGGAGTTGTACCTCGGCGCGGCGGCGGACCGGTGGACCGACACGCGCCCTGGGATCATGGTCACCCGAGATCTAGTTGTGACGCAAAGTATCGGCGTGTCACCCACACGGCAGTAGTGCCAGCGACGCCGGACCTGGCTAGCCTGTCGCCGTGTCCTGTCCCTGCGCGACCCTGTCGGTCTGGAGCTCCGCCTGGCTGGCCGGAGCTGCGGCGCCCGACGACGTCCTCGACGCCATGGTGCCCTGGGCCGAGGTGCACGACGTGCTCGCCGCGGACCCGCAAACCGCCGCCGCCACCGACCTCCCACCGCCGGGCCACCCCGTCTCGTCGGTGGCGTTCCTGCTCGCCGCGCTGCGCCGCTCCGCACCGCGCGGGCACGCCCGGCTCGTACTTCCCGCGCCCGGTGACGTCCGCGGGTTGCCCGGTCCCGGCCAGTTCAGCCGGGAGGCGACGACGGCGGGTGAGGGTGTGCTCTTCGTCGACGCCGGGTTCGGCGTGGTGCCCAGCCGGGTGGCCGACGGCGTCCTGCGCTGGACCGTTTATCCGGTCGCCGAACCGGGTCCGCCCCCCGAGTTCGTCCCGCTCGGCCAGGCCGAACGCGAGTTGCGTGACCAGGTGCGCCAGTCGGCGTCGGTGCTCACCGACCTCGGGGTCGCCCGGCACCGGCCGGGGGTCCGGGAGGAGATCGCCGCGGCGCTGCGCTCGCGACCGCGGTCGATGTGGCCCGCCGGCATGCCCGGCCAGGCGCTGCGGGTGCTCCAGCACGCCGACGAGGTCGAGGCCATCCTCGCCGCCGCCTCGGTCGACGAACCCGGCGGCGCGCTGTCCGCGTCCGCGGTCGTGGCCCGCCGGGAGGCGCTGCGTCCCATCGAGACCGCGGTGCGGGTGGCGCGGCGCGCGGCCGTCGCCGAGGCTGTCCGGGTGCTGGCGGCGAGCCCACTCGTCTGACCGGCGGGAGGAACCGATGACGGCAGCCGTGGCACCGCACCAGCGCAAGGGCTTCCTGCGCCGGATCACCGTGGCCGCGACGTGGGGGCAGGGCCTCGACGGCTACGACCTCGGCGTGATCAGCGTCGCGCTGCCGGTCATCATCGCCGAGGTGCACGCGTCGGCGGTCTGGGTGGGGCTGATCGGTGCCTCGTCGTTGATCGGCATCTTCTTCGGCGGCCCGATCTTCGGTTGGCTCACCGACCGCTTCGGCCGGCGTCGCCTGTTCACCGTCGATCTCGCCATCTTCCTGGCAGCCGCGGTGCTCCAGGTCTTCACCACCGATCTGTGGCAGCTGTTCGTGGTGCGGCTGGTACTCGGGCTGGCGATCGGGGCGGAGTACTCCATCGGCGCCCCGATGCTCTCGGAGTTCTCGCCGTCGAAGGGCCGGGGGCGGCGGCTCGCGGGGCTCGAGGCGTCCTGGTACTTCGGCTATGTCGTCGCCGTCGTCGTCTCCTACGGGCTACTCCAGCTCGTCGGACTGCACTGGAGATGGATCCTCGCCAGCGGCGCGGTGCCTGCGCTGGTCTGCCTGATCGTGCGCCGCGGGCTGCCGGAGTCGCCCCGCTGGCTGATGAGCCGGGGTCGCGTCGACGAGGCCCGCGAGGTCGTCGACACCTATCTCGGCGGCGAGGCATTCGCCACCGCGGAGGACCTCGCCGACGAGCAGCCGCACTCCCGCGGATCGGCGCTGCGTGCCCTGTGGGCACCCGGGCAACGGTCCCGCACCGTGTTCTGCTGCGTCTTCTACATCTGCCTCGTCACGCCGTACTTCGCCATCTTCACCTTCGCCCCGGTGGTGCTGGGTGCACTGGGTCTGTCCAACGAGGCCGCGGGCACCACCGCCATCAACGCGGTCGCCTTCCTGGGCGCGCTCGCCGGCGTGTTCGCCATCGAACGCGTCGGGAGGCGGCAGCTGCTCATCGGCCCGTTCTGGGTGAGTGCCGTCGCGCTGCTCGTCATCGGCGCATGGAGCGCGGCGCCCGTGGGGGTCGTGGTGCTCTGCTTCCTCGTGTTCGCCTTCCTCAACGCGATGTCGAGCGATCTCACCCCCGTCTATCCCAGCGAGCTGTTTCCCACTCCGATCCGCACAACGGGTACCGGCGTGGCCACCGCGGCCAGCAGGGTGGGCGCGGCCGTGGGCACGTTCCTGCTCCCCATCGGCCTGACCACGATCGGCGTCGGTCCGAGCATGGTCATCGCTGCGGCGGTGGCGGCCGTGGGTGCGGTGACCGCGCAGTTGCTGGCGCCCGAGACCACCGGGGTGAGCCTGGTCAAAGCCCTGACCGTGGTTCCTCGTGCGCGCCCCCAGCTGACCTGAGTGGGTCCGCCGGACTCAGCTGAGAGGACCGGCCAGCACCACTACCACGTCTGCCGGGAGGATCTGCGCCCACCGAGACTGCGGTGCGGGTGGCGCGGTGTGTGGCCGTCGCCGAGGCCGCCCGGGGACTGGAGGCGCGTTCGCAGGTCTGAGCGGGCGTCTGGGAACTGCGGGCGGGCGGCGCCCTGGCACGCGGGGAACCGCGCAACGCCCGAAAATCGCGGGTGGGCGCAGGCTCAGCAGCGCTGCGACGCCGACCGCGACGAGCAGCAGGGCAACGGCGATGCCGCTGCGAGAGGCCGAGATGCGACGTTCGAGAACCATCCGGTCAACGTGACGGTACCCAGCCGAACGCCGCGCGGAATTATCGTTCACTCCGGGCGAGCCGGACGCCGCGCCGGCACGCAGCAGTCGACCGCGCACGGTGCCCCGTTCACCGTGCACCCCGCGCGCGGCACCTCGCCGAGCCCGCGCGGCGCCCGGTCGTGGGTGTGCTCGGCGACCAGCTCGACGACCATGTCGGCGAAGCGCGGGTCCTCCCCCGCCGTCGCCGCCCTCGCGAAGGCCATCCCGAGCTCGGCGGCCTTCGCCGCGGCCTCGTTGTCGAGGTCCCAGACGACCTCGACGTGGTCGGAGACGAACCCGACCGGAGCCAGCACGACCGCGGGCACGCCGGCGCCGTGCAGCGTGTCGAGGTGGTCGAGCACGTCCGGGGCCAGCCACGGCACCTGCGGCGGCCCGGAGCGGGACTGCCAGACCACGTCGTACGCGGTCAGCCCGAGGTCCGCCGCCACCAACCGGGCGGCCTCGGCGACCTGGCGCGAGTACCGGTGCCCGCCCTCGGCGGGCGGACCGGCCGCGGCGTCGGCGGCCACCGGGACGGAGTGCGCGGTGAACACCACCCTGGCGGCGTCGCGCACGTGGTCGGGAAGGCCGGCCCGGGCGACCCGCACGGCGTCGGCGTTCACTGCGACGAAGGTCGGGTGGTCGAAGAAGTGTCGCAGTTTCACCAGCTCCGGTGCGGCCGCGCCGACCGCTGCGCGGGCGTGGGCGATGTCCTCGTCGTACTGCCGGCACGCCGAGTAGCCGCCGTACGCGCTGGTCGCGAACACCAGCGCGCGGCGCACTCCGTCGCGGGTCAGCTGCGCGACGGCATCCTCGACCAGCGGGTGCCAGTTGCGGTTGCCGAAATAGACCGGTAGCTCGGTGCGCTCCCGGATCTCGACGATCAGCTCCCGGTTGCGCGCGTTGATCGGGCTGACGCCGCCGACGTGTCGGTAATGCTCCTCGACGGCGTCGAGCCGCTCGGGCGGTACCCCGCGCCCGCGCACCACGTTCTCCAGGAAGGGCCGAACCTCCTCGGGCCCCTCCGGGCCGCCGAAGGAGAGCACCAGCAGCGCCTGGAAGGTGTCGGGGACGCCCATCTCAGACGCCGATGGCGTGGAACCCGCCGTCCGCCCACACCATCGACCCGGTGGTGGCCGGCAGCCAATCCGAGAGCAGCGCGCAGACCGTCTTCGCGACCGGCACCGGGTCGTTCACGTCCCAGCCCAGCGGCGCGCGGCCGTCCCAGGCGTCCTCGAACGCGTCGAATCCGGGGATCGACCGCGCGGCCATCGTCTTCACCGGCCCGGCGGCGACCAGGTTCACCCGGATGCCCTTGGGGCCCAGGTCGCGGGCCAGGTAACGGGTGACCGACTCCAAAGTGGACTTCGTGACGCCCATCCAGTCGTACGCGGGCCAGGCCTGCCGGTTGTCGAAGTCCATCCCAACGATTGAGGCGCCCCGGCCGAGCAACGGCAGCAGTGCTGTCGACAGCGACGTGAACGAGTACGCGCCGACGTGTATCGCCGCGGCCACGTCCTCCCACGGCGCACTCAGGAACGCTCCCTCACCGAGGCACGACGGCGGGGCGAACGCGACGGAGTGCAGCACGCCGTCGAGCTTCGGCGCATCACCGAGGTGCGGGGTGATGCGCTCGACGAGGCTGTCGAGCTGCGCCCGGTCGGTGACGTCGAGCTCGACGACCGGCGCCGGCAGTGGCAGCCGCTGCGCGATCCGCTCCACCAGCCGCAACCGGCCGAACCCGGTGAGCACGACCTGGGCGCCCTGCTCCTGGGCCACCTTGGCGACGTGGAACGCCAGCGAGGCGTCGGTGATCACCCCGGTGACCAGCAGCCGCTTTCCGTCGAGCAGTCCCATGTGGTTCAGGCTAGTGACCCATGCCCAGGCCGCCGTCGACCGGGATCACCGCACCCGTGACGTACCCGGCGCCCGCGGAGCCCAGCCAGGTGACGGTGGCGGCGACCTCCTCGGTCGAGGCGTACCGCCCGAGCGGGATCTGGCCGAGGATCTCGGCGCGCCGCGCGTCGGGCAGCGCGCGGGTCATGTCGGTGTCGACGAAACCGGGTGCGACGACGTTCGCGGTGATCCCGCGAGAACCCAGCTCGCGGGCCACCGAACGGGCCAGCCCGACCAGCCCCGCCTTGGACGCCGCGTAGTTGACCTGCCCCGCCGACCCGGAGAGCGCGACCACCGACGAGACGAAGATCATCCGACCGCTGCGGGCCTTGAGCATCGCGCGGGAGGCCCGCTTGGCGACCCGGTAGGCGGCAGTGAGGTTGGCGTCGACGACCCGGGTGAACTGGTCCTCGCTCATCCGCATGAGCAGCGCGTCGTCGGTGATGCCGGCGTTGGAGACGAGCACCTGCACCGGACCGTGGCGCTCCTCGACCTGCGCGAACGCGGTGTCGACGGCGGCGGCGTCGGTGACGTCGCACGGCACGGGCAGGAGGCCGTCGGGCAGGCCGTCGGCGCCCGTGCGGCAGGTCACCGCCACCTGGTCGCCCTGCGCGGCGAACGCCTGCGCGATCGCCAGGCCGATGCCGCGGTTCCCTCCGGTCACGAGCACGCTGCGTCCCACGGCGAGCACCCTATTGCACCGGTCCGACCACCGAGATCACCCGGATACCCCGACCCGCGCGCGGAAATACCCCGACTCGCGGAGCACGCGACCATTCGGGCGCAGCTCTACGCGGACCCACCGATCGTCGCGCAGTCGGCGCAGGGATGTCCGGTCTCGCGCACCACGCCGCGGCGCCGCATCCGAAATAGGTAGCCGCAGCGCAACAGATGGGCAGTCGACGCCGATGGCGGCGTCGGTCGACCGGCCCATGATCGATCGCAAGCTCACCCAGGAGGGGTACCCGACATGACCGAGACCATCGCGGCACGCGGAACGCGACCGGCCGTGCCACGCGTCGGCGAGTGTCGTCTCCAGCATCAGGGCCCCCTCGGCCTGCGCTTCGGCTTGGTCGAGCTCGTCATCTCGGCGTCGACGTCGTGTCGTACTCGGTGTGGGGTGCTTCAGCCGTGAGCAGAGCGCACGACACGAGTCTTCCCCCGTTGTTCGATGACTCCTGCTGGATGGGCAGAGAAACCGGTGACAAGGCGGACGACATGCTGACGTCGGCAATGGAGTTCCCGCTCAAGGAAATTGTGAGATGGGTGCTCGGCGCAAGCGGCCGGACCAGTTGGCGCATCCGTGAAGACGATTTTTGGACTCATGCCGAGACCATGTCGGGAGCTCCTCGGGTACAGGGCTGGAAACTGCACCTCTCGGCCACGCCGTTGTCGGCTCCGCTGGTCCTGCACCAGGCGGCCGGAGTCCTCGTCGACGGCGACTGCGGGTTCAAGTTCGCCGGTGAGCTGAGCCGGGTCGAGCAGCTCACCTCCACCCGTTACGACCGCGCCCAGGCCGGAAAGTTCATCACCGCCTACCCGCGCGACGACGACCATCTCCGGGCGCTGGCCCAGGCGCTTCACCTGGCGACCGCGGGCCTGCCCGGCCCGCGGATCCTCTCCGATCGGGCCTACCTGCCGGACAGCTTGGTGCACATCCGCTACGGCGCCTTCCACGGTCTGCCGACGCTGACCAACGACGGCTCCTACGAGGCGCGGATCGCCCACCCCGACGGGCACCCGATCCCCGACCGCCGGACGCCATGGTTCTCCCCGCCGGTCTGGGTGACACTGCCGATACCGACGACCGCTCCCCCTACCCCGGTCTCGGCCGGACGGAAGAAGGTACTGCTGCACGACCGGTTCGCGGTCAGCGACGCCATCCGGCACTCCGCGCGCGGCGGGGTCTACCGGGCCACTGACCAGGTCACCGGCGCGGAGGTGATCATCAAGCAGGCGCGCCCACACATCGGCGCGACGATGTCGGGCACCGACGCCCGTACCGTACTGCGCGTCGAGGCCCAGCGCCTCGAAGAGCTGGCCGGGCTCGGGCCGGAGCCGATCACGCTGTTCGAGCAGGACGGCCACGTCTTTCTCGCCGAGTCCACGGTGCCCGGTCGGTCGCTCGCGAGCTGGGTGCAGGACGAGTTCGCCCGACTCGGCCCGGACCAGGGGCCCTCGCCCGAACAGGCTGCCGATGTCGCCGGGCAGCTCGCCGACCTGCTCGGCGAGGTGCACCGGCGCGGGCTCGTCTTCCGCGATCTCACCTCCGGCAACATCATGATCACTCCGGACCGGCGACTCCAGCTGATCGATCCCGAGTTGGCCAGTCGCCCGGACGAGTGGACGTATCGGGCGTACACTCCCGGCCACGTCGCGCCCGAGGTGGTGGCCGGGGCGAGCTACGGGCCGACCCCGGGCCGCGGCGTCGACTGCTACGCGCTGGGTACCGTGCTGTTCCACCTGGTCACCGGCCTGCCGCCGATCTTCCCCGCCGACGGGCCGGCGCCCGACGGGGAACCGCCGCGGCCGACCTCGGACCGGATCGCGCTGATCCTGTCGCTGGTGGCGGTGCGCAGCGCCGCGGCCCGCAGGCTCGGCCCGGCGATCCTCGGGCTGACCGCCGACGAGCCGGGCGAGCGCTGGACCCTCGACGAGCTGCACGCCTTCCTCGCCGACCTCCCGACCGGTCCATCGACGAGGCACTGTGCCGGCAGCGGTTTCCGGCCGGCGGCGAACGACCGGCTCGACGACGCGACCTGCGACCGGCTGATCTCCGACGGCCTGGACCACATCGTTGCCACCCTGGACACCGGCGCCGACCGGATCTGGCCCAGCAACGCCTTCGGCTCGGCCACCGACTCGTGCAACGTCCAGTACGGCGCGGCAGGAGTGCTCGCGGTGCTCACCCGGGCCAGCGAGATCCTCGACCGTCCGGTGCTGCGGGACGCGGTGGCCGCGGTGGCGGGCTGGATCGACGCCCGCCGCCGCCACGTGCCGCTCCTGCTGCCCGGGCTCTACTTCGGACGGTCAGGTACCGCGTGGGCACTGTACGACGCGGCCCGCCATCTCGAGGACGACGTGCTCGCCGAGCATGCCGCCGAGCTCGCTGCCGACATCCCGGTGCGCTGGCCCAACCCCGACATCTGCCACGGCGCGGCGGGCGCCGGAATGGCGCAGCTGCACCTGTGGCAGGCCACCGGCCGGCCGGAGTTCCTCGACCGGGCCGGGGACTGCGCCGACGGGCTGCTGACCGCCGCCCGGCACGTCGACGACGGGGTGTTCTGGCCGGTCCCGGCCGACTTCGACTCCGAGCTGGCCGGGAGCTGGCACTACGGCTTCGCCCACGGCGTCGCCGGCGTCGGGGCGTTACTGCTGGCCGTAGGGCAGGCGACCGGCCGGGAGGACTGTCTCGCCGCGGCGCGGTCGGCCGGCGACACGCTGGTCACGGCGGCCGACCGGGACCCCGCCGCGGGCAGCGCCCGCTGGCGCAGCGACCGCGGCGCGGGCCCGGCTCCGAAGCGCTCCGGTGCGCCGGGCGACCTGCTGTACCACTGGTGCAGCGGCTCGTCGGGGATCGGCACGTTCCTGTTGCGGCTGGCCCGGCAGTTCACCGACGATGCCCGCTACCGCTGCCTCACCGAGGAGGCCGCCGTCGCGGTCCGGCAGACCCGATGGATCTCCCCGCCCGCGGTGTGCCATGGCCTGGCCGGCAACGGCGAGTTCCTGCTCGACCTGGCCCGGGATCTGGCCGAGGACGATCCGGCGAGCGCGCAGCGCCACCGCGGCGCCGCGGCCGAGCTGGCCGCTGCGCTGTACGCCCGCCATGCCCTGCGTGGAGGCCGGATGGTGCTGCCCGACGAGTCGCAGCTCGCGATCACCGTGAGCTACGGCACTGGGCTGGCCGGTGCACTCGGCTTCCTGCTCCGGCTGCGACACGGCGGCCCGCGCTGGTGGATGGCCGACGGAGCGCGGCCGTGAGCGCCCCCGCCCGGGTGGCACCCGAGGCGGCCGCCGCCACGGCGACCGTCACCCACCGGGTCAACGTCCGCTTCACCCCCGACGCCGCGCTGGCCTGCTGCCTGGCCACCGACGAGCGCGGCACATCGGCACTGGAGCTGTGGTCGCTGCGACGCACCGGGCCGGTCCTGTGCCACCGCGAACCGACCGGCGCGGACGCCAACAGCACGCTGGCACTGCCGGTGCCCGGCGGGCGGATGCTGGTCATCGGCTACGAGCCGGCGGCCCAGACGTTCGACCTGATCAGCACCGGGGGGCAGCGCCGCCGGCTCGGCCGAACCTGCGTGGGGGCGAACGGCGCGGGCAACCTGCGGCTGGTGGCCGCGCCGCGGCTGCCCGGTGTGCTCGCGCTGGGCGTCCGAGCCCACGCCGACGGCTCCTCCACGGTGTACCGGATCAGCGAGGGGCCACGGTGGGCGGAGCCGGTGGTCACGGTTGCCGGACCGCTGGCCGGCCCGACGGTGGTCGGCAACCGGGCGCTGTTCACCCGGCTCGGACCGGGCGGCCGAGTGCCGATGCTGCTCGACGTGCGCTCCGGTGAGGTCTGTCCGCTGCGCCTGCCGGACGGGTACGGCGCCGGGCTCGTGCTGCCGTGCGGTGGGGACACCGTGCTGCTCGGACTGCCCGTCGACGCCGGACACCGGCTGGCGCTGGTGGACCCGGCTGGCGCGGGCGCGGCTCGGTTGCTGCCCGAGGCGGGCGACCTCGGCGGGCCGGTCACCCCGGTGGCGGTCGATCCCGGCGGTACCCGGGTGGCGCTGGTGGTCGCCGCGGGGGCGCGCTCAAGGTTGGCCATCGCCGACGCGGGCTCCGGCGAGGTGTCGGAGGTGGACCTGCCGATGGCGAGCCTCGTCCCGTCGGCCGGCTGGTCGGCTCAGGGTATGTGGCTGGTCGGTAGCACTCCCACCCGTCCGCCCGGGTTCGCCCGGCTCTCGCCCGGCGCCGGCCACGGATCTGGGCAGCTGAGCTGGGCCGAGCCGGACGGCGACTGGCATCCCGGCCGGGTCGAGTCGTTCCCCGGGCCTGCGGGCCCCATCGAGACGATCGGGTACGGCCCCGACTGGCACACCGCCCGGCGGGTGGTGCTCGTCCTGCACGGCGGGCCCCGCGAGCACTGGCGGTCGGGTTTCGAGCGCAGCTTCCAGTCCCTGGTCGACGCGGGCATCACCGTACTGGCCCCCAACCAGCGTGGCAGCACCGGCTACGGCCCGGCGCACGAGCTGGCCATCGCGGGCGCCTGGGGCGGACCCGACCTCGCCGACATCGAGGCCATCGGCCGCACCGTCGACGCGGCCCGCGGGCCCGGGCGGGACCGTCCGGCGCTGCTGGGCACCAGCTACGGCGCCTACCTGGCACTGCTCGCCGCGGCTGCCGCTCCCGGGCTGTGGTCGCGCTGCGTGGCGGTGGCGCCGTTCCTGTCCGCGCAGCGGCTCTACCCGGGCGCCGCCCGCGGGGTCCGGGCGCTGATCGACAGGCTGGACGGCAGGCAACCGGTGACCGACGCGCTGGGCCCGCGCGACCTCGTCCGGCTGGCCCCCGCGCTCACCCTCCCGCTGCTCGTCGCCCACGGCGCGCTGGACCAGACCGTGCCGGTGAGCCATTCCCGGGAGCTGGTCGACGAGCTCGTCCGCATCGGCGATCGCGGGCGACCCGCGCCGGTGTACCTCGAGATGTCCGATCGCGGCCACGCCGCGGTCGGCGAGCACCCCGATGATCACGCGATGTCGGCGGTGCTGCGTTTCCTGACAACTTCTGATGAGGGGAGGAGGTGAGACTCATGGAGCTGAACATCGATGTCCTGCAGCAGCTGCCCGCCGACGAGGACGAGCAGGGGCTGTGCGGCTACACCTGCAGCAGCAATTTCGGTGGCAGTACCTGCACTTGGACCGGAGTGGCGAGCTGACCGAGCGAAGGGACTAATCCGGCACGGGTGTGCTCACTCGTGTGCGCCACGTGCTGGTTCAGGAACGAGTAGGAGCCGAACTGGTAAGCACCGGTTCCCTTGCTCGGCGGGTCGCTGTGCCACAGCAGCACGGCGACCCGCCGGGTAGGTGCTGGGGAGCCACCCATGACATCGGAGGTGAGCACGAATGGCAGAAGAGGACGACTGCGTTCGGCCGATACGGGCTGTGGTGGGTCAGGTGCGTGGTCGGCTCGCCGGCCTGCTGGCGGCGGTCGTGCTGGCTGCGGTGGCCGTCGTGCTCACGCCCGCGCTGGTCGCCGTCGCGGTCGACGCGGTGCTGCGCGGCAGCCGGGACACCGGGCCGGTGGTCGTCCTCGCGGCGGTGCTGCTCGGCACCGGGATCTGCGAGGTGGCGGTGACGCTGCTCGCTGCCGCCGGCACCGCGAACGGCACCGCGTGGCTGCGGGTGCGGGGCACCCGGCACCTGCTCGCGCTCGGTCCGGGCGGGCACTTCGGCCCGGGCGACGCGGTGACCAGGATCGTCTACTCGACCGCGGAGGCGGCCCACGCCCCGGTCACCGCGGTGCACAGCACGGTCGCGATCGGCACCGCGGTCGTCGGGCTCGTCCTGCTGTGGGTGATCGACTGGCCGATCGGGCTGGCGTTCACGCTGTCGGTGCCGCTGGCCATCGTCATCGCCCACCGGTTCCTGGGCGAGGTCACCAGCATGCAGGCAGGCTACCTGGACGCCCAGTCGCGGATCGCCGGCAGGCTGGTCACCGCGCTGACCGGGATCCGCACGATCCGGGCCGCCGGCACCGCGGCCCAGGAGGCGGTCCGGGTGCTGGTCCCGCTGTCGGACCTGTCGGCGAGCGGCCGCGGACTGTGGGCCGCGCAGCGCCGGACGGTCTGGCGGCTGACCCTGCTCATCGCGCTCGCCGAGGTGCTCGTGCTGGCGGTCGCCGGTTGGGGGGTCGGCGCCGGGCGGATCAGCCCGGGCGAGCTGCTCGCCGTGGTCGGCTACATCGGGCTCGCGATGAGCGGCTTCGACCAGATCGACACCGTGCTCGGCCTTGGCCATGCCCGGGCCGGCGCGGCCCGGATCGCCGAGGCGTTCGCCGTCGCCGCCCCGGTCCAGGGCGGCCGGCCGCTGCCGCCCGGACCGGGTGCACTGACGCTGCGCGGGGTGAGCGTGACCAGGGGCGGGCACCGGGTGCTCGACGCGGTCGACCTGGACGTCCCGGCCGGGGTGTCGCTCGCCGTGGTGGGTCGCAGCGGGGCCGGCAAGAGCGCGCTCGCCGCGCTCATCGGCAGGCTCACCGATCCCGATCCTGGGTCAGGCGAGGTCGCGCTGGACGGGGTGCCGGTGCACGAGGTCCCACTGGCGCAGCTGCGTCGCGCCGTGGCCTACGCCTTCGACACCCCGGTGCTCATCGGCGCCACCGTCGCCGACGCGATCGGTTACGGCGCACCGGACCCGGCCGGGGCCGACGTCGCGGCTGCGGCCCGCGCGGCGGCCGCCGACGGGTTCATCCGTCGCCTCCCCGACGGCTATGCCACCGCGCTGGCCGACGCGCCGATGTCCGGTGGTGAGCTGCAGCGGATCGGGCTGGCCAGGGCGTTCGTCCGCGACGCGCGGGTCTACGTCCTCGACGACGCCACCTCGGGGCTCGACGCCGCCACCGAGGCGCAGGTCGGTCGTACGCTCACCGGCGCGCTCGGCGGACGCACCCGGCTCGTCGTCGCCCACCGGGCGGCCACCGCGGCAGGCTGCGACCTGGTCGCCTGGCTGGACGGCGGCCGGCTGCGGGCGTGCGCCCCGCACGCCGAGCTCTGGGCCGACCCGCTTTACCGCGCGGTCTTCGGCACCCCCGACGCCGCCCCGACCGCCGAGGAGTCCGCATGCGTACCGGCGTGATCGAGCGACCCGCCCTGCGCCTGCTGCGCCGGCACGTGCCGGGCGGGCGCGGCCGGTGGCTGCCGGTACTGGTCTGGTCGGCGGTCGAGGCGGTGCCCGCGCTGGCCTCGGGGTGGGTCGTGGCCCAGGCCCTGGACCGCGGGTTCCTCGCCCATCGAGCCGACGTCGGTCTGGCGCTGCTCGGCTCGCTCGCCGCGCTGCACGTGCTGCGCGCAGTCGCCCAACGGGCCCTGCTCGGCCACTTCACCGACCTCGTCGAGCCGATGCGTGACAGTCTGGTCGAGGAGGTCGTCACGGCCGCACTGAGCCGGGCCGCTGGCGTGCGGAGCAGCCACAACTCGGCGCCGGACTCGGCGACGGTCGCCCGGCTCACCGGCCAGGTGGAGGCGATGCGCGGTCTCACGGGCGCGTTGCTGCGGGTCAGCCGGCCGGTCGCGATCACCGTGCTCGCCGCCGTGGCGGGGCTGTTCACCCTGGCGCCGGTGCTCGTCGCGGTGGTCGTCCCACCGCTGGCGCTGGTGGCGGTCGCCTACCCGCTCTCGGTGCGCGCGCTGGCCCGCCGGAGCCGGGCGACGGCGCTCGCCGAGGAGGCTGTCGCCGCCGAGACCGGCCGGGTCATGTTGGCGGCCCGCGACATCGCCGCGCTCGGCGCCGAGGACCAGGCCACCGCCGTGGTGGGCGAGGTCGCGGCCCGACACGCGCGAGCGGCCGTCGCGCATGCCCGGGTCGCCTCCGTCCGGGTCGGGTTGAACACCCTGGGCGGCAGGCTGCCGCTGGTCGGGCTGCTCGCCCTCGGGCCGTGGCTGATCGACCGTGGGTCGGTGACGGTGGGCGCCCTCGTCGGGGCGGTGGTGTACCTGAGCGCCCAGCTGATCCCCGCGTTGAGCACGCTCACCGGGCTGGTCAGCGACTACTGGACACAGCTCGTCACGGTGGCGACCCGGCTCGCGGAGACCACAGCAGGCAGCTCGGACCCGGCGGCGCCGGTCACCGCGGTGCCGGGGCCGCGAGGCACCGATCTCGTCGTCGACGGGCTGGGCTTCGCCTACGGCGCGGGCGCGGCACCGGTGGTCCGGGATCTCTCGTTCACCGTCCCGGCGGGGGACCAGTTGGCGATCGTCGGCACGAGCGGGATCGGCAAGTCGACCGTGGCCGCCCTGCTCGCCGGTCTGGACGCCCCGGACACCGGCACGGTCCGCTTCGGCGGCGTCCCGGTCAGCACCCTCGCCCCGGCGCAGCGGCGGCGGCTGATCGCGATGATCCCGCAGCAGGCGTACGTCTTCGAGGGCACCCTGCGGGAGAACCTGGGCTACCTCACCGACCCGGACACCTCCGGTGCCACCGTGGGCGACGACGAGCTGGACCGGGCGGCCACCGCCACGGGGTGCGACGAGCTGGTCGCCCGCCTCGGCGGGTACGACGCGGTGCTCACCGATCCGGGCGCCGAGCTGTCCGCCGGGGAGCGGCAGTTGATCGCGTTGACCAGGGTGCTGCTCGGTCCGGCGCGGGTGGTGATTCTGGACGAGGCGACCTGCCACCTCGACCCGGTCGCGGAGGCCCGCGCCGAGGCGGCCTTCGCGGGCCGGCCGGACGGCACGCTGGTGGTGATCGCACACCGGCTGTCGTCGGCCCGCCGAGCCCGGCGGGTGCTGTTCCTGTACGACCGCGGTGCCGACCTGGGTGAACATACCGACCTGCTCGAGCGCTGCGCCCCCTACGCCGACCTCGTCGGGACGCACCGGCCGGTCTGGGCGGGTAGCCGTCGTAAACCGGCGTAGTAACGGCGACCGCAAGGGGTCAGGTGCTTGCTTTTCGATATTAGGCTGGACAGCAGGTGCGAGGCCGGACGAGGGCAGCGGGGGAAGCGTCCGCGTGAACATCAGCATCACGCTGCTCGACAACCTGACCGTGTCGACCACGAGGTCGGGAAGATCTACGAGCTCCCCCTGGCCGGGCAGCGCAGCCGAGCCGTGATCGCCGCGCTCATCCTCGCCGCGCAGGCCCCGCTGTTGCGGCGGGACCTCGCCTTCGCCGTCTGGGGCGAGGAGCTGCCGACAACGTGGGCGTCGGCGTTGCGCACGGCGGTGAGCACCGTGCGCCGGGGACTGTGGGCCTGCCAGCCGCTGGCCGGGTCCCGCCTGGTCACGCTGCCCGACGCCTACCAGCTGCTGCTGCCCGAGCAGGTCGACGTGGACGTCATCGAGCTGCTCGCGCTGGTCGGCAGCGCGCAGGCCGCGCTCACCGCGGATCCGACCACCGCGTTGACCCTTGCCGCGCACTGCGGCCGCGCGGCCACGGCGGTGTTCCTTCCCGGCGTGACCGGTGCATGGGTCGAGTCCTGGCGCAACCGGTTGCGCGGCGAGATCGCTGCCGCATTGCGTGTCGAGGCCGAGGCGGCCCTGCAGACCCGGCGTTTCCTGCGGGCCCGATGGGCGGCTGAGCGGGCCACCACTCTCGAGCCCTTCGACGAGTCCGGGCAGCTGCTCCTTCTTCGGTCGCTGGTGGCGGCCCGCGACGCAGCGTCCGCCCTGCGCGCCTACCACGCCTACCGACGCGCGCTCGTCGAGGATCTGGGCGTCGAGCCCGGCGTGGACCTCCAGCAGGCCTACCTGGCCCTGCTGCGCGAAGCGCGGTCGGACCCACCCGCTGCGCCGGGCCCGATTCGGATCTCGGGACCCCCAGGGGTGCACCGCCCACCGTCCGGGCTGGCCAAGTGGGCACCGGATGACGCGGCGGCGCTGGCCGAGCAGGCCGCGGCCCGCGGGGACCACATCGCTGCCGCCCAGCACTTCCGGGTCGCCCTCGACCAGCTCGACTCCGAGGATCCCGCCACCGCCGAGCCACGCCTCGGGCTGCTGCTCGGCCTGGCTGACGCGCTGAACCGGACCGGTAGCCAGCGGGTCGCCCACCGGCTCTGTTTCGAGGCCGCTGAGCTGGCCCGCCAGCTCGACCGGCCCGGGGATCTCGCCAGGGCGGCCCTCACCGTGGGGGCGGGCACCCCACCGTGGTTCGACCACGACCACCTCGCGACCCTGGGCCTGCTGCGCGAGGCGATCGACGCCGCGGCGGCCCCGGAGACCGGCGGCGGGGATGCGGCCGTGCTGGCCCAGCTGCGCAGCCGCCTCGCGTCCTGGGGGACCTGGACGCTGCCTCGCGACCTGCGCCGCCAGCTCAGCGACGACGCCCTGGACGCGGCTCAGCAGGCCGGACAGCCCGCGGCGCTGGTCGCCGTGCTGCTCGACCGCGGGCTCACCCCGCCTCAGCGCCTGGACGACGTGCTGGTCAGCGAGCAGGCCGGCGCTGCGCTGCTCGAGCAGTTCGGTGACCACCTCGACCTCGGAGCGCGCTTCATGGCCATGTGCTGGCTGGCTGACGGTCGGCTGCTCCGCGGGGACCTGACCGGCACCGTGCTGGCCCTGGGCGAGCTGGCTGTGCTGGCCCGGGGCCGCGACGTCGTCGGGTTCAGCTGGCCGGTCACTGCGATCCGGGCGATGACCGCGGTCATCAGCGGTGACCTCGTCACCGGCGAGCGGCTCGCGGACCAGGCCCGGGAGATCGGCCGGGACCTCCCCGGCACCGCGATCGCCGTGGTCCACCTGCACCAGCTGCTGGTCATCCGCGGGTTGCAGGGCCGCGCCGGCGTGCTGGTCAGTGTCATGGAGGCGATGGCCGAGCAGACCCCGGAGATCGACCGACGCGACGTGCTGGCCTGGCTGTACGCCGAGAACGGCCAGGTTGCCGCGGCGCGGCGCCTGCTCGACGACCTCGACCCGGCCCGGTTCACCTCCGACCGGGCCGCGGACCCCTGGGTGCACTGGGCCACCAACCTGTTCGGCTGCGCGAGGGCGTGCGCGCTGGTCGGCCACGCGGAGCTCGCGGCCGCCGTCTACCCCGCCTTCGCCGAGCAGGGCGCGTACGCGATGACGGCGACCAGCGTCGTGTTCTACGGGGTCGTCGACCACGCACTGGCCAACCTCGCCGCCGCGGCCGGGTGGCACGCTCGCGCCGAGCAGCACCGGCGCCGGGCGTTGGCGGCCTACCAGCGGATGCCCGCCCCCCTGTTCGCCGCCGCGCTCGCCGCGGGCCGGTAGCGCCGGGCGGTCGGCTGGAGTTGCGCGAGAATTGCGGGCCTGGTGTGACGATCGGCTTGGGGTGAACACGGGACAGCCGGCGCGGATCCCCGACGGCAGGCGCGCAGCCAGCACCCTGTTGGCCGTCAGGAGGGAGTGCCGTGTCATGAGTGGACATCGAGGGAGCAGCCGACGGCTCAGCAGGCGCCGTCGGGAGCGCGTGATCCCGGCAGGCCGGGCACCGCCACCGACCTGACCCGGCTCGAGGGCGACACCCAGGACGGCGACGTCTCGCAACAGGCGAATGGGACCACGGACACGGCGGAGAGGCCGCGGTGCAGACGGGCTCGAGCCGGTACACGCCATGTCGTCGATCTCGATGGGGCTACCACCCACGGGCGTTTCAAGATCATTGATCATGCGATGACCTTGAGAATCTTGAATGGCCGGTGCATGCAGCGGGTCGCCCAGCGGGTCGTTTCGGTGACGTCACGGCGTCCCCGGAGGTGGATCGCGCCGACCGCAAGATTT
>JBBSGM010000066.1:0-22121 GCA_038254065.1 Mycobacteriales bacterium | reverse complement strand
GCCCCGTAGATGACGACGTCCGGGCGCCACGTCCGCGCGCAGCGCCGGGTCCCGTCGAGCATCACCCGGCTGACCTCGGCGAACAGCGCCACGGCCTGCTCGCGCGACACGGCCGTCGAACGCGTCGCGCCGAACCCACCCGCCGTCTGCACGGTGCTGCGAAACACCTGGGCCATGTCGACGCCGGGCGCGACGTCCACCGTCAGCAGGCCCGCTGCCGGGCCCACCGCGGCACCGTCGCCGGTGGTCGAGAGCAGGATGTCGTGCCCGGCTGAGCGCAACGCCCAGGCCAGCGGAACCATCGGGAACACGTGCCCGGTCCCCGGAGAGGCCACCATCAACACCCGCACGCTCCGCCGCACCTCCTCAGCTCGTCCTGCTCGCTGTCGGCGCAGCTCACAGCCACTGGGCTACGCCACCGTGCCCCGAGCATGTTCCCTGACGATGCTGGCTGAAGCTGTACGCACCGTCCACACATTTCGCTGTCGCCCCGCCAGGTGCCGTCGCTCCCGCAGCGGGACGGGGTACGCACGACCCGCTGGAGTTGACGTAGTGGGTGTCCTCGTCGCACGACGAGGCGACGGCCGGGGGTGCGGCCGGGCGCGCAGGCGCCGTGGCTGGGGCGGGCGCAGGCGCTTGGGGCGGCGCGCCTGCCGGTGCCACGCCGGGTGCTGCCGGCCGTACCGGGGCTGCGGCCGGCGCGCGAAACGACGTCGGAGCCGATGCCCGGACTGATGAAGGCTGGACACTCTCGGTGGCCGCCGCGGCGGCAGTCGTGGTGGGACTCGGCTGGACCGAGGACGCACTCTGCGGGAGCCCACCGGCCGAACCGTTGCAACCGGCCAGCGACACGGCGCACAACACCGCAGCAGCCGCGGCTTGCACGGCGAACCGAGTGCGACGAGCCGAGCTCGGCGATGGGGAGCGACGTGGCTGCACAGGATCTCCGAGCGTTCATGACTCACCGATGGTGTCGTCCTGCTGATCGTGCTCGGAGGGCGGTTTGTTACTCGCCGCAGCAGAGCGTACGCGCAGCGTCACTTCGGCAGCGCTGGCGGGAGCCGACGGGTGGGGCGAAAGTTGCCGCGAGTTGGGCACGACGGGGGGCAGCGCCCACCGCGTGAGGATGGGACCATGGGCACAGCGGCAGCGACGGTGTCTCCGGTGCAGAGCAGGAGACCGCGGGAGCTCGCTTCGGGAGGTGCCATGAACGAGGACAAGGACTCGCCCGACGAGTTCTGGCAGACCTCGACGGGATGGATGCTCGAGCAGGACATGGAGGTAGCAGCGGAGGTCTACGGTCCCGAGCCCAGGGGGCTTCGCACGCCGTGGCCGGAGATGAGCGACGAGGAACTCGTCGAGCGGTACAAGTCCCTGCTGGGGTTCGACCTGAAGTGGGAGACGTAACCTTTACGGGCCGGTGTCCACGCCACTGACCGGTGGTGACAAACCGAGAAGCTCTCGCTGGGTGCGCCAGAGCTGCACCCACGCCTCGTGGAGGTCGGCTTGAGCACCGTCGAGGGCGTCGATCGGCGCGGCCCGGGCCACCCACCGGCCCCGGACCGGCTCGATCACCGTGAGCGCCTCCAGCGCGTTCGAGGCGTTACGCAGGCGCTGGTGGGCCCGGTGCAGCTGCTGGCGCTCCTCCGGCGACAACTCCGCCGGCTCGCGGCTTGCTTCCACGCCCCCGCCCTTCGTCGGTCACCCTTGGACGGCATCCTTTCACCATCGTCGCATATCCGGAGGTCGCGGATCCCGGCACCGGCGTCCCGGTCGAGAACAGCGGGCCTGCTGATCGAGGTGGTTCCCGACTCAGCTGACGATGTCGGCGATCCGATCCAATGTCCCGGCCAACTGCTCCTGCGACACCTGCGGGAAGGACGCCTCGAAGTTCGGGTCCTTCACCCCGATCCACTCGTAGGACTGGGTGACCTCGGTGCCGCCCTCGGTCTCGTGGAGGTCGTAGGTGTAGGTGTGCCCGCTGACGTCCATCTCCCCGAGCTGCTCCGCCGCTGAGCAGGACGGGTCGATCCGCGGGGCCCAACCGATCCGACTGGGGGGCACGTACGCCGTCACCGTGTTGAAGATCCGGTAGTCCCCGAGGTCGGGCTGGTGCATGTTCATCGTGAAGACCTGCCCGATCCCGCCGATGGGCGGGGTGTCGCCTTCCGGGCCGCGCAGCATGTCCGTGCAGTCCAGCTCGGTGTGTCGGTTGGGGTCGGCCAACAGGGCGAAGATGTCGTCGGCAGGCGCGTCGATGACCCTGCTCGCCTGTAACTTCTTGCTGGTGTCCACGGTGCTCCTTTGCGATGTGGTCCAGGTGCGTCAACCGAGTTCTACCGGCTCCGGCAGCGGTGTCAAACGCTGGCTGTCGCTGACGACGGCGGCACGATCGGTTTGCGGCTGCGACTGGCACGACGACGCCCACCTCCGGTGGCTCGAGCACCCGACGTAAGGCACCCGCCGCCGAGCCGACGGGTTGTCGCGTGCCGGGGTCGGCGATAGCGTGGTGGGTGTCTGCGATCGACGTATCGTCAAGGGAGGTGTCCGTGGCAGCCGCTGCTCCTGCGCCGGTGGGAACGATCAACGTCGTTGACCCGTCACCGCTGAACTGGCTTTTCATCACCTGGAACACGATGGAGGAGCCGATCCGGATCGACGAGGACGGGCGGACCGTCTTCGCGCTCGCGGAGTCCGCCGACTGGCCCGATGAGAAGACTTTGGAGCTCACGTTGCGCAAGGGGGTGCGGTTCCAGGATGGGGAGCCGTTCACCGCGCACAACATCAAGCTCAACTTCGAGGAGATGCAGCGCTGGGCTGCTCCGCACCCACCGGGCACCTGGTTGAACTTCCCCAAAGAGTCGGTCGCCGAGGTCGTGGACGACTACACGATCCGGTTTCACTTCCCGGGCCCCGACGGGCTGGCGGTGGGTAAGATGCGCGGGTTCCACATTGCGTCGACCGCGTTCTGGAAAGGCCCCGACGCGCCGGGCTTCGGCTACAAGAAGTTCGGCTCCGGCGAAGGCCACTGGTGAGTGATCGACGAGCCGGGTCCCTGGGGGACCGGCCCGTTCACCCTGGTTCAGGGTGCGTCATCGATCCTCACCCGCAATGTCATCATGTCGACCGACCCGTACACGGCGTCCTGGTTGATCGAGTCGCAGGACCGTTCGGCTGAGTTGGTGCTCGAGGCGAACCTTGACCACTGGAACCGCGCCGAGCGTGGCCCACGCGTGCAGCGCGTGGTGTTCCGCAACAACCTGTCCCCGGCCGAGGCACTGGAGCGGTGCATCTGCACCGAGGGTGAGGTGGACATCGTCACCGAGGTCAGTCCCGCTGACGCGGCTCGGGTGGCGGCCTCGGAGTTCGCGCGGCTGGTCACCGCCGACGCCAATCGGGTGTTGACCTGCATCATCAACCGTGGCCGGACCGACGTCCCGCTCGACAGCGTGGATGTGCGCAAGGCGCTCAACCTCGCCGTCGACAAGCAGAAGGTCATCGCCAACGGGTTGGCGGGTTACGCCAACGAGATGCCATGCATGACCCCGGCGTGGTGTTCGGGGTTCCCGGAGGGCGCGCGAGCGTACCCGCACGACCCCGAGGAGGCCAAGGGACTGTTCGAGAAGGGTGGGTGGCCCTCGGGCCGGCCTATCCGGATCGCGAGCCCGACGCCGTTCGTGGGGGTCGCGCAGCTGGTGGCCGGTGACCTGCGCCGGGCGTTGGGTGTCGCGGTCGAGGTGCTCACCGTGCCGGACGAGGCGTTGCTGGCCGGGTCGCGTGCGTTGGTGGAGAAGAAGCTCGACCAGCCCTGGGACCTGCTGGTGCACGCCTGGTTCGACCTGTCCTCGGACGCCCCGCCGGCGGCGGTGCACCGGGAGTTCTTCGGTCGCGACGGCGCGTTCCGCGTCGGACCGCCGGACTCGGGTTTCGATGAGCTGTTCCACCAGATGGCCGTGGAGCTCGACGGTGGTGCGCTGGTGGCGATCGCCGAGCAGATCGACAGGTACTGCTTCGACAATGCCCTCGCGGTCTTCCTGTGCGCGCCCCAGGCGCTGTACGCGGTGAACAACCACGTCAGCTTCGGGCCGTACAAGACGACGTTCGAGGTCGCCGAGGTCACCGTCGATGAGGGACACTGGTCGCGTCGGGTGGGCGGGGTCGGCGACACAGCGCAGCAACGCCCCTCCGCGGCGACGAAACCGGCGGCGCCGAACACCGAGAAACCCGGATTCTCCGGGGCGTCCGGAAACGCCTGCTGAACGGTCAGGGGTGGTCCGTACCGGCCGTCAATGGCCGGTACGGACCGCTCCCGGCCCTCGCTCTGTGCCGACCTTCATCGCCGGGCTGGTGAACACTGTGACCTGGGCCGGTGAGTGGTTTCAGCAATCGGCCACGGTCGGCGCGGCGGCAGGCGGGGCCGCGAGCCTGCCCAGCAGCCGCAACAACTGCGCAGCGTCGCCCGCACCGAGTTCGGCCGCGGCGTCGTCCTCGACGCGGGCGACCTCGGGTGCGAGCCGTGCGTGCAGCTCGGCGCCGTGCTCGGAGGCCAGCACGAGCACCCGGCGGCGGTCGGCGTCGTCCACCGCACGGTGCACCAGTGCGGCCTCGACGAGCCGGTCGACGATCTTGGTAAGGGTGGGTGCCGGCACCATGGCGTGACCGGCGATCTCACTCATCGAGTGGCCGCGGCCGTCGGACAGCAGGGCCAGGACACGCCACTGGCCCAAGCTGAGGCCCTCCGGACTCAGCACCGTCTCGATCCGCCCCGCCACCCGGCGCTCGACGCGGGCAAGGAGATGACCGAACGGCACCCGAACGGGATCACCCGGGACTCCGGCGACCGAAGCTTCACCCACAGTGCATCCTCTCGTTTCCCGTTCGGACTAGTGACGCGAACGGCGTCATCGTAAACACTGTCGACTCGAAGCGAACTCGTGCGTCAGGAACGTCCCTCGTGGGAGGTGATTCGTGATGCGAGCGGCGGCGGCTGTGGCGCGCCAGCGGCGTGAACGCCTGGACGTCGCGTTCGTCGTACCGCGTGGCGGTCCCGCGGGGATTTTCGGGCCTTCCTGTGAGGCGTGCGGTCGGCTCGCGGCCGACGAGATCAACGCCGACGGCGGCGTGCTCGGCCGCGAGCTGCGCTTGCGGCTGGTCGACGGCGGTCGGGCGTCGTCCACGGTGGCGCGTGAGGTGGACGCGCTGGTCTCGGCCGGCGAGGTCCAGGCGGTGACGGGCTGGCACATCTCGGCCGTCCGCCAGCACCTGGCCCCCGTGACGGTCGGCCGGGTGCCCTACGTGTACTCGCCGCTCTACGAGGGCGGCGAGCAGACCGAGGGCGTGTTCCTGGCGGGGGAGACCCCGGAACGTCAGGTGCTGCCGGCACTGCGCTGGATGGCCCGCGAGCTCGGCGTGCGGACGTGGTGCATCGTCGGCGACGACTACGTGTGGCCGCGGGTGTCGGCGCGGGCGGCCCGCCGGTTCGCGCGCGCCTCGCCCGACGTGCGTGTCATCGACGAGGTCTTCGTCCCGCTCGGTACCAAGGACTTCCGCACAGTGGTCCGACGGGTGGTGGTCAGCGGAGCACAGGGTGTGCTCATGTTCCTCGTGGGATCCGACGCAGTGCGATTCAACCGCATGTTCGCCGCCAGTGGGCTGGACCGGCGCTGTGTGCGGCTGAGCCCGCTCATGGAGGAGAACATGCTGATGGCCACGGGCGCGGACAACACCCAGGAGCTGTACGCGGCGTCCGGGTTCTTCGAGACGCTCCCGACGTCGTCCGGACTGGAGTTCTCGCGCCGCTACACCGAGCGGTTCGGTGCCCTCGCGCCGGCGCTCAACTCGATGGGGGAGTCCTGCTTCGAGGGACTGACCCTGCTGGCGCAGCTCGCCGAGAGCGCCGGCAGCCTCGAGCTCAACCGGATGTGCGGGGCGGCGGACAAGTTGGCCTACGACAGCCCGCGCGGCACCGTCCGCATGTCGGGCAACCATCTGCTGCAGAACGTCTACCTGGCCCGCGCCTCGGGTCTCGAGTTCGACGTGATCGCCCAGCTCGCCGACCACGCGCGCTGAGACGGGCCGACACGCGGGGTCGGCGCCCTTGACCGAGAGCACAACCAGAGCATAGTTTACAACGACAATATTTTGGATGACAGGATCACGGGAGGTGCCCGTGCCCGCCTACTCCTTCTGCTGTGTGGTGTGCGGCCAGTTCGAGTTCGTCCGGCCGATGGCCGCGTCGGGGTCGGACGTCTGGTGCCCGCAGTGCGGGGGTCCCGGGCGCCGCGTGTACGGCGCCCCGGCCCTGCGGGCGCTGGACGCAGGGGTGCGCCGCGCGCTGGAGGTCGGCGAGCGCAGCGCGGACTCGCCTCAGGTCGTGTCCTCCGTCCCCTCGGCCGGGCGGCGACGCGGTTCGGTCGGTCGGTACACGACCGATCCGCGCCACGCCCGGCTCCCCCGCCCCTGAGTCAGTGGCCCGTGCTCGACCCACGAGTTGGAGGTCTCCATGCCAGAAGTCGTCTTCAGTGTCGATCAACAGAAGTCGATGCGGGACCAGGAGGTGCCCGGCCACAACCGGTGGCACCCGGACATCCCGCCGGCCGCGATGGTCCGCCCCGGCTCGGAGTTCCGTGTCGAGTGCCGCGAGTGGACCGACTCCCAGATCGGTAACAACGACTCGGCGAACGATGTCCGCGACGTGCAGCTCGACGGCTGCCATATGCTCTCCGGCCCGATCGGGGTGGAGGGTGCCGAACCCGGTGACCTGCTCGTGATCGACATTCTCGACCTCGGCCCGGTCCCGCAGGAGATCGGCGACGCCCCCGGCCAGGGCTGGGGCTACACGGGCATCTTCGCCAGGGAGAACGGCGGCGGCTTCCTCACCGACCACTACCCCGCGGCCTACAAGGCGATCTGGGACTTCCACGGGCAGGTCGCGACGTCGCGGCACATCCCCGGCGTGCGCTTCACCGGCATCACCCACCCCGGACTGTTCGGCACCGCGCCGTCGGCCGAGCTGTTGGCGCGCTGGAACGAGCGCGAGCGGGCCCTGATCGCCACCGACCCTGACCGGGTACCTCCGCTGGCCCTGCCCCCGCTGCCGAACGCCGTGCTCGGCGGGACCGCGACGGGGGAGACCCTGACCGGGATCGAGCAGGACGGTGCCCGCACCGTGCCTCCCCGGGAGAACGGCGGCAACCACGACATCAAGAACATGACCCGCGGCTCCCGGATGTTCTATCCCGTACACCAGGCGAACGCGCTGCTGTCCGGCGGCGACCTGCACTTCAGCCAGGGCGACGGGGAGATCACCTTCTGTGGCGCGATCGAGATGGGCGGGTTCATCGACTTCGGCGTCGACCTGATCAAGGGTGGTATGGAGACCTACGGGGTGACGACCAACCCGATCCTCATACCGGGCAACGTCGAGCCGCGCTACAGCGAGTTCATCACGTTCATCGGGATCTCGGTGGACCACGACAAGAACGAGAACTACTACAACGACGCGACGGTGGCCTACCGCAACGCCTGCCTCAACGCGATCGAGTACCTGAAGAAGTTCGGCTACTCCGGCGAGCAGGCCTACCTGCTGCTGGGCGCGGCCCCGATCGAGGGGCGGGTCAGCGGTGTCGTCGACATTCCCAACGCCTGCTGCTCGCTCTACCTGCCCACGGCGATCTTCGACTTCGACATCACGCCCTCCGCCTCGGGCCCGGTCCGTGTGGACCGGGGCAGCTGCGCGGTGTCCTCGTAAGCGGTGGTCCCGCAGCACGAAACCTCGGGAGGTGGTCCGGTGCGGCGACACGACAGTTTTGGTGACCGTCGCGGCGACGGCAGGATCGGTGTCGCGGTGCTCAACTACCCGGTGCCGGTGCTGCACTCCCGCAGTGAGGTGCGGCTGAACTACCTCAAGATCGCCGATCTGATCGTGGGGATCTCGCAGGGCCAGCCGGGACTCGACCTCATCGTGTTCCCGGAGTACGCCACCCACGGGTTCGGCGGCGGTGACTCGAGGTCTGGGACGAGACCCGCGCTCACCGCGCCTGGCGAGGAGATCGCGGTGTTCGCCGCGGGATGTCGAGCCGCCGGCGTCTGGGGCGTGTTCTCGGTGACCGGTGGGCGCAGCCGCCCCGATCCCGACAACACCGTCGTCCTGATCGACGACCGCGGCACGGTGGTGGAGCGGCACCGGCGCTCAGGTGGTCTCGCCCATGGTGTGCGGGACACGCCGCCCACGGTGGTCGACGGACCGGGCGGGCTGCGGACCGCCCTGACCATCTGCGACGGTCACGAGGTACAGCGCGGCACCTTCTGCCCGGTGCGGGGGGCCGAGCTCGTCGTGCGCTGTCAGCGCGCCCCCGGGCCGACCGCCCACCGCCAGATCACGGCGGCGCGGGCGATGGCGTGGATGGACACCTGCTACGTCGCGACCGTCAACGCCGCCGGGTCCGACGGGGTGCACCACTGGTGCGGCCACTCCGCCATCGTCGGGTTCGACGGCAGGACCCTTGGCCAGAGCGGTGACGAGGAGTACGGCCTGCAGTACGCCGAACTGTCCACGACGGCGGTGCGCGGTGCCCGAGCGGCGCGCGCGCACCACGAGTCGGCCCTGCGCCACGAGTCGGCCTTGCTCCGCGCGGTCCACCTGTCCCCGGCCGTCAGCGTCGCCGACTGAGCCGCCCCATCCCCGCGACCGGCCCACCCACCTCCTCGACAGCTCCTGAAAGGAAGTCACCGGCTATGGCCAGCGACCACGACCACGACCACGACCACGGGGATGGCACCACGCTGGCCCGGATCGAGGCGCTCAGCAAGGAGGGCGTGCACCGCGCAGGTGAACACGAGGGCCCGTTCTCGTTGCACGTACTCGGCCTGGGCGGCACCGGGGCGGCACTCATCACGAAGCTGCTCGAGGACGCCCCCGCCGGCTTCACCGCGCTCGCCGTCGGCATCGGCGACACCGACCTCGCCGCGGTGCGGTCCGCCGCGGACACCGCGCCCGCCGGTGCCGTTACGACGGTTGACCTGCCGATCCCCACCCGCACCGAACTCTCCACCGCCCTGAACCGTTACCGCGAGTTCCTCAAGATGGAGTATCCGCGCTACTACTGGAATCCCAACTACGAGCCGTGGCTTCCCGGCGACCTGGAGATCCCGGCTGCGGGCGAGCACATGCCGCGGGCCATCGCCAAGGCGATCTACGGCTCGGAGTACTACCAGAACCGTGAGATCACCCACGCCATGGACGCCTTCGCCGCCGGCGTCCTGGCGAGCGAGAAGACCCCCCTCGTGGTGATCCCGTTCTCCCTCGCGGACAGCGTCGGCAGCGCGATCGTCGTAGAGATCGCCCGGCACCTGTCCTCGATCAAGCTCGGCCGCCGGCCATGGGTGATCGGGATCGGCGTCATGCCCACCACGCCGGATGCCTCCTTCTTCCCAGTGATCAACGAGCTCGACTGCATGATCGACAATGAGAAGAACAACGGCGTCATGGCCGTGTGGGGCGACCTCTACAAGAACCCGTTCACCGGTGGGTTCTTCGCGGTCCCCCAGGACGGAACCACCGACGTCGTCCCCGGCATCGCCTCGTTCCTGTCCGCCGACGGCAGCAAGCACCTCTACGAGACGCTCAAGGCGCTGAACTGGCTCGCCGTCCCCGGGGACCAGTGGCACCCGGCCATCCGCGGGCAACAGAGCGACCGCTGGATCAACGTGCTCGCCACGCGGAGCCTGGACCAGGCCGGCTCGCTCGGGGGCCTGGGCCTGACCAAGGGCTTCAGCACCGAGTACGCCGAGGCCCGCGTGTTCGGTTCCGGCGAGGACGCCGACCAGGCCGCGCAGGCGGTCGGGGCGGCTATCGCCGCCGTCGCGGAGACGCGGGTCGAGCCCGTGGTGCAGCAGGTCGAGAGCTCGGGTCCGGGTTTCGTCAGCGTTGTGCTGCCGCGCGCGTCGAAGCTGGACCTGGTGGCGTTCGTGCCCTCCCGTGACCTCTACGACCCCCTCGAGTGGGACGAGAAGCTGCTCCTGCACTCGTGGCTGCTCGACCTGGGCGTGCTGCTGTGCGAGCCCTCCATCCGCTTCGACGGGATGGGCGGGGAGTGCATCTGGGGCTGCGCCTGCTGGGTTGTCGTGCCGCATGCCGCGATCCGCGGCGAGGAGGTCGCCTCGCCGGTGTCGATACCGGCCGAGGCGACCACTGTGAAATGAACGGTTCGCGACAAGTTCGAGGAAGGTCTGACGTGCCGCTCAACTGGTCCGACGTCGTGAAGCGTTACCAGAACGGGGCGGAGCTCCCGTCGATGCCCGGCGCCCGCACCCTGCAGGTGACCGGCGCCGATGACGAGTACATCTACGTCTCGCACCGGCTCTGGAACGACAAGCTCACCCGCGCCTACCTCGAGAAGGCCGTGGCCATGCTCGAGGAGGGCCGGATGACGCGCAACTACGGCGACGTCATCGACCACTACCGGACCTACATCGCGGACGAGCGCCCCACCACCGCCGCCACCGTCCTCAAGGACCTCGGCTACCTGGACTGACCGACCGATTCCGTCCCCCACCAGCAGCGCACGACACCACAGAAGGACGCGCCACCCCGCACCACGGCCGCTCGTCCCAACCCCAGGAGGAACACGCAATGGGAATGTCTCTCTACCACAGCGCCACCGGCGCGCAGGCGCCACACTGCATCCACGCGATCGGCATCGGTAAGACCGGCGCGTACATGGTCGAGGCGCTGCTGCGCACCGGCGAGATCGAGGACATGCTGGAGGACCCGCGTGCCCGG
The DNA here is from genome assembly GCA_038254065.1 of Mycobacteriales bacterium. Taxonomy (GTDB): domain Bacteria; phylum Actinomycetota; class Actinomycetes; order Mycobacteriales; family Pseudonocardiaceae; genus Pseudonocardia. The sequence goes on along the minus strand of JBBSGM010000066.1, from coordinate 11,338 downwards.
TTCACCGGCCTCGCCATCGACATCGGTGAGCAGGACATGCACGAGCTCAAGGAGTATGCGAGCGGCTTCGACGGCCGCCTCGCCGAGCGGGGCATCCCGACCGAACGGGCCCAGGTGCGCACCGTCGCGCTGGACGTGCCCGAGCGCAAGGACCTCATGACCAGCCTCAACCGCTGGCGCGAGTACCTGAAGATGGAGTACCCGCGGTACTACTGGAACCCGAACTACGAGCCGTGGCTGCCCAGCGACACCGAGATGCCCAAGGCGGGCGACTCGATCCCGCGTGCGGTCGCCAAGGCGATCTACGGGCATTACTACTACGGGGAGGACAAGCAGCTCGAGAAGGAGCTCGACGACTTCGTCGCGAGCATCAACGCCACGAAGCTGCCGTCACTGGTCCTGATCTTCTTCTCGATGGCGGGCGGTACCGGCAGCGGCATCGTGGTCGACCTGGCTCGGCACCTGTCCAACGTCAAGCTCGGCCGCCGCCTCCCGGTGGTCGGCGTCGCCGCCATGCCGTTCTCCGGCGACGAGCAGCACGCCGGTGGAGACGCCGCCCTGTTCCCGACCATGAACGAGATCGACTGCATGCTCGACGACGCCAAGAACCAGGGCGTCATGGCGGTGTGGGGCGATCTGTACAAGAACCCGTTCACCGGTGGTTTCTTCGCCCTTCCCCAGGAGCACTCGTGGCAGCGCCTGGGCTCCTACACCAAGACCGGAAAGCCGGCGATCCGCGACGCCCTGCGGAAGGGCGTCACCCGCAAGTTCGTCAACGACTCGTTCATGCGCTTCGTGGTGCAGGACTACGGACGGTTGCTGTTCAAGATGCTGCGCCCGATGGGCTTCACCGGCGCGCCGCACGAGCGCAACATCTCCGGCGACCGCACCTGGACGATCTTCGACGTCGCCAAGTACACCCACCCCGGCGTCGAGGTACTGCCCGGCGAGCCGCGCAGCAAATGGCGTGAGGTCGTCAGCAAGTGGATCGGTTACATCCCGCAGTGGTCCGGCCTCAAGGAGGGCTTCAAGACCGACTACCTCGAGGTGCACACCGTGGCCCCGCGCGAGCTGTGGAACATGACGCTGGAGAACAAGCTGCGGGAGACCCTCAACGGCTTCCTGCTCGAGGGTGACGACGGCACGCTGAACACGACGCTCGGGGAGTTCTTCGACGAGCTCACGGCGTACTCAAACGTGATCATTCCGGGCGTGGCCAAGACCGACTTCACCGCGTTCGTCGAGGCCCGCGACGCCTACGACGCGGTTGAGTCGTGGGACGAGAAACTGATGATGCACTCGTGGCTGCTGGACCTTGGCGTGCTCCTGTCCGAGCAGTCCATCCGGTTCGACGGCATGGCCGGCGAGTGCATCTGGGGCTGCGCGTGCTGGGTCGTGGTGCCACACGCCGCAATCCGGGGTGAGGGGCCGGGCTCGAAGGACATCACTGCGGTGCAGGCCGAGCACATCGCACCGATGCTCAAGACGATGGTACCGACGCCGTAGCGGGGTCGTGGGGGCGGTTCCCGTGGCGGTCGACACCGCGGGAACCAACCCCGATCCGGTCCAGTGGCCCCCCTCCCGACCGACCCGTGGAGACCCAGTGATGGTCCACCCGTCGCCGCCGGTCGCGGTGGAGTACGAGGGGTGGCTCGAGCGCGTGCGCGCGACCTTCGAGGCCGTTCGGTACACCTGCGGCCATCGCCTGGCGGACCCGCGCCTGGCCGAGCAGGTGAGCGTCCAGGTGATCGCCGGCATGGTGTCGCGCCCCGGAGTGTTCCGCTACTTCGGGCTGCCCTACTCCGGCCGGATCGCCCGGCTGGCCGAGGCGCGCATCGCCGAGGCCGACGCGGGGAGCCTCGCCCAGGTCTGCGCCTGGGTGGAGCTGCGAGAGCGGCTGCACGCCATACCGGCCGAACACCGCGAGGTGCTGGTGCTGACGTGTGTTCGCGGCCTGGACGTGGAGGCACTGGCCGCGGAGTTGGCGTGCGACGAGGCCACGGCCAAGGCCCGCCACGAGTCGATGCTGGCGTTCATGCACGTGCTGGCGACGCCGGGTCTGGCCCCGTCGCCCGAGCCCGAAGGGTGACCGACATGCCACTGGACTGGGCCGAGGTCGTCCGGCGCTACGACGGCGGCACGCGGATCCCCACGGTCGCCGGCGGTAAGACGCTGGAGATCACCGGTGTGGACTCCTCCGGGGTGCACATCCGCCACGCTCTCTGGCGCGACACGCTCGTCCGCGAGCACCTCGAGAAGGCGGCCGCGCTCCTCGAAGCCGGCCGGATGAGCCGGCACGCCGGGTTGTTCGTGGAGGAGTACCGCGCGTTGGTGGTCGACGCCCGCGCCACGTCGGCCGCGCATGTGCTCAAAGACCTCGGTTTCCTCGAGTAGCGCGATGGTTCCCGACCAGGGTCTGCGCTATGAGCTGGCCGCGGTGATCGCCGCGGCCACCGTCCTCGACCCACTCACCGCGGTGCACCCGGCTGCCCGGGTCGTGTCGCTGGACGTCGACGGACTCGGGTTGCTCCCGGTCACCGAGGAGCTGGCCGCGGAGGTGACCCCGGCGATGATCTGCACGGTGCTGCCGTTCTCCATCGACGGTGGCCCTGAGTCCACCGGACGGCGCTCGGCCGAGACCGTGACCGGCCCGGAGTCCGGGTTCCACCGCCTCACGCCGGGCTTCCTCGCCTTGGTCGAGGCCGGATCGGCCGCCGGTCCGCTCGTGTACGCCGAAGCCGACTACGTCGGGCGCGAGGGATACCAGACGGCGGCGGTGTGGCGGGCGGGCGCGATTGTCCGCGGGCCGATGCTGCTGGGCCGGCAGGAGCCGTTTTCGCCGGACGTGGCGCCCATCTCGGTGGCGCTGCGCGATGTGGGGGTCGCCGCCCGTGGCCGGCATGACGAGTTCCTCGTCGCGGGGTTGGTGCGGCACCGGCGCACCGAGGACTGGTGGTGAGGATGGACCTGGACTGGGACGGGGTGCGGGCGCGGTATCGGCCCGGCACCCCGCTGCGGCCGCTCGCAGGCGGGTCGGTGCTCCAGATCATCTCGGTCGACGACGACCGGGTCTGCGTGATGCAGCGGCTCTGGCAGGACTGCGTGACGCGCCGGCAGCTGGGCACGGCGCTCAGGTTGCTGCAGGAGTGGACGGATCCGGTCGACGCGATCGGGTTCGCCGAGGTGCTGCGGCGCCATTACGCCGGCGGCCCGGACGTCGTGACGGACTGCTCGCGGATCCCGAACCTCTCGGCGATCATCCTGAAGGACCTGGGTTACCTGGACGGGTAGAACCTTCAGCCGCCCCACGGCTCACAGCGATGCGCCGCGACGAACTCGAAACAGGTAAGCCACTTCGACGCCGGACCGGCGAATCGGGAGGTCGGCGCCGACCCGGGTGGAATCCATGCCGCCACGAGCGCACTGACCGCCCACTCAACCGTCGTCAAAGGTCAGCGGTGGTGTCAGGCCGCGGGCGCAGCTACTGTCAGGTCGAAGCATCGACGTGGAGCCTTGCGTGCGTCGCCTCCGATGCTTCCGTTACATGCTGCCGGTGCAGGCGCTGACCAGGCGGTGCCTCTCTCATACTGAAGGAGCGTCATGTCCGACGAGAAGCAGTCGCAAGCAGAGAGCTCCGATCAAGCCGAGTCCGACACGCAGTAGCACGAGCATCTGGACGCCGTTGGCAAGAGCGCTGATGAAGTGCCGGACATCACCGACGAGGAGGAGTGGCGTAATCTGCCCAACCCTGGGATCCCGGGCTGACACGCCGGCTGCGCTCTGTGCACATTGTCGGGTCACTCGCCTACGCTGGCGGTCCGGACGTCGTGACGTACTGCTCGCGGATCCCGAACCTCTCGGCGATCATCCCCAAGGACCTGGGTTACCTGGACGGGTAGAACCCTCAGCCGCCCCCACAGCATCCGATCAGCGAGTTCGGCGTCGGCTACGTCCTGGACGGACTCATCACGATCTTCTGGATCGTCGGGCGAGCATCCTCGCGTACTGGTTCAAGACCCACCCAAGCCGTTGGGAGCAGAAACAGCCAGCTGTGGGCCAGGCCGGCAGGCGACGGCTGACCGCAGATGGGCCACGCTCTCCTGCTCGGATCACGCTGAGGTGCCGACGAGGTGGGCCAGCGCGGGTAACGCGACGCGGACGTCCGCGCGCTCCCCGGGACACAGTTGCTCCAGCGCGTCACCGATACGCTGCGGGTGCGCGCGGTCCCGCTCGGAGCTGGGTCAGGCCGGCTTCGGTCAGGGTCACCAGGGCGGCAGCGGGTGGCGACGCCACGTCACCCTCCTGTCGTCGAGACCATGGTCTCACTCTGCGCTGGCCTGGACTGACTGCACCACCGTTGCAGCCGGAATCGAGGAGCGTTGCGGAGGTCGGCGATACAAGGACAGCCACGATCTACGCGGGGACGGCGGTGGCGTTGACCGAGTGCATTGTCTTCGTCATCGCGTCGATGTCGATCTCGATGAACAGATCCTCGGGCCCTCCCGGGGCGAGGGAGGTGAACGGCGGCTGATAAAGCATATCGACCTCGATCCGGCCGTTGTGGGCCAGGTAGTCGACGACCTCGTTGACGAACCGGAGCTGGGCCGAGTTGAAGGTCTTGCCCTGCTGGAACGTCCCGAACGCCGCGGCGGCGGCTGCCCGGTCGAGCCCGACGAGCGAGCGGAGGAACAGGCCGAGGCCGCCGGCGTTCTCCTTGGCCACCCTGATCTCTGCCTCGGTGCCGATGCCGGACTCGATGAAGATGTGCTCCAGCTCGTCGAGGTCGGTCGCGGTGAGCTGTCGGTTGCGACGGATCTTCTGGACGGCGAGCTGGTCCTCGTGGGTGCGGAGGTAGATGCGGAGCTTCTGCTCGAAGCGGGTGAGGTCCGCGCCGACGTCCATGCCACGCAGGGATGCGGCCGACAGTTCGCCGAGCTCGTCCTCGAAGTCGGTGTAGACGATGCTGCGTCTGGTCTTCTCGATCAGCTTCACCAGGCTGCGGATGCGCCGGCGCATGGTCTCCAGCATCGGCAGGGTGACGTCGTGCCACCAGTCGTCGCCGGCGATCTCGTCGAGCAGCTCCTGCTGGGCGCGGACGGCGGGGATGGTGAGCTGGTCGAGCAATGCGGACGCGATCTCCTGGACCTGCGACTGGAGCCGCGCGTATCCCGGTTCGGCGTTGAGCTGGGCGAGCTGGAGGCGCAGCGCGAGCATGTCGAAGCGCTTGGCCTCCTCGCTGCTGTCGTCGTCGCGGAAGGCGGTGGGGAGCCCCGCGAGGTGGTCGACGACCTCGGCGTGGGCCTCGGGAGTAAGCGTGAGCCAGCTGTCGAAGTCGGTGCGGTGCGGGCGGACGAGGAAGTTCTCCGGGTTCATCGCGCTCACCTCGTCGTGCAGGCGCCGGGCGAGGTCCTGTCGCAGGCCGGCATCGCTGGTCGTGCCGTCGGCGTCGTCGTCGGCTGCGGGAACGGGCTGTTCGTCCAGTGCGAGGAGCAGGTCGGCGCGGCGCTCGAACAGCCGCTCGCCCAGAGCTGGGGCGAGGTTGCCCTCGGCGGGCATGAGGTTCTGGTTGAAGAACTCGACGTTCTGGCACAGGTCGAAGACGAGGAAGCCGGTCTTGTCCCGGTTCGGCCCGAACAGGTCCGGGGCGAGTCGGGTGCCGCGGCCGATCATCTGCCAGAACTTGGTCTTGGAGCGCACCAGCTTGAAGAAGACCAGGTTAGACCGTTCCCGATCTTGTAGACAGAGCCCGTTTCAGGGTGGATACTTCGCGTCCAACCAGGGGAGGTTGTCCGATGCTCGCCATCGTTGCCGCAGTCTTGTTCCTCATCGCGCTGATCTTTGAGCTTGCCGGGATCACGCTCAGCGTGATCACCGCACCAGTGCTCGTGACCGCTGGCCTGCTATGCCTCGCGCTGCACCTCGCCGGAGTCCTAGCGGGAACCAAAACCTTCGCCCAGCGCTGATGAATGCTGGTCCCGGGCGGAGCGAGGGGAGTGCAGCGACGTGATCGAGGTGAAGAAGGGTGTCCGGATCACGGGTACGGACCAGCTGAGGGCCCAGATGGTGGAAAAGTACACCAAGGGTGCCAGCATCCGGGCGCTGGCCGAACAGACCGGCCGGTCCTACGTCTCCATCCACCGGGTGCTGACCCCGGCCGGGGTGCCGCTACGCGCCCGCGGGGGCAACAACCGCACCCGTACCGCCAGCAAGGCGACGACGACGTAGGCGCGCGCCATCACCGCGCCGCTGTTCGCCCTGGGGGGCGGGTCATCGGCTGAGTCCCTCGCGCGAGGAAGGTCTCTCGCTCGGCGCGTGGCGCGGCTGCGGTGTCGTAGCGGCGGTCATGAGGACCGACCGAGCACACCAGGCACTGGCTTGGTCGAGTGGGAGGGGATCCTCAGCCGATGGCACCGTCCACCTTGCCCGCCCTTGACTCCCGAACAGCGCCAGGTCGCGCTGGCCAAGGCCATGGCCGCGCGGGCCGCCCATAAGCGGCTCCGTGAGGAGATCGCGCGCGACGAGCAGCAAGCGGCACCCCGGGGCCAGTTTGGGTTGACACACTCATGACGTCGACCCGCTCTGCTCCCGGGTGGGCATCTGAGAACGTGTTTGAGATGAAGTCAGGTGGGTCCCGAGGGTGCCCAGGGGTGTCGTCCAGGTTCGGGTGCCAACCGTCGGGTCATCACGCCGATCATGGCCCACATGACCATCGCCTCGTGGCTCTCGGGGAGCCGCTCGTAGTCGCGGACCAGTCGCCGGCAGCTGCTCAACGATCTTCACCACCTCGGCGAGAGTGTGGACGTTCTGAGCGCGTCGCGGCTCTGGCGTCGTAGGAACGATCTTGCCGCATGCACCGCCACGCCGTGCACGTCCGTGGGACAGTTCGTCGCGGGCTTCCGATCAGTCCCCATGTCCCCTGTGGGGGCGCCGCACCGGCGTGAAAACGCACCAGGAGTACCACCAGCCCCAGTGGCACCCGTTTTCCGGTCAGCAACTTAGAGCCCTCTTCAGGGCTCGCCGTTGGCTCGCGAAGATTTCGGGATCTTCGGATCAGGTTCGCCAGGATTGTCGATGAGCCGGGTGCCGGTCCTGGTGACGCTCGCCGTCCATGGGCCGGGCTCGTCGGCGCCGAGCAGCTCGAACTCGGTCGGTAGCTCATCCGGCCCACGTGACGATCAGGAGATCCACCCGTCGCTGGTCGTCGAGGATCAGGTAGGTGATCATTCCGAAGCCTCCGAACGGGAGCTGGCGGACAGCTCCGTCGGGGTTGTCCTTGTTGAGGGGCAGCCCGTTCCATGGGACGACCTCCAGCACCGCGAAGGCCTCGGCCAGGGGGGTCAATACCGGCGGAGGGAGCGCCGCGATCTGCTCCTCGGCGAGGGGGTCGATGCCGAGCGGGTAGCTCACTCGGGCAGCCCGAGTTCCGCCTTGAGCTGGTTCCACGGTACGGCCCCGGGGTGGCGCTCACCTGTCCGGAGCCGATGCTCCGCACTCGCCAGCACCGCCCGGTACCGATCGGAGCCGGTGGTAGCGGTCACCCACGCAACCCTGCGCCACGACTCCAGGGTCTTCAGTACCTCGGTGAGGTCCAGCTCCTGGGTGGCCCTGGCCATGACTTCCTGCCACTGGCGGTCGAACTCCGCGGTGTCCTCCGGGGTCAACGCGGCGCGTACCTGCGCGGGCGAGGCGTCTGCGAACGGCGTGCGCTTCGAAGCGGGCAGAGGCTCAGCAGCGGCGGTCACAGCGACACGATAGCCACCGACGCTGCTCGCGCGGGTCGGAGAACGTTCGGGCGGTGGCAATGAAGCGCCTGCCGGAGCCTGCGCGACAGTGCGGTCTCCTCACCGTGCTTGTGCTGGTGAGGAGCCGTTTCGGCTGGTCTTGGATCTGGTGCCCCCGGCAGGATTCAAACCTGCGCCACCGCCTCCGGAGGCCGGTCTACCGGACGATCCCGGGCGCCTTCCGGGGCTCTACCAGGGCCTTTGCGTTGCCGGATGTGTCTCTGGTGAACCCCCGTAGCCGGTCGTTCGTTCCACGAGGCATTCCACGCCGTAGATCGTCAACGGATGAGCTGGAGGCCTTCGTGCTCGGCGAAGTCGGCGAAGTCCTTGATGTTGAGCGTGGCGAGCGGCAGGTCGCGGGCGAGGCAGCAGGCCGCGACCCAGCTGTCGTTGACCGGGCGTGGTCGACCGCGGAGTTGTGCGTGGGCCTGGATCTCGCCCCAGATCCTCGCGACCCGGGGGCTGTAGGGCAGGACGACGACGCGGGCGAAGAACCGGTCGAGGCCGGCGCGGCGTTGCGGTCCCCATCGTCGAAGGAAGGTCCATTGGGTGAGCTCACCGACGGTCACGTAGGTGATGGCGAGCGGCTGTCCGGCGAGGCGGGGAGCGAGCGATGCAGGCAGGCGCTCCTTCAGGATGGCTGACGCGACATCGGTGTCAAGGACGACCGGAGTCACGCCGTGCCGGCGCGGCGGGAGGCATAGAGATCGCCGAGGAACTCCTCATACTCCTTGTCGGACTCCCACAGCTCGGGTTGGGCCAGGTCCGACAACGACTCCACAGGCTTGACGCCCTGACGGCGGGCAAGTTCGTCGAAGGTCAGATCTTCCTCCGCAGGCCGGGGATCAGGCCGGTCGTTGAGCGTGGTCATGGGGATCACCTCTTCCGTTCCGGTCCCATCGTGCCACGCGCCTGGCCGGCCCGTGGCTGGACGCGCGTCGGCGCGCCTGCCTCTACGCGGGAACGGCGGTGGCGTTGACTGAGTGCATCGCCTTCGTCATGGCGTCGATGTCGATCTCGATGAACAGATCCTCGGGCCCTCCGGGGGCGAGGGAGGTGAACGGGGGCTGATAAAGCATGTCGACCTCGATCCAGCCGTTGTGGGCCAGGTAGTCCACCACCTCGTTGACGAACCGGAGCTGGGCCGAGTTGAAGGTCTTGCCCTGCTGGAACGTTCCGAACGCCGCGGCTGCGGCCGCCCGGTCGAGCCCGACGAGCGAGCGGAGGAACAGGCCGAGGCCGCCGGCGTTCTCCTTGGCCACGCTGATCTCTGCCTCGGTGCCGATGCCGGACTCGATGAAGATGTGCTCCAGCTCTTCCAGGTCGGTTGCGGTGATCTGTCGGTTGCGGCGGATCTTCTGGACGGCGAGTTGGTCCTCGTGAGTGCGCAGGTAGATGCGGAGCTTCTGCTCGAAGCGGGTGAGGTCGGCACCGATGTCCATCCCGCGTAGCGACGCCGCGGACAGCTCGCCGAGCTCATCCTCGAAGTCGGTGTAGACGATGCTGCGCTTGGTCTTCTCGATCAGCTTGACCAGGCTGCGGATGCGCCGGCGCATGGTCTCCAGCATCGGAAGGGTGACGTCCTGCCACCACTCGTCGCCAGCGATCTCGTCGAGCAGTTCTTGCTGGGCGCGGACGGCGGGGATAGTCAGCTGATCGAGGAGGGCGGACGCGATCTCCTTGACCTGCTCCTGGAGCCGCGCATATCCCGGTTCGGCGTTGATCTGGGCGAGCTGGAGGCGCAGCGCGAGCATGTCGAAGCGTTTGGCCTCCTCGCTGCTGTCGTCGTCGCGGAAGGCGGTCGGGAGCCCGGCGAGATGGTCGACGACCTCGGCGTGGGCCTCGGGAGTGAGCGTGAGCCAGCTGTCGAAGTCGGCGAACTTGTCGATCTGTTCGCGGTGCGGGCGGACCAGGAAGTTCTCCGGGTTCATCGCGCTCACCTCGTCGTGCAGGCGCCGGGCGAGGTCCTCGCGCAGGCCGCTGTCGCTCGTCGTCCCGTCGGCTCCGTCCTCGGCCGCCGGGACGTGCTGCTCGTCCAGCGCCAGGAGCAGGTCGGCGCGCCGCTCGAACAGCCGCTCACTCAGCGACGGAGCGAGGCTGCCCTCGGCCGGCATGAGGTTCTGGTTGAAGAACTCGACGTTCTGGCAGAGGTCGAAGACGAGGAAGCCCGTCTTGTCACGGTTCGGCCCGAACAGGTCGGGACAGAGACGTGTGCCGCGGCCGATCATCTGCCAGAACTTGGTCTTGGAGCGCACCAGCTTGAAGAAGACCAGGTTGACGACCTCGGGCACGTCGATGCCGGTGTCGAGCATGTCGACGGAAATGGCGATGTGCGGGGCCTTGCTCGGGACGGAGAACGCCTCGATCAGGCTGTCGGCGTAGGTCTTGGCGTACGTGATGACCTGCGCGAACGCGCCCTTGTACTCTGGGTAGTTCGCCTCGAAGCGCCTCTCGATGAAGTCGGCGTGGTGGGTATTCGCGGCGAAGATGATCGTCTTACCCAACCGGTCACCACCAGCAACCTTCAGGCCGTGTGTCATCAGGGTCGCCAGCGCCTTGTCAACGGTGTCGGCGTTGAAGAGGTACTTGTTCAGCTCGTCGGAGGTGACCTCGGTGGGGACGCTGCCGTCGTCGTCCCACTCCAGCTCGTCCCAGCGCAGTTTGTCCTCGTCGGACAGGTCGTCGTACCTGATTCCGCCGCGCTGGAACTTCAGCGGGACGTCCACGGCGCGGGGTGCGACGAGGTAGCCCTCCGCGACTGCCTCGTCGAGGCTGTAGACGTCGGTGGGCACGCCGTCCTCCAGGTGGAAACGGCGGTAGGTGTTGCGGTCGATCTCGTCCTTGGGCGTGGCGGTGAGCCCGACGAGCAGGGCGTCGAAGTAGTCGAAGATCGCCCCGTACTTCTGGTAGATCGAGCGGTGGGCCTCGTCGATGACGATCAGGTCGAAGTAGCCGGGCCCGAACCGCCGCAGCCCTCCGCCATCCACGTCGTTGATCATGTTCATCAGCGTCGGGTAGGTGGAGACGAAAACGCGGGCGCTGAGATCCTTCTCCTCGACCAAGTTGACCACAGGTGTGCCCGGGAGGTGTGCCTTGAACGCGCCTACGGCCTGCCGCACCAACGCCTTGCGGTCGGCGAGGAAGAGGATTCGCTTGGCCCAGTTCGCCCGCATCATCAGGTCGGTCAGCGCGATCACGGTGCGGGTCTTGCCCGAACCGGTCGCCATGATGAGTAGGGCGTCGCGCTGCGCGTCGTTCTCGAACGCCTCGGCGACGCGGCGAATGGCGTGGGACTGGTAGCCGCGCCCGGCGATCTGCTCATTGATCGGGAGCGTCGCGATCGTGAGCCGGCTCGCGCGGCGCTGGATCAGCAGCCGCAGCTCGTCCTTGGTGTAGAAGCCCTGGACCTCGCGCGGCGGGGTAACTGGTCAGGTCGTCGAGGTCGCGGAGCCGCGGTTCAGGATGCTGCGGGCATCCAGGCGCGGCCCTGGGCGAGGGTGACCAGGGCGTCGAAGAAGTTGATTCCGTGTTTCTCGGCGGTGGCGAGGTAGCTGCGG
>JBBSGM010000065.1:0-22471 GCA_038254065.1 Mycobacteriales bacterium | reverse complement strand
GCCCCGTGAAGCACAGGACATCGGCCGCCGCTGCGAAGTGTCGGAACCGGTAGACGCCCAACCGGGCACACAACGCACCGGGCCCGGCCCAGCGCGGTACCCGGCAATCCTGTCGAGGAGATAGCGCTCCGACTGCCGCGCGGTCGGGCCGCGCCAGTCGACGGACGGCACTGGCAGGCAGGGAGCTGCGGCGATCCACTGGGCTTGTGACCAGATCTGTGACCACAACGCGGTGCGACGGCACCGCACGCCTCGGAAGAGGTGAGACGGCGCAGCCGGGTACGCCGAGGTCACGGCGCAACCAAAGGCACGGATGCGACGGGGTGGAACGTCCGGCGCCCGACTCATAACCCAGAGGTCGTAGGTTCGAATCCTACCCCCGCTACCAGCACAAACGGCCCTCGGAGACACCTCCGGGGGCCGTTTCCATGCCATCTGTGACCAGTTCTGTGACCACGCCAGCTCGTCACCGTTGCACCGACGCCGGCGGGTCGAGCATGCCGGCCGAACCATCCATGATCATCGAATGAGGGACATGAGCCGCGCGGGTGCGGCTCATGTCCCCCTGGCGCTGATCATCAGGCTGCCGAGCCGGGAGAGTGCCGCCTCGTGGCCCGACTGGTGGTGAGGCCCCGGACGCGACGCTTCGCCACGCGCGATGATGGGGCCTATGACCAAGCCCCCCATTCAGGATGTGGAGATCACCGAGGAACCGATCCGGCTCGGCCAGTTCCTCAAGCTGTCCGGCATCGCAGACGACGGCGGGCACGCCCGTGAGCTGCTCGACGAGGGCTGGGTGCAGGTCAACGGCAGGCCGCAGAGCCGTCGCGGCACGCAGCTACACCCCGGCGACGTGGTCGCTGTGGGGGAGCAGCGGGCCCGCCCTGTCGCGCGCTGAGCGGCGCCCTCAGTAGCCCAGGTACGACCCGTGGTTGTTGGTGCGCCCCCCTGCGGCGACGGTGTCGATCCCGTAGTTGGCGATCATGTAGCGCACTCCGGCGGTGATGTTGGCGACCGGGTCGGTGATCGGCCGGTTGGCCAGGCTGGGGTCCACGTACGTTCGGAACGTCGACGGGATGGTCTGCATCAGTCCCTGCGACGGGGTGCCGTGCGCCGCGTTGGCGTCCCAGCGGTTGATCGCATTCGGGTTGCCGTTCGACTCGGCCAGGATGATCTGCTTGATGCCCGGCGCGAGTGACTGCGGGAGGTCCATGACCCGCAGAGCCTCGGCGATCCAGCCGTCGAGCCCACCGCGCTCGATGAGTGAGTCGACCCGAGCGCGGTTGGTCTGTTCGCGCTGGGCCTTGGCGTGCAGCGCGGCGAGCTCCTCGGCCAGCCTGCCCGCTTTGTCCAACGACGCGATGTGGATGTCCCCAGCCCCGGCAGCGGCGTCCGCGGAGGAGCTGCCGATCGCCGGATCCATCATGAAGGCGACCGGCGAGAAGTATCCGGCGCTCACCACGTGGGCCCCACGCGTCGCTGGCAGCGCGGTCGACTCGGCGGCGAGCGCTGCGGGTCCCAGGTTCTCGGACGCGTCCGCCGTGTCCGCCGCCGTGACGATCCCACCCATCGCCGCGGGCATGACCATGGCGAACGCGCCGGTGGTGGCGACACCGAACACCGCGCCGACAGCCGCGGTAGTGGTGGCGGTGCGGTGCAGGGACGGCCTGGCCAGTACTGGGCGCCGGGCCGACTGGTGCCGGGACCCGGCCCGGTTCCGGGCCGGGATCACCTGCACACATCGACCGCTGGGGGAGCGGTGACCTGCCAAGACCTGTCCTTCCGCGCGATCAGGCGATCCACGGGCGGGCACCGGTCGGGGGTCCGGTGAGCCGGCTGGGGAGTCCGGCTCGCTGCCCGTTCGTGATCGGATCGTGACGACTGCGGGGGAGAATACGGAGGGTGAACGGGCTGCGACAAGCGACTGTCCGGCGTGTCGTCGCTGCCCGGCGCCCGTCCACCTCGTTCGTGGGTCCCCGCGCCGGTTGCCGGTCCTCGATGAGCGGTCACTGCCGGCGTCCGGCGGTCGACGTCGCTGGTCAACGCCGCAGCAGCAGCAGCGCGGCGTCGCCGAACTCGTGCCAGCGGTATCGATCTGCGAGGGCAGCGGCGTAGGCCCGGCCGACCAGCTCGGCGCCGGCAACGGCCTCCAGCAGGAGCAGGTGCGAGGCCTCCGGTGGGTGCCAGCCGGTCACCAAGCCGTCCACGACGACCGCGGGCCGCTCGGGTCCGAGAACCAGGTCGGTCCAGCCCCCGCCGGCCCGAACCCGCCCGCCGACCCGAACCGGCCCTGCGCCGTCGACGGCGGACTCCAGCGCGCGGGTCACGGTCGTCCCGACCGCGATGACGCGGCCACCTTCCGCGTGGGTCGCATTCACCGCGTCGGCGGTCGCGGCCGGCACCCGGTACCGCTCGGGCAGCGGCGTCTCGTCGGCCTCGGGCGAGGACACCCCGGTGTGCAGCACCAGCTCGGCGAGCCGGACACCCCGGGTTGCGAGCCCGGCCAGCACGGCCGGGGTGAACGGCCGGCCCGCGCTCGGCAGCTCCGCGCTCGGGAACTCGCCGGGCCGGTCCGGGCGGGCGAAGATCGTCGTATATGCGTCGAGCGGCCAGCGTCCGCGCAGGTAGGAGTAGCCGATCGGGCGACCGTTGCGGTGCAGCCAGCGCAGCACCGGCTCCGGTGTTCTCAGCCGGGCCCGCCACAGCCTGCTACCGAGGTGGACCGCCGGGTCCGGATGACCGTCGAGCAGGTCGACGGTCGCGATGGTGCCCAGCATGATCCGCTCCCCGGCCCGGCCGTCACGCACCCGCTCGCCGTCGACGGAGCGCAGCTCGACGGCGAACAGCTCCGCGGCGTCGCGCACCGGCCCCGAGACGTGCAGCACCACCGGCCGGCCGTCCGCGCGGCACCCGTCCACAGCGGCAGGTGCGGTCTGCGAGGTGTTGACCACGACGAGATCACCCGGGGACAGCACCCGCGGCAGGTCGGTGAACCGGCGGTGCAGTGCGGCATGGCCGCGGCGGGCGACGAGCAGCCGCACCCCGTCTCGCGCGACCCCCCTGGCCTCGGGTGGTTCGGTCGCAGGCAGGCCGACCGGGACGGTGAACCGGGTGGCGGCAGGCGCCCGGGCGCTCACGCCGGGACCTCGCCCACGGACCCGGTGTCGGTGGCCCAGTCGGCCGCCCGGTACCGGCCGTTCGGGGGTCGCGTGTCCAGTAGCCGTAGCAGCGCGGGGACGACGGTCGTCGGGTCGGGTCGGTCGGAGATGTCCTCGCCAGGGAAGGCGCGCTGGTGCATGGCGGTGCGCATGTCGCCGGGATCGAGGGCGTAGCTGCGCAGCTTTGGCTCCTCGACGGCGAGTACCGCGGCCCAGTGGTCCAGCGCCGCCTTGCTCGACCCGTACCCGCCCCAACCGGGGTAGGCCTCCACCGCGGCGTCGGAGCTGATCGCGACGACGGTGGGCGCCGCCGCGGCGCGCAGCAGCGCCACGGCAAGCTGGGTGAGGGCGAACGGGGCGAACAGGTTGGTCTCGAACACCGCTCGCAGCCCGTCCAGCGGATGGTCGGCCAGCGTCGGCAGTGGGCTCGGGCCCAGCTCGCTCGCGTTGTGCACGAGCAGGTCCAGCCCGCCGGCGCGCCGGGCGGCCTCGACGAGCCCGGCCCGGTGCGCGGGGTCGGTGACGTCCCCGGGGACCGCGACGACGAGCTCGGGCCGGGGTAGCGCGGCGACGGCGGCGCGCAGCCGGGCGCCGTCGCGGGCGTCGACGACGACGGTCCAGCCGCGCGTGCTCAGTCCCGCGGTCAGGGCGAGGCCCAGTCCCGCGCCGGCTCCGGTGACGAGGGCGGTGCCCGGTGCCGACGACTCGTTCGCAAGCTCGCTCATGGTCCTAGGATGCAAGCTGAAGTCAGCTTCAGGTCAAGGGGGAGCGGTGGACGCGCGGGACCTGCTCACGATCGGCGAGGTCGTGCAGCGCAGCGGCTTTCCGCATTCGGCACTGCGCTACTACGAGCGGGAGGGCCTGGTTCGGGCCGGGCGGACCGCGGGCGGCCAGCGCCGCTATGAGCGTGGGGTGTTGCGCAGGCTGGCGTTCATCCGGGCGGCGCGGTCGGTCGGTGTCGGGCTGGACGAGGTGCGCGAGGCGCTGGATCGGCTGCCCGACGGCCGCACCCCGACCAAGGCCGACTGGACCCGGCTGTCGCGGTCCTGGCGCGGGCGGCTCGACGAGCAGATCGAGGCGCTCGTCGCGCTGCGCGACGGGCTGGACTCGTGCATCGGCTGCGGCTGCCTGTCGCTGGCCCGCTGCCGGCTGTGGAACCCCGAGGACCGGGTCGCGGCCCAGGGCGACGGCGCCCGACTGCTGCCCCCGGCGCTGCGGCGCGGCCCGGCGCCCGTCGACTGACCGGCGCTGGCACCCCTGCGCCGACGCGCTCCAACCTCCTGCCCAGCGAGGGGTCGTCCCGCTGCGCACCACGGGTTACCGTGCCGGGGTGACCGACGCTCCGCACTGGACGACGACCGACCGCTGGCTCGCCCTGGACGGACTGGACAACATCCGCGACGTCGGGGGCCTCCCGCTCGAGGCCGGGGGCGTGACCCGGTCCGGGATGTTGCTGCGCAGCGCGTCGCTGCGTTATCTGACCGACAGCGACGTCGCGCACCTCGTCGACGTGTTCGGGTTGCGACTGGTGCTCGACCTGCGCACCGCTCGCGAGATCGACCGCGACGGTCCGACGGCGGTGGCCAGGGCCGGCGTGCACACGGTTGCGTTGACTTTCATCCCCGAGGAGGGCCGGGCGCTGCCCGAGACGGGCGACGACACCGATCCGGTGCTCGCGCACTACCTCGGCTATCTGATCGACCGGCCGGACAACGTGGTGGAGGCGGTCCGCAGGTTGGCCGAGCCGGCTGCCGGGCCCGCCCTCGTGCACTGTGCTGCGGGGAAGGATCGCACCGGGGTGCTGGTCGCGCTCGTGCTGGACGCCGTCGGGGTGCAGCGCGACGCCGTGGTGGCAGACTACGCGCTGTCGGGGGACCGGGTGGAGGCGATGTTCCGCCGCTGGATGACCGCCGAGGGCAGCGAGATGCCCGCCGACCTCACCCCGCACCTGCCGCGCCCCGAGGTGATCGCCGCGGTGTTGGACACGCTCGACCGCGAGTTCGGTGGGGCGGCCGGCTGGCTGCGGGCGCATGGCTTGGACGACGCGTCGATCGACCGGCTGCGCACCCGGCTCAGCTGACGGGCTGCCGCCACCGGGCCCTCGTCATCGCCCCGCCGCGCTACCGGAAGCGAGCCTCGCGTATCCGGGAGACACTCTCCTGCTTGTGGACGCGTTCATCATGGCCGATCTGACGGAACAAGTCGGCCACCGAGGCGAATCGCCCGTGCTCTTCTTCGAAGTCCGCGGCGAGGGACTCCGACTCCCACTCGGGATGCTCGTCGACGAAGAGCATGTACTCGTGCTCGGCATGGTCCTCGAAGTCGGCGTTGAGCTGGTAGCTCCATTTCGGATGTATGACGAGGAGCAGCCACGCCAGCTGGTAGTAGCCGAACGCGAGCGCCTGGGGCAACCAGAAGTACATCAGCGATGACTCGCGGAAGTCCGACTGCCGGATGAGATCTTCGAGAGCGAGCAGATGCCACTGCTCGTTGTCCTGTTGCGCGCGTGCCTCACGCACCCGTTCGTGGATGCGTCCGGTCAAGCCGGCGCGATGATGCACGTGGGTGACCGCAATGTAGGCGACCTGCTCCCAGGCCTGGTAGGGCACCCGGGCGACGATCTCAAGCACCTTGAACTTCGACAGCGTGCGCCGCCGGCCGTAGACGATGTCCATCAGCACGAACAAGGGCCGGGCCGCGAGCCCGTAACGGCGCCGTGGCATGGCCAGGGTTTCTTGCTGGGCTGCGACGAGCTCATCGTGGGACAGTCGGGGCGGGGCCTTCCCAGGTTGTGGGCTGTTCCCGGTCACGAGGTCACCTCTTCCGGCACGGCACAGACAGTACTTGGGGAAGGTCGACCCTACGTGGCCGGCGCGAGACCGGGACGGCCGGCTCAGGGCAGCTCCTGCCCGGAGGCCGCCATCAGCAGCCCGGACTCCTGGGCGGCGGCCGGGCTCAGCTCGTCGGTGACAGTCCGCGGGTTACTCGCGGGTATATTCACGCGCAGGTTACTCGCGAGGATGTCACAGTGGAGCCGAGGGCGAGGAGGCCTGAGATGGACCTGACCTACACCGCGGCCGAGGAGGAGTTCCGCCGGGAGCTGCGCTCCTGGCTGGCCGCGAACATCCCGGACGCGTGGAGCCGCCCGGGGTTCTGGGAGTCCCTCGGCGAGGACGAGAGCTTCGCGCTGCGTCGCGGCTGGGAGCGCGACAAGGCGTTGGCCGGGTTCGCCGGCATCGAATGGCCGACCGAGTACGGCGGCCGCGGCGGCACGCCGGGGATGAAGGCGATCTACGACGAGGAGACGGTGCAGGCGTACGCGCCCCGTACCGTCAACCCACTGGGCCTGGCCTTCCTCGCACCCACCGTGATGGCCATCGGCACCGACGCGCAGCGCAAGGAGATCATCGCACCGTTGTTGCGCAACGAGGTGATCTGGTGCCAGGGGTTCTCCGAGCCCGGCGCCGGCTCCGATCTCGCGGCGCTGGCGACGAAGGGCGTCCGCGACGGCGACGACTTCGTCGTCAACGGGCAGAAGGTGTGGACCACCAACGCGACGCACGGCGACAAGATCTTCGCGATGGTCCGTACCGAGCCCGGCAGCACCAGGCATCGCGGGATCTCGATGTTGCTGATCGACATGCACCAGCCCGGCGTGCAGGCTCGGCCGTTGCGGCAGATGAGCGGGGCCAGCGAGTTCGGCGAGGTGTTCCTCACCGACGCCCGGGTGCCCGTCACCGATGTGCTCGGCGAGATCGGTGACGGCTGGCGCACCGCGATGCTGCTGCTCTCGTTCGAGCGTGGGGCGTCGGGGATCGCGCAGTACACCGAGTTCCGCCGGCAGTACGACGAGATCGTGGCGCTCGCCCGCCGGCTCGGGCGCGACCGCGACCCGGTGATCCGCGGGAGGCTTGCCCGGGTGCTCACCGAGCTGGAGTGCCTGCGCTACCACGCCATGCACGTGCTCACCCAGGTCGAGCAGGGCCGCGACCTGGGCTCCGAGGCGTCGATGACCAAACTCCAGTGGTCCGAGACGTTCCAGCAGCTCTGGGAGGTCTTCGACGACATCCTCGGCCCGGACGCCACGCTCGACTCGGTGGACGGCATCGACCTGCGCCCCCTGCACGCGCAGGCCATGTGGTCCCGGTCGGTGACGATCTGGGGCGGGTCGTCGCAGGTGCAGCGCACCATCACCGCCGAGCGCGTACTCGGCCTGCCAAGGTGAGTCGACACAGCCAGGGGGCAGATCATGTATTTCGCACTCACCGATGACCAACGTGAGTTCGACGCCGCGGTCCGGGAGTACCTTGCCGAGCGCTTCGACCTCGACGCCGTGCGCGAGGTCGTCGAGGACCTGACGGGCGATGGGCATCCGGCTTCGCTGTGGAAGGCCGCGGCCGAGCAGGGCTGGCTCGCGGTAGGAGTTCCCGAGGAGCACGACGGCCTCGGGTTGGGCCTGGTCGAGGCGCAGGTGATCTCCCGAGCGCTGGGCGCCGGGGTCACGCCGGGGCCGTGGCGGGGCACCGTGCTCGCTGCCGAGGCGGTCCGGCTGGCCGGCTCCGCGGAGCAGCGGGCGGCGTGGCTGCCGCGGCTCGGATCCGGCGACGCGGTCGGTGCGCTCGCGCTGCGCGGCTCGGTGCCCGGCCAGGTCCCGGCGGTGGAGTATGGCGGGATCGCCGACGTCGTCGTGGTCCGGTCCGCCGGCGACGGCAGCGGGCTCGCGCTCGTCGAGCCGGCCGGGTTCACCGCCACCCCGCAGGGCTGCTACGACGGGACGACCCGGCTGGCGTCCATCGCGGTGCGGGACGCCGGTCAGGCGTTACCGGGAGCGACCCCCGCCGTGGTCGCGGAGCTGCTCGCCAGGGCGACCGTGCTCGTGGCGGCCGACCTGGTCGGGATCGCCCGCGAGGCGCTGTCGCGCACGGTGGCCTACGACCGCGAGCGCCTGCAGTTCGGCGTCCCGGTCGGCTCGTTCCAGGCGGTCAAGCACGCGCTCGCCGACCTGCACGTCGGGGTGACGATGGCCGAGCACGCGGCGCTCTACGCCGCGCACGCCCTGGACGCCGGGTTGGACGATGCCGCGCTCGCGGTGGCGGTGGCCAAGGCCAAGGCGGGCGACGTGGCACTGCAGTCGACCGCCGCGATGATCCAGTACCACGGCGGGATCGGCTACACCTGGGAGCACGAGGCGCACCTGTTCTACAAGCGCGCCAAGCGCCTGGCCGGTCAGTTCGGGGACTCCGACGCGCAGCGCGAGAGGATCGCGGCGCTGACCGTGTAGTTACTCGGACCCGGAAGGTTCCAAGATCACCGAAAAGGGGACATGAACCGCGTATATGCGGCTCAGGTCCCTCAGCTGGCGATCATGGGTCAGCGCGCCGGACGCGGGAGGCGCGGTTCCGGCAGGTCAGGTGCTGTCGCGCAGGTGACCGCATCGCGGAGTCGACCGCCGGTAGTCTGCGGTTCCGTGACCCCCGCGGAACTCGTCGGTCTGCTGGCCGAGCCCGATCGGCTGCGCGTCGTCGCCGCTCTCGTCCTCGGGGCCCGCAGCCCCAGCGAGGTCGTGGCGGCGACCGGCCTCGGCGCCCGCGAGGTCGCGACCGCGCTGCAGCGGCTGCAGGCCGGGGGGCTCGTCGACGCCGCGCTGAACGTCCGGGTCGAGCTGTTCAAGCTGGCCGCCCGGGATGCGGCCCCCGCGGTCCCCGCCGAGGACCTGGGCTACGCGGACGCCGAGGTCGAGCAGGTCGTCGCCCGGTTCGTCCGGGACGGCCGGCTGCTCTCGCTGCCCGCGCAGGAGTCGAAGCGACGGCTGGTGCTCGAGCACGTGGTGCAGAGCTTCGAGCCGGGCCGCCGCTACCCCGAGCGTGAGGTGGACGCGGTACTGGGCGCCTGGACCGAAAGCGGTGGCACCGACCACGCCACGCTGCGCCGTTACCTCGTCGACCACCAGCTGCTCGCCCGCGAGGGCGGCGAGTACTGGCGGGCCGGTGGCTGGCTCGACGTGCTGGGTTCGTGACGAGCCGCCGGGGACCTCAGGGCCACGCGGCGAGCAGGTCCTCGGCGGTCAGCCCGACGTCGACCTCATCGGTGACTGCCGTCCGCGCCACCCCGACCAGCGGAACCCCGTCCGCGCCCGGCACCTTGGCGCGCTGCGCCGCGAGGTGCAGCACATCGGCCCGGGTGAAGGCGGCCCGATCTCTCCATTTCACCGAGCCCACGAAGGAGACGTCGTCCGGCGACTCCCGCGCCGGCGAGCCGACGAGGTCGACCTCGAGGTCGCCCGTCCGCTTCCAGTACGACCCGACGTGGCGGGCCGCGCCGAAGCGGCCGTCGGGCAGCAGGCGCTCGATGCTGCGGCGCACCAGTGGCTCGACGGCGCGCCCGCGGTACTCCGGCCAGGACCTGGCTATCTCCTCAGCAGCCAGCTCGCCGCGTCCCCGCAGGATCAGCTCCATCCGCGGCGCGACGAACCGCAGCCAGAACCGGAGGTAGGGATCGTCGACGACGTAACGGGCGAGCCGCGAGGGCGCGCCGGACAGGGGCCGGTCGGCCGCGACCACGCGGACATCCCTGGTGAGTACGCCGAGCGTCCGGGTCAGCGAGCCCTCGTTGATCCCGGTCCGGCTCCCGATGTGGCCGAACGTCGTCTCGCCTGCCCCGACCGCCGACAGCACGGTGCGGACCTGCGTCGCGGCCGGGAACTCGGCGTTGAGGACTCGCTCGCCGATCACGACCAGTGGCGACGTCGAATCGGCGAGCTGCTCCGTGACGAAGCTCATTGCTGGCTGCCCCCGCGTCCAGTCCTGTAGGAGGCGCGGGAAGCCACCCGCGATGAGCTGGGCGTCGAACGCGTGCGCCGGATCGAGGCCGAGCAGCTCGCCACTCTCCCGCACGTTGAGCGGCTCGAGCACCAGCTCACGCATCCGCTGGTAGAGCGGCCGGCCGTACTCGCCCAGACGCTCCATCATGGACAGGTCGGAACCGAGCGCGACGAGCAGCACCGATGCCCGGGAGAGGTACCGGTCCCAGGCCGTCTGCAGGGTCCCCTCCAGGGCCGGCTCGTCGGCCATGAGCCAGGGCAGCTCGTCCAGGACCACCACCGTGGGCTCGGTGACGGTCTGTGCCAGCAGCCGGAGTGCGCCCGCCCAGTCGCGTGGGGTCGCCGACCCGAAGACGCCGGCGAGGGCGGGCCCGGTCTCCGCCGCGAGCCGGGCGAACTCCGCCAGCTCCTGGTCGGTCGTCGCGCCCTTGGACGCAGTGAAGAACAGCGCCGGCACCCCGGCACGTGCGATGAACTCCTCCAGTAGTGTCGACTTGCCGACCTGCCGCCGACCGCGGACGCCCAGGAATGTGCCGCGACCGGTGGCGCAGACCTGGTCGAGGTGCCGCTGCAACCGGGCCAGCTCCCGAACCCGGCCGACGAACATGGTCTTATGTTACCTGCATCCAGGCAAGTTGCGTCGATGCAGGTTGCCTGAATGCATGTTCACTTAGGTGGGGTCGGAGCCGCGGACCGCGGCACAGAGCAACGCGAGCGCGCCGAGCAGCGCGCTGGCACCGACCCAGGTGAGCGGGCCGCCGCCGTCGAGGTAGGTCCACAGCAGCGCGACCACCGGGGCGGCCACCAGCAGTGGGAGGTCGGTGCGGAGCTGGCGGCGCAGGCCGGCGAGAGCCGCGCCGCGCCCGGCGGCGGCCGCGTCGGGACGCGCCGGGTTGTCGGTGCGCCGGCCGCGGGGTTCGTCGCGCCGCACCCCGCCGCTGACCGGCAGCACCCGGCCGTCGACCCGCACGCCGACCAGGCGGTGGCGCCACGGGTCGCCGTGCAGCAGGACGGTGGTCGGCGCGGGCAGGCCCACCAGCACCGGGTCGAAGTGCACCGGGATCCAGCGTTGCGGCTCCGCGTCGGTCTCCAGGTACGAGCGGCTGAGGAGCCCGGACCGGTACCGGACGCGGCGCACGGCGAGCGGGCGTCCCGGCCGCCGGGCGGCCCACCGCCGGCTCGGCAGCTGCCATCCCGCGAGCACCACGACGACCACCGCGACGGCACCGGCCAGCGCGAGGTCGGTGAGGTCGCGGTCGGCGTCGACGAGGACGGCGGCGCCGGGGATCAGCGGCGCCGCGTCCGGGTGGGCCGGGTCGTAGGCCACCTGGGTGCGGGTGCCCGCGGGGGGCAGGGTGCCGGCCAGTTCGACGGCGTCGGTGCGCGGTGTGGTCCCGGGCCGGGTCCAGCGCAGCTCGACGGCGTGCCCGGTGGCCGTCGCGCCGCCCACGGTGCCCTCGGTTCGGGCGGTCGCGGTCGCGATGACGGCCTCGGCCCGGCTCAGGGCCAACCATGACGCGGCACCGAGCATGCCGCAGACCGCCAGCACGAGGGCGGCGGTGAGCAGGCCGTAGCGCAGTGGACGGGTCATGGTGGGCGGATGCCGTATGGGGGACGGCCGGGCCGGTGACGGACGGACCGGCACGGCCACCACGTGAACGGTCTACCGGGTGAAGCCGATCTTGGTGTAGTCGTTGTCGGCGAAGCCTTTCGCGCCGAAGTTCGCGATGTCGTTCCGCACCGCGACGGCGTCCGGGCGCTGGTAGAGCTGCAACGAGTGGCCGATGTTCCACAGCTCCTGGTCGACCTCGTTGGCGAGCTGGATCTGCTTGGCCGGGTCGAGCTCGGCGTTCGCCTGCGCCAGCAGCTGGTTGATCTTGTCGTCACCGATCCGGCCGTAGTTCTGGTTGACGTTCTTCGGGTCCAGCGTCCACAGGCCGGTCCCCGAGCTGACCGGCAGCTGGGTGCCGAGCAAGGAGAAGTGCGTGAGGTCGAAGTCACCGGTGTCGACGTGCTGGGGGAAGAAGTTGTCCGAGGGCACCGCCTCGATGTTCACCTGCACGCCGATCTCGCCGAGCTGCTGCTGCACCAGCCGTGACTCTGCGTCGCTCACCGCGGTCCGGGTCGGGATGACGTCCCGGATCACCAACTGCCTGCCGTCCTTGACCCGCACGTTGCCCTGCAGTGTCCAGCCCAGCGCGTCGAGATCCTTACGGGCCTGGTCGGGGTTGTAGGCGATCACCTGCGAGTGGTCCTCGTACCCGGTCTGCCCCTGGACGTAGATGTGGTTGCCCAGCGGCGTGGCGTTGGGGATGATCGGGCCGATCTGCGACTGGGTGATCACCTGCCGGTTGATCCCCTTCATGACCGCCACCCGGAGCGCGGGGTCCGCGAGGATCGAGCCGGGTGCACCGTTGAACGCGATTCTCCGGTAGTTGGGCCCGTAGGCAATGCGGATCGTGGAATTCGGCACCTGCTGGGCGCGCTGGAAGAACGACACGCTGGGCCCGATGTCCAGAAAGCTCAGGGAGCCGTTGGCGAACGCCTCGGGCTGGGCGTCGGTGGCCAGCGCCTGGAAGATGATCCGGCTCAGTCGTGGTTTGTCCCCCCACCAGTTCGGGTCCCTGGACACGGTGATCGTCTTCGTGGTCTGGTCGATCCCGTCGAGCTTGAACGGCCCCGCGGTGATCGGCAGCTTGTTGACCCAGCCCTCGTTGAACTGCTGCGGGGTGGCGTAGGCGGCCTTGGGATAGAGCGGGTAGAACAGGCCCTTCCAGTCGCCGTAGGGCTTGGCGAAGGTGACGACGACTTCGTTCTCGCCTGCGCCCCGGGCCACCGAGGAGATGTCCTCGGTGCCGGTGGTGCCGGATACGGTGTAGGCGGGGTTCGTGCCGTTGCCGACCCGCCAGTTCGTCTCGAAGTCCTGCCAGGAGAACGTGGTGCCGTCGCTCCACCGCGCGTTCGGGTTGAGCGTGTAGGTGACCACCTGCGGGTTGGTGCCGGTGACCTCGGCCTTCTGCAGGTAGGCGGGGTTGGGTTGGAGCACGCCGTGGGCGTCGCCGAGGAACAGGAACGGCATCGTCGCGCCGAGCACGTCCCGGTTGGCCGCCAACGTGCCGTCGAGCTGGCCGTAGTTGAAGTTGGGCGGCAGCTCGTCGATCGGCCAGACGAAGTCCCCCCCGTCGCGCAGTTGCGCCGGGTCGACGACGTTGATGTCGTTGCCCGACCGGGCCGCCTGCCCCCCGCTCAGGTCGGCACCCGTGCCACCCCCACCACATCCGGCCAGCACCAGGGCGGTGACCGCCAGCAGCGCCGTGACCACCGCTCCCCGAGTACGCGTGGACCGCATCCGTCTCCTCCATCTCCGGTCAGACAACCCGCACCACCTCGGCGTAGTGACACGCCACCTCATGGTCGACCGCTCGGTTCGGACCGCCGCCCGCGGGCTCGCGGGGCGGCTCCTGGTCGACGCACCGTTCCCGGTGCTCCGGGTCGAGGGCCGCGAAGCGCTGGCAGCGGGTGCGGAACCGGCAGCCCGACGGCGGGTCCGCCGGGCTGGGCAGGTCGCCGCGCAGCAGGATCCGCTGCCGGGCCCGCTCCACCGCCGGGTCGGGCACCGGGATCGCCGACATCAGCGCCTGCGTGTAGGGGTGCTGCGGCGCGCCGAACACCTGCTCCACCGCACCGATCTCGACGATCTTGCCCAGGTACATCACGGCGACCCGGTCGGCGATGTGGCGCACCACCGACAGGTCGTGCGCGACGAACAGGTAGGCCAGCCCGAGCTCGGCCTTGAGCCGCTCCAGCAGGTTGATCACACCGGCCTGGATGGAGACGTCGAGTGCGGACACCGGCTCGTCCAGCACCAGCAGCTTCGGGTCCAGCGCGAGCGCCCGGGCGATGCAGATCCGCTGCCGCTGGCCACCGGAGAACTCCGCCGGGTACCGGCCGGCCTGCGCCGGGGCCATCCCGACCAGCCGCATCAGCTCGGGCACCCTGGCGTCGATCCGGTCCCGGCTCCAGCCCTGGATCTGCATCGGCTCGGCGAGCACGTCGCGGATCGGCAGCCTCGGGTCCAGCGAGGCCATCGGGTCCTGGAAGACCACCTGCAGGTCACGGCGGATCCGGGTGCGGTCGGCCCTGGCCAGCGTCGCCACGTCGGTGCCGAGCACCTCGACGGTGCCGGCCATCGGCCGTTCCAGCCCGAGGATCTCCAGGACCGTGGTGCTCTTCCCGCAGCCGGACTCGCCGACCAACCCGAGCGTCTCGCCCTCCCGGACGTCGAAGCTCACCCCGTCCACCGCGTGCACGGTGCCGACCCGCCTGCGCAGCACCGCGCCCTTCGTCATGGGGAACTCCTTGACCAGCCCGTTCACCCGCAGTGCCACCACCCGCCGTTCGCGGGGTACGGCCGCGACCGGTGACGGGGGTGGCGGCGCCGCGCCGTAGATCGCGACCGGGTCGACGCCGGTGCGGGCCAGCTCGATGCTGCGGATGCACGCCGCCCGGTGCTTCCCGCGGTGGTTGCCAGCGTTGTCGTCGCCGCCGACCGGGGTCAGCTCCGGCTCGCCGTCCCGGCACGCCGGCACGGCCAGCGGGCAACGCGGGGCGAACGGGCAGCCCGGCGGCAGGTCCACCAGCGACGGCGGCTGCCCCTCGATGGGTACCAGCGGCCGGCCGGCCGCGGCGTCCAGGCGCGGGATCGAGCCGAGCAGGCCCAGCGTGTAGGGCATCCGGGGCCGGGCGAAGATCTCGTCGACTCCTCCGGACTCCACCGCGCGCCCGGCGTACATCACCAGCACCCGGTCGGCCATCCCGGCGACCACTCCGAGATCGTGGGTGATCAGCACGATGCCGGCACCGGTGAGCGCCTGGGCGGTCTTGAGCACCTCGAGCACCTGGGCCTGCACGGTGACGTCCAGCGCGGTGGTGGGCTCGTCGGCGATGATCAGGTCGGGGTCGTTGGCGATCGCCATCGCGATCACCACACGCTGCCGCATCCCGCCGGAGAACTCGTGCGGGAACGACCGCACCGCCGCGGCGGCGTTCGGGATGCCGACCAGGTCGAGCAGCTCGACCGAGCGCGCCCGCGCCGCCGGGCGGCTCAGCCCGCGCCCGGCGTGCACCAGCAGGGCCTCGGCAATCTGGTCACCGACGGTGTAGACCGGGGTCAACGCCGAGAGCGGGTCCTGGAACACCATCGCGATCTGCCGGCCCCTGGTCCGGGACAGCTCCCGGTCGGACAGCCCGAGCAGCTCGCGGCCGCGGTATCGGATCGATCCGCTCACCCGGGCCTGCGGCGGCAGCAACCCCATCACCGCCAGCGACGACACCGACTTGCCCGACCCGGACTCCCCGACGATGCCGAGCACCTCGCCGGGCCCGACCCGGTAGGACAGCCCGCGCACCGCGCGCACCCGGCCGTCCTCGCTGGGGAACGACACCTCGAGGTCGCGCACCTCGAGCACCGGGTCGGCCCGGTCGGCAGGCGGGCTGTCGACCAGCGGCTGCACGACGCCCATCAGGCGGTGCCGCCGGCCCGGGCCGGCGCCGGGGTGGCGCCACCGCGCCGGCGAACCCGCCGTTCCCGGCGTCGCCCGCCCCGCGACGACGGGTCGAGCGCGTCGCGCAGCCCGTCGCCGACGAAGTTGACGGCCAGCACCGCGACCACCAGCAGGCCGCCGGAGAACCCGAACAGCCACGGCGTGGTGAGCGAGGCGCGGCTGCCGTCACTGATCAGGGTGCCCAGCGACACGTCGGGGCTCTGCACGCCGAACCCGAAGTAGCTCAGCCCGGCCTCCAGCAGGATCGCCTGCCCGACGTTGACCGTCGCGTCGATGATCATCAGCGACGCCATGTTGGGCAGGATGTGCCGGCGGATGATCGTCCAGGAAGGTGTGCCCATGAACCGCGCGGCCTTGACGAACTCCCGGTCGCGCAGGCTGAAGGTCATCCCGCGCAGGATCCGGGCGGTGATCATCCAGGTGAACAGCGCCAGCAGCACCACCAGCCAGAGCCAGGACCGCCCGCGCAGCGCCGGGCTGGCCACCGCCAGGATGAGGAACGCGGGCAGCACCAGCAGCAGGTCGACCACCCACATCAGCACCCGGTCGGTGAGCCCGCCGAAGTAGCCCGCGGTGGCGCCGACCACGGCGGCGATCGTGGTCGAGATGACGCCCACCAGCAGCCCGATGGTCAGCGACTTCTGCAGCCCGCGCATGGTCTGGGCGAACACGTCCTGGCCGATCTGGCTGGTGCCGAACCAGTGGCTGCCCGAGGGCGGCCGGAGGAACGCGGTGTAGTCGAACTGGGTGTAGATCCACGGCGCGAACAGTGGGCTGAGGAACGCGGCGGCATAGAGCAGGACGATCACCGACAGCCCGACCAGCGCCAGCCGGTTGCGCCGGAAGCGCCGCGCCACCAGCCGGCCGCGGGTGACCGACCGTTCCGGCTCGGGCGCGGTGGCCGGGAACGGGCTGGGCGCGACCGTGGTGGTGCGGGGACCGCTGACGTCGGCCAGCTCGCTCGCCATGACCGGACCCCTCTCAGCTCAGCCGGACGCGTGGGTCGAGCACCGCGTAGAGCACGTCGGACAGCCAGCCGGAGAACAGTACAAGGACCGCGACGAACAAGGTGACCGTTGCGGTGATGTTGGTGTCGTCCTGCTCGATGCCGTACACCAGCCAGTCGCCCATGCCGTACCAGCCGAAGATCCGCTCGGTGAACACCCCGCCGGTGATCAGCAGCCCGAAGCCGAACGCGAACAGCGTCGCCATCGGCACCAGGGCGGTGCGCAGGCCGTGGGTGAACAGCGCCCGCCGCCGGGTGAGGCCCTTGGCCTGCGCGGTGCGCAGGAAGTCGCTGCCCAGCACGTCGAGCATGGCACTGCGCTGGTAGCGGCTGTAGTAGGCGATCTGGCCGAGCGCGATGGCCATGGTGGGCAGCACGAGGTGCTGGAGCCGGTCGAGCAGCTCCGCGCCGGCGCTGCCGCGGAAGCCCGGCGCGGTCTCGCCGGTGAAGGCCAGCACCTGGCTACCGACCTGGCTGTTGAACTCCAGCGCGCCGTACTTGAGCACCAGCGCCAGCAGGAACACCGGGGTGCTGAGGACGACGAAGGAGAACAGGGTGGCGGCGTAGTCGCTGACCGTGTACTGCCGGATCGCGCCGGCCACGCCGACGATCACGCCCAGTGCGACGCCGACCACGGTGCCGAGCAGGAACAGCCGCAGGCTGACCCCGATCCGTCGCCCCAGCTCGTCGGTGATCGTGGTGTTCACCGTGGTCTTGCCGAAGTCGCCGTGCAGCGTGCCACCGAACCAGTGCACGAACCGCTCGGGGATCGGCTCGTCGAGCCGCAGCTCGGCGGACTTGGCGGCCAGGCTGGCCGGTGGCGGCGGGGGGTTGCGCTGGGCCAGCCGGCCGACCGGGTCGAACGTCAGCGACGCGAGCGCGTAGGCCAGGAACGTCGCGAGCAGGCACAGCGCCACGTAGTTGAGCAGCCGCCGAGCGAGGAATCGGACCATGCGCTTTCCTGATGGTGTCCGGCGGTGGCCGCCTGCGTCCGGGCAGAACGGACAGGTGATGACCTCTCGGCGAGAACCCTGAACCGCGTTGTGTGACGCCGGTGTGAAGCGGGCGCCGGTCGGTCTCCTCCGCCCACACTGGACCGGGCCCGGCCACAGTGGATGCGGTGCCCGCCCGTCCGTGGGACCGTGGGGGAATGCCGGGGCCACCAGTCGATGCCGCCGGGGTCGATGCCGCCGCCGTCCATGCCCCCGCGGCGAGTGCGGTCGGGGTCAATGCCACTGCCGCCGCGCTGCTCGGACTGCTGCACGAGGGCCCGATGACGGGTGGCCAGCTCGTCGCCGCGGCGGGGGAGCGGTTCGGCTCCTTCTTCTCGGTCACCCGCAGCCAGGTCTACCGCGAGCTGCCGGCGCTGGCCGGGGCCGGCCTGCTCCGGCTGGGCAAGCAGGGGCCGCGGGCCTCGCAGCAGTACGTGGTCACCGCCGCCGGCCGGCGCGCGTTCAAGGTGTGGCTGGTCAGCGGCAGCGGGTCCGACGCGCTGCGCAGCCCGCTCGTGCTGCGGCTGCTGCACGCCGGTTCGCTGACCGTCAGGCAGCGCACGGAGCTCGTCCGGCACGCCCGGGAGGCCTACGCGGCCCGCCTCGACGCGGCCCGCGTCGTCGCCCGCGGTGAACCCGACCCGTACCGCAAGGCCGTCGCCGACTTCGCCGTCGCGCACACCCGAGCGATGGTGAAACTGCTGGACGTGATCCCGACCGACTGACTCCGTGCCGGTGGGTACCCTGGGCTGTTGTGAACGCCGACGTCGCAGCCGACCTGAAGGAACTGACCGGCATCCTCGAGGGCATCGAGGCGGTCACCGACCTGCCCGCGCTGCGCGCCGAGATCGCCGACCTCTCCGAGCAGGCCGGCCAGCCCGACCTGTGGAACGACGCCGAGGCCGCGCAGAAGGTCACCAGCCGCCTCGCTCACGCCCAGGGTGAGCTGCGCCGGATCGACGACCTGCGCCGCCATCTCGACGACCTGCCGGTGCTCTACGAGCTGGCCGAGGACGAGGGCGACCAGGGTGCGGTCGCCGACGCCGACGCGGAGCGGAAGAAGCTGCGCGCCGACATCGCGGTGCTCGAGGTGCGCACCCTGCTCGCCGGCGAGTACGACCCGCGCGAGGCGCTGGTGACCATCCGGGCCGAGGCGGGCGGGGTGGACGCCGCCGACTTCGCCGAGATGCTCCTGCGGATGTACCTACGCTGGGCCGAACGGCACGGGTACGCCACCGACGTCTACGACACCTCCTACGCGGAGGAGGCCGGCATCAAGTCGGCGACGTTCCAGGTGCACGCGCCCTTCGCCTACGGGACGCTCTCGGTCGAGCAGGGCACCCACCGGCTGGTCCGGATCTCGCCGTTCGACAACCAGGGGCGCCGCCAGACGTCGTTCGCCGGGGTCGAGGTGGCACCGGTCGTCGAGTCCAGTGACCATGTGGAGATCGACGAGAAGGACCTGCGGGTCGACGTCTACCGCTCGTCCGGGCCCGGCGGGCAGGGCGTCAACACCACCGACTCCGCGGTCCGGCTGACCCACCTGCCCACCGGAATCGTGGTGTCCTGCCAGAACGAGCGCTCGCAGCTGCAGAACAAGGCCTCGGCGATGCTGGTGCTGCAGGCCAAGCTCCTCGAGCGCCGCCGCCGGGAGGAGCAGGCCAGGATGGATGCGCTCAAGGACACCGGCTCGTCCTGGGGCAACCAGATGCGCTCCTACGTGCTGCACCCCTACCAGATGGTGAAGGACCTGCGCACCGACTACGAGGTGGGCAACCCGAGCGCGGTCCTCGACGGCGAGATCGACGGGTTCATCGAGGCGGGAATCCGCTGGCGGCGCACCGAGGGCGCCGTGGTCTGAGCCCTGGCCGGCGCCGAACGTGTCCCGGGAGCCGTCCGCGGCGCCCTGAGGACACGCTCGGTGGAGCAGCCCGTCTGATCGCGTGCTCACGCAGCGTCGATCGTGACCGCTCTGGTGATCGGTGGCGGAACCGTCAGCCCGTCCTCGAGCATCCCGTGGACGTGGAACTCGACCGCCTCGCGCATCTCCGCGAGGCACTCCTCGAAGCTGTCGCCCAGCGCGACACAACCGGGCAGGTCGGGCGCCCATGCCCCGAAGCCGCCGTCCGGGGTCGGATCGATGAGAATGACATAGCTGCTCACGACTGGCCTCTCCTCGTCAGCCCGGCCTGCTTAAGGATGCTCCGCTCGAGGACGTACGACAACTCTCGGCTCGGCTTGCCTGGCACGGTCACCCGGCCCGGCTTCTGCGGATGTCGGAACTGCCGGTGGCTGCCGCGAACGGCGACCAGGTACCAGCCGTCCTCCTCGGTGAGCGTAATGATCGCTCCGACCTTCAGCGGCATCGCCCGCTCCTCGGTGCTCGACTCCACCGGAGCATCCCGCGAGGCACCGACAGTTCGGCGAGCCAAAACCTGCCAGCACCTTCCGCGTAGGCTGGAGTGGTGCAGGAGAAAGGCCGCAAGATGATCGCGCAGAACCGCAAGGCGCGCCACGACTACGCGATCCTCGACACCTACGAGGCCGGTGTGGCGCTGCTGGGCACCGAGGTGAAGAGCCTGCGGATGGGACGGGCGTCGCTGGTCGACGCCTTTGCGACCGTCGACGACGGCGAGATGTGGCTGCGCGGGCTGCACATCCCCGAGTACATCCAGGGGAGCTGGACCAACCACGAGCCGCGGCGCACCCGCAAGCTGCTGCTGCACCGAGGCGAGATCGAGCGGCTGGTCGGCAAGATCCGGGAGGGTGGGCTGACGTTGGTCCCGCTGTCGCTGTACTTCAGCGACGGCAAGGTCAAATGTGAGATCGCGCTGGCCAAGGGCAAGAAGACCTACGACAAGCGGACGGATCTGGCCACCCGCGACGCGCAGCGCGACATCGCCCGCGCAATGGGCCGGGCCCTGAAGGGCCGGGCCCGGGAGAAGCGGTAACCCTGCCGGAGCCGCCCGGGTCCGACGACGACGTCCCACCCACCCGCCCGGCTCGTGGGCCGCTGACCCGCCGGGATGATCCGGCGCCCCGGACGCGTTATGCTGTACGGACCGGCCATGGCGGGCGGCAGGGGGGTGAACGGTTTCGACTCCGGATGTAGATCAAGGGGAAGCGTGCCGAGGAAGGCGACGATGATCTCGTTAACCAGATGTCGCAAAAAAATAAGTGCCGCTGATACGCGCACTGCGTTCGCCCTCGCCGCCTGAGCGGGGAGCGTCGCTGTCGGCCCGGGGATGTTCCCGCTCCGGTGTCCGGCATCAGCTAGGGGACTCACCGTACGGGCCGGTCGCGGGGCCGCACGGAACACCAAACAGCGACTGGGATCGTCACACCGGCTCGTCCGCATGACCGGTGGATCCGAGTAGAGGCACGCGGACTGCGCACGGAGAAGCCCTTGTGAAGCGACGGAGGACCCGGGTTCGATTCCCGGCACCTCCACCGAATTAGTCGGTGTGCGAACCGGCGGCTGTGGGGCCGTACCTGCTGGTTGAGCGGGTGCGGCCCCTTCGTCGTGTCCGGGTTGGGGGATGCGGAAGACGGGGGCGAGAAGCAGGTAGGCGCGGTGCAGCCGCGGGTCGGTCTGGGCGATCTGGGCCAGCTTGTCGGCCTGGCGGTCGGTGAGGTTCTCCGGGTTCTTCCACAGCGCGTAGCGGGCGTTCTTGAGGTTGCGGGCCTGCTCGTGACCCGGGCGCGGTGCGGCATCGGCGCGGGGTCGCCCGCGGCCGCGTCGGGGCTCGCCGCGGGCCAGGGCGCGGGCGTCGTTCCATGCCTGACGGCGGACCTCGTCGAGCGCCTCGGTCGCCCACGCCACGACGTGGAACGCCTCAGCGCAGCGCACCGCGTCGGCGCAGCGTTGGGCGACCACGTCGGCGATCCAGTCCGCCGCGTCCGCGGACACGTGGGTGAGCTGGGCGCAGCGGTCGGGGCCCAGCAGCTCGAAGAACTGCCCCAAGGTGGCGTTGTCCCGACCCGGTGCGGCCCAGATCAGCCGCCTGCTGTCGTGATTGACCACGACGGTCAGGTACCGGTGGCCCTTCTTGTCGCTGATCTCATCGATCCCGATCCGGCGCAGGTCAGCGAAACGGTCGACCCCGGCCATCGCATCCTCGGCGACCCGGGTGATGATCGCCCCGACGGCGGCCCACGCGATCCGCATCAGTTCCTGCACCGCGCTCTTGGAGCACGTCACCGCCCACCAGGCCACCTGGTCGTTGAAGAACCGGGTGTGCCCGGTGCCGTGACGTGCCCAGGGCACCGCCGCCACGACCACCCCGTGCTGCGCGCAGTGCACCCGCGGCGCGTCGGCCTCCAGCACCGCGCGCACCGTGCCCAGATCCAGGCACCGCCACCGGCGCCGGCCCTCCCCGGGGTCATAGCCCGGGGAGGGCCGTGGGCACACCCCACAGCGTCGCCGCTCCCAGCGGACCGGCCGCACATGCGCGACCAGCACGCCCTGGTCCTCGTCGAACTTGACCCGCTCGACCGTGGTCTTCTCGACCCCGAGCAGCCCAGCCCATACCCTTGCGTTGCGCACGCCGTTCCCCGCCTTTGATCGACTCCGGCCTGGTAACTGGAACCGTAGGCAGGGAACGGCGTGTCGCCCAGAGGACGAGCCCGGTGACACCGCCCCTACGGGATCAACCCCGCAGCGAGTGCGGTAAGGCGAGGCGTCCGGGTGCGCCGCGCCACCAAGGGCAGGCCCCCGGCCTGCCCGCCTTCCTGCCCCGACAGGAGCCGCAGAGCCTCGCAGGTCAAGGGTGGCGCTTGCGCCATCGCGCAGCAATGCCGCGGAGTTAGCGGTTTGGTGATCATGTCCAGCAGGTGGCTCGGCGTGTCGCTTCGGGGGCGCCGGGAGCCTGGACGACGTTGATCGCGTCGCGGGATCGTTGGTCCTCGCGGCGCTGCGGGCGCCCACCTTG